>DATDPZ010000102.1:0-2964 GCA_035292525.1 Chitinophagaceae bacterium
CATAATTGTCACGGTCATAATGAATTTTACCAATGAAGAAATTTACTTTTTCTGACGGATCGGCTTTCTTGAGTTTAGCAGCATACATCAGTGCATCGTCAAATTGTTTCGTGTTATAGGACAGATTCAGAATTTGTTTTATAACGGCGGGTGAATGGTCTCCCAGTTTTTCCAGCTGCTTAAACATTTCTTTTGCCTGTGAATATTTACGCAGTTCCAGCAATACATTGGCCAGTTCAGATACAATGGCTTTATCGCCGGCATTAAATTGATATGCTTTGTCAATATTTTTCCAGACTTCCAGTTTGCGACCTGCTTCTTTTTCTTTCAATGCTTTTTGAAAATAAAAATCAGCGCTGTCGTTCTGGCCAAATGATGCGAATGAAAAAGCAAGAAATACGGGGAGGAATAAATTAGACTTCATAGGGTTCTTTTTTTGGATGATACTTTATACGGATTCCTTTCAAAATTAATTTCTAATTCTGGTATCTCATAGACTTTAACAGTATTTTTTTAAGTAATTCGGTGAAAGAAAATTTTATTTCAATACGAGTGCTGCAAGCGGAGGTAAATTTACGGTGAGTTTAAAAAGTTTTTGATCGCTATCAATTAATTTACAAGTCAATTCAGGATTTAAAACATCTCCGGTACCCCAGTACTTTTTGTCATCTGAATTGAAAATCTCCTTAGTAAATTTTTTGTTTTTTACGTAGATATCCCAATGCTCTCTCACCACGGGAGTAAGATTTAAAATGATAAGCAGGTCATCTGATTTTTTCAATCCTTTTCTCCGGAAGCATATTACAGATTCTTTCCGGTGATTCAGATCCACCCATTCAAATCCCTCAGGCTGGAATTGATTTGAATAAAGCGCAGGCTCACTAACCAATAACTTATTTAAATCAGCAACGCAGTCTTTTAATAAGCGGTGTGCATCATATTGTAAAAGTGGCCAGTCCAGTTCACTTTTGTAATTCCATTCACTGGTTTGTCCAAATTCATTTCCCATAAAAAGAAGTTTGGCTCCGGGATGCGTCCACATGTAAGCATATAACAATCGCAGGTTGGCAAATTTTTGCCATTCATCACCAGGCATTTTATACAGCATGGGACTTTTGCCGTGTACTACTTCATCATGACTTAAGGGGAGCATAAAATTTTCATCAAAGAAATACATCATGCTGAAAGAAAATTTATCCTGGTGAAACTGCCTGAAAAAATGATCCATTTTAAAATAATCAAGTGTATCATGCATCCAGCCCATCATCCATTTCATTCCAAAACCCAACCCATCAGCAAAGGTGGGTTTAGAAATTCCCGGCCAGTCAGTTGCTTCTTCGGCTATCATTTGTGTATCCGGAAAATCCCTGTAGATCGTTTCATTCAGGTCTTTGATAAAAGCAATGGCTTCCAGGTTTCCATCACCTCCAAATTCATTGGGTTCCCATTGCCCTTCCTGCCGGGAATAATTTAATTTCAACATGGAGGAAACGGCATCCACTCTTATTCCATCAATATGAAAAAGATCAAACCAGTATCTTGCACTGCTGATCAGGAATGATTTTACCTCTCCCCTTTTATAATTAAAAATATAACTGTTCCAGTCCGGATGAAATCCTTTACGCATATCTGCATACTCGTAAGTGTGTGTGCCATCAAACATAAACAAGCCATGTGCATCATATGGAAAATGAGAAGGCACCCAATCTAAAATAACACCAATTCCTTCCCGGTGAAAAGCATCTATGAGCCGCATCAATCCCTGTGGATCTCCAAACCGGGATGTGGCTGCAAAAAAACCGGTACATTGGTAGCCCCAGCTTCCGTCAAAAGGATGTTCCATTACCGGCATCAGTTCTACATGTGTAAAGCCCATGTTTTTTACATAGGGAACTAATCTTTCTGTCAGCTGGTCGTAAGTGTTATAAGATTCTTCATCATTTCTATCCGGTCGTTGCCAGCTGGTCAGGTGCACTTCGTAAACGCTCCAGGGTGCATTTAATGAATTATGCTTTTTTCTTTTATTCATCCAGTCCTTATCCTGCCAATCATAATACATATCCCAGGTGATGCTGGCCGTAAGGGGTCGTTTCTCCCAGAAATTTGCAAAAGGATCTCCTTTATCTCCTTTTCTTTTTTTAAATCCTATAATGTGGTACTTATAAACTTCACCCAATGTAAATCCGGGAATAAAACCTTCCCAGATGCCGCTTTTATCCCAACGGGGAAAAAGTTCATGTTGATGATTTTTCCAATGATTAAAATTGCCAATGACAGAAACTGAACTGGCATTGGGAGCCCATACACAGAAATACGTTCCCCATACATTATCTGTTTTAACAGCATGCGAACCAAATTTTTTATACAACGTATAATGAGTTCCCTGCTGGTAATTGCTGATATCCTCATCGGTGAGCAAAGAATAATTCCAGACAGTACCGGTAATGTTTACATTATCTTCTTTATCATGGTTCATTTTTTCTGGTTGTTTTTTATATTATTCGTCAGCTCATTTGTGGATTTCTTAATTGCCTGCATCTTTAAACCGGTTTGAATTTCCGTTTATAGTGAAATTAAGCCTTTAACGTAAAATTAGTACTTACCTGCTGCTAATCATGAGGCTTTTTGCAATTTACATCCGGGAATAATAAACCAAACCATTAACCACTGCCAAAAATCAACTATGAGAAAACTTTTCATCAGTTTTTTATTTTGCTTTATAGTCACTCTCGCTTATTCCCAATTGTCTTCCCTGAAAGGCGTGGTTGTAGATTCAGTGGAAAAAAGCAGTTTACAAAATACAGTCATCAGTTTATTAAGAAAATCAGATACGGTACTGGTAAAATTTACCCGTGCAGACAAAGCAGGATTATTTACTTTATCCAGGCTGAATGCCGGAAGCTATATTTTGATGGCCACCCATCCATATTTCGGCGATTTTGTTGACTCTTTTGATCTTAAGCA
>DATDPZ010000103.1:0-4142 GCA_035292525.1 Chitinophagaceae bacterium
CCATAATTACCGGATCAGTGTTGTAATTCCCTTTTGTGTATAAATTTTATTATCCAGGCCCAGGCCCTGTACGAGCCATACAAATGTGCCTGATGGTTGCAGCATTCCCTTGAATGTGCCATCCCATCCCCGGTCGGCAGATTGCATATCATAGACTAATTGTCCCCAGCGGTTATAAATTCTGAAAAATTTAATTTCTTTAACTCCTAATAACAACGGCCTTAATAAATCATTCAGCCCATTATTGTTTGGGGTAAAAGCATTCGGCACATAAATTTTTACTTCTTTAATTGATTTTACAAATTGTGTATCCGTTGTTAAACATCCGGCAACCGTTTTAATTTCAATAGTATAAAGTTGATCTATTTCATTAGTGACTTTAAAAACCGGGTTGGTATTGGACGGATCATCAAGATGAGCTGATGGTTTCCAAATCGTGGAAATACCGAAATCCCTTGCTGCTAATTGAAGCGGGTTATTGATGACACTGTACTGAACCGGATAAGTGATTCCCGGTTTGGGTATTTCTATCAATACCTGCTGCGGTCTGGTAGAAAGACTGCAACCTAAAAAATTATAAAGAACAGCATGGTATGTGCCGGATAAACTTGCTTTGAATCTTGTCTGGTTTGCACTTCTGATGGCAAGATTATTTCTGAACCATTGAATACTGTCTGCAGGCTGCACATAAAAAACAGTACTGTCATTGGAGGTAATACAATAAGCTGTATTGCCATTTACCAGTAAAGAACTGTCAATATAAGGAGCGGTGATGATTACCGTATCCCTGCTGAGACAACCGCCTCCGGCATTTCGTACCGTAAGTTCATAGGTTGTATTATTAGCCGGCCCAGCCCTGGGATTGGCAATAAATGCATTGGTTAATCCGGTGGCGGGAGTCCAGCTATAAACAACACCGGGTTTTGGATTTTCGCCAAGCTTTACCAGTTCCTGGTTGCAGGAAATAGCATCAACGCCTGCAAAAGCTTTTAATGTTAGAGTATCAATCAGCCGGGCATAAAGTGTATCCGTACATCCATAGCCATTATAAGGAGTTAACTCCACTGCAATGGTTGTTCCAACTGCAGGAGGGGGGGAGAACCTGATTTGTTGCTGGCTGCCCAAATGTTGGGAAAAAGTATTGTTAAACCAGTTATAGTTTGAATAACCATAGGGAGCAATAACGTTCACTGCAGTATCATCAGGGCAATAAGTAGCACCGGTAAATTCACTGCTGCATTCTGTATTCACATCGATATAGGCATAACCAAAATGCCGGGTAAAAACACAGTCTGCTGTTTTGAAAAATAATTGAATTGTTTTACCTGCTTTTCCATTTAAGTTAATGGTAACAGCCGACCAATCTTTGCACCACACAGTTGTTGAATCAGCTGAGTTGGGAGACTGAAAAAATCCGGGCAAGGGGGAACCAAGAGGAAAAAAAGTAAAAGATGAACATTCGATTAATTCATTATCTGTAAGATTTGTGATTTCCAGTTCCAGCCGGGGTTGTTGAAAATCCAGGTGCCTGGGATCCTGGAAAACCACTGCATAATGATAGATTAATGAAAAAGTATTTCGATTGGCGGGGATGGTGAATTCATAAGATATTCCTTCTGCTTCGTGACCACCGGAATTATTTCCAAGTTTTACAGAATACCCGCTGCCGTTTGGACAAATCACCGGAAACCCGCCATAATAATCCGTTTCACCAGTTGAAATGGCTGCATCAAATAGTTGATGCTGGGAGAATAAAGGCCCGCCGGAAGAATTCAGGGTTATTACATTTTTGCCAGCCACTTGTGCCACCGAACCTGAATAACAGGTCCACCCATTGAAATTTCCGGATTCAAAATCTATATTGATGGGGCAGGGTTGAGCATTCAGCTTTAAAATAAATAAAATAAAAAACACAAACAACTGAAAATGAGTTGTAGTAAAAAAGGTTATTATTTTTTTATATTGAATAAGGAATTTTTGCACCGGATTGACATTTCACCTTAAAAATAAAACACTTTCCACTCAAATCGTTGATTCTGATATCAAAGTTGCCGGAATCAGTCGCTCAGTGGTTTATTCATTTCTTTGATCTTAATGTTTTTCCATTTTACTTTTATGCCACCGCCATCATGTATTTGCAAAGCAATAAACCCATTTCCATCTCCGATCTTTTCATCAATGATATTAACCATCATGTGGCCGTTCAGCCAGGTGGTCACTTCATCGTTGATCACTCTTAATTTCAATTTATTCCACTTTCCGGTTTTTAAATATCTTTCATGAACGGGGTTGGGTTGTATCAGCCAGCCACGGCCATAAGATTCATAAATACCGCCTGTATGCATGTTCAGCGGTGCTACTTCACATTGCCAACCGCTGATCTTTACGCCATCTATTGAAGAACGGAAAAAAACTCCGCTATTGCCATTGGCTTCCTGTTTAAATTCAAGCGTCAGTTCAAAATTTTTATAATTCTTATGGGTGGAGAGGTAACCATATTTTTTTTCCGGCCCGCTTTCACATACCAGCTTCCCTTTTTCTACATACCATTTTTCTGTACCGTGAATGGTCCAGCCAGAAAGGTCTTTTCCATTGAATAAAGAAACTGTGTTTTGAGCTAAAATTGAAAAACTGAATAAAAGACAAATTGGCAGGGAAAAATTTTTCATGCTGAATAGTTTTATACAAGTTAGCGATTAGTTCAGAACAATGAAGTTGCAGTGTTAAAAATTATCGGGCTGTTGCTGCTTTTAATTAAACTAAATCCCTTGCTATGCAATATTCTTTTTGTTAAATAAATTGCCAGAACTAATACTGGCGGAGAACCAGTGGTGTTAGAATTAGAAAAACCATATCCGGAAAATCATCAACAAACGGTACAGCAAGTAGTGAAAGAAAATGAAACAGGTTATTTGCCACCATTAAAAACAAAAATTGATAGTATGCAGAAATATGAAATTGTGTTTATAGGTTTTCCAACATGGA
The DNA here is from genome assembly GCA_035292525.1 of Chitinophagaceae bacterium. Lineage (GTDB taxonomy): Bacteria > Bacteroidota > Bacteroidia > Chitinophagales > Chitinophagaceae > VBAS01. Next base: position 2,986 of record DATDPZ010000103.1, read on the forward strand.
ATATGAGGTTGCCGCCACCGGTGAATTTTTTTTGTATCAATATGATCTGAAAGGCAAAACAATAATTCCTTTCAATACCAGTGCAGGTTATGGCGCAGGAAGTGATTTCCAAACTGTAAAAGAGCTTTGTCCGGGCAGTAAAATGTTGGAAGGTTTTGAAATGAAAGGTGGAATAGAAAGAGATGGCGTATATTTTATTATCAAAGATGATAAGGCAAAAGAAGCAGAAACCAAAGTAAAGAACTGGTTAGAAAAACTGAAATTAATCAAAGAAGATTCTTAATAAGTTCTTAACTTTAATTCGATTATAAACGATCCATAAGTTCTGAAAAAAAATCCCAACAATGACACAGCCAAAAACGTCCATCCAAAGACGATCGTTTCTAAAAGCCACTGCACTTGTTGGCGGCGGTCTGATGATAAATTTTTCCTGGTTGCCTTCATTCGGACAGAAAAGCAATACTGATAAACCAGAACTACCTGAAGATTGGATTGAGATGAACGGGTTTATAAAAATTACCCCGGACAATGTTATAAAAATTCTCAATCCCAACCCTGATTTTGGACAAAACGTAATGACATCACTCCCGATGATTGTAGCTGAAGAACTGGATGCCGACTGGAAAAAGGTAGTAGTGGAAATGGCACCACACAATAATGCTAAGCTGGGCCCGCAGTTTACAGGAGGCAGCAATTCTGTAAGAATGTACTGGAAACCTTTGCGTGAAGCAGGGGCGACAGCACGGTACATGCTGATGCAGGCTGCAGCACAAACATGGAATGTACCTGTACAGGAAGTAACGACCAATGCTTCTATACTGTACCATAAAAAAAGCGGAAGGTCTGGTACCTATGGAAGCTTTGCATCTAAAGCTGCTACATTGCCGGTTCCTAAGAATGTAAAGTTGAAAAATGTAAATGATTTTAAAATTGTAGGAAACTCTCAGCAAAATGTTGAAGGTTTAAAAATTGTGACAGGAACTGCTCTGTTTGGCTTGGATTACAAACATCCAGGAATGCTGATTGCCATGATTGAACACCCACCAGCCTTCGGTATGAAAATTAAATCTTTCGATGCATCGGAAACTTTAAAAATGCCTGGCATCAAAAATGTTTTTACACTTAAATTATATGAAGACGGATTTGAACAAGGCGGT
>DATDPZ010000104.1:0-8374 GCA_035292525.1 Chitinophagaceae bacterium
CCTCCACGAGGTTTACGTTTTCATTTTGTGTAAACACCTCTATACTTTCCAGGTGCGAAAAATTATGCACCCTGCTTGCAACAAACCGGGTTTTGTTGTCATCCAGTGATCGTACAACAGCGCCGTCGCTTCTGCTGCTGATCAGTTCAAAAATTCCAGGCAGGCCGGTTACTGCTATTAGCTTACTATATTCCATATTGAGTATAAAAATTTAGGGGTTGCAAGATAACCCCAAAATGCGAGAATATTTTAAACTAAAAGAGTAAGGGATTGTATAAAAAGTCTAAAATATTAACTATTAATCCGGTTTCTCATACGGCGTTTGGCTGAAGAATTTTTATTTGCATGACCGTAGCAATACTTAATGCTCTTTCTTTTGCCAGGAAAGTTTTTTCGCCTTCAAATAATTCATCTACAGTATTGTTAAAATACTTTAACCATATGTCGAAATGATGTTTTTGTAAAGCTGATTTTTGATGCAGGATCAAATGGGGCTGCATAGCGTTCTTTCTATAGGTATCATTCTGAAATAAAATATTATCCCAAAAATCTACCAGCACATCAAGATGATGCGGAAGATCAATTATTGCCACTTCTGTAAACAAATAGTTAATTGAATTATCAGCAAGTAATTTATCGTAAAAACAAGTAATAAGTTTTAAGAGGTCTTCCCGGTTGCCAATATCATTTTTCATTTAATCCGGGAATTGAGATTTATCAATATTAGGAATAATGCGCAGTGCATTTTTATAATAAATTTTTTTCAACACCGCATCAGATAATCCCATGCCATACATGGCCCAGAAAGCATGATATTTTTTGTGGTAAGGAAAATATTCATCTTCTGATTCCAGCACACGGAAATAAGTAGCGTATTCTTCGGGCACCCAACTGTCTTTACCAAAAAGAATCCGGTCCTGGTATTTTTCAAAAAACTTTTTTGCAGCCCTGGGCTGCCTTCCAAGTTCTGCAATGATAGCGCCGAATTCTACATACATATTTTTCATTTCATCCAGTAGTTGACCCAATTTTCCAAGATTATTAGGATACCAGCCAAAATGAGCATTGATAAAAGTTGTGTTAGGATGTTTTTTAAACAGGCGGTGTTGCTCATCTATCAGTTGCTGCCATGAAACAGTATCCGCTTCACCATTTTTTTTTCGTCCGGGTCTTGTTGCCAACTCCAGCCATCTTTCATTTTTTTCATCCATCGGATCCCAAAAGGGTTTTGGATCAGCCGTGTGAATTAAGACAGGAATTTTTAATTCGCCTGCTTTTTTCCATACCAGATCAAGCCGGGGATCATCAACCGGAATACGTTTGCCGCTTATATCTTTTGAACCAGTACCAAGGCTTTTATAAATCTTTAAACCATTAGCGCCGTTCTTTATGTCAGCTTCCAATTGTGCTGCTGCTTTTTCTCCCCATCCGGCTTCCCCTACTTTTCCAAAATCAACATTGGCAAAAACTATAAAGCGTTTTGGATAATTGTCTTTAATGTTTTTTACAGATTGAACAATATTGTTTCCGCTTTGACCACTTAAATTTACCATTACCCGCATATTCAGTTTATCCATTTCTTTTATTAATGTACCCAGGTCCATGTTGGGCATATTGAACTGGTGATTGTGTACATCTATAAACGGAAATTTCGCCTTCGTTAATTTATGTTCGGCTACAACCAGCGTAGAAGTGGGATTGTATTTTTCAAAATCCATTTTTGGGGTTGACTGGGATGATGCCAGGAAAGAAAAAAACATTCCTGTTATTGGAAGAAAGATTTTTTGCATGAATTATTTTTTTAATTATTGCCAAACTACGGGTTCTTTTAAAAAAAAGGAAACCGGCTATCAAGTATCACATATTTAAACGTTCATATCCGGATTGATCAGATCAGCGGAAAATGAATCCTGCTTATGCGGTTTAGGCGCTTTCATCTTATCTGCATGCATGTGTTTGATCTGCATGAGTGTTTCCACAGTATTATCAACCAGTTCTCTGCTGGTTCGTTTTATATATTCGCTTCGTTTGAATTGTAAAACATTTTTATCCATATCTTCTGCAGTCCAGCCACGGCTCCAGCCCATAAAACTAAATGGAGGAAATGCAAAACCGAGATCAGTAAAGAATACCATCATCTGTCCGGCCACCTGCTGAATATTATCCTGTCCGCCGGTAATAATAAAGGAGGCTACTTTATTTTTCACCAGTACCTTATCTTTTAAAGTGATCTGGTTCTGAACACAGTTCAGTCGTTCGGCCATTTTAAAATATAAGGAAGAAGGATTTCCCCAGCGAATGGGAGTAGCCACCAGTACAATATCTGCCCACAAGATCATATCACGGTACACTTGTGTCATTCCGTCTTTCGGTTGCATTTCAGTAATACTGCAGGGCCAGGTACAGGCATTCATGTGTTGAGAATAATATCCTTCGCATGCCCGAAAGCCAAGGTCCCGCAACTTCAGCATTTTTATAGCAGCACCGTGCTGTTCTTTGGCATAATCCAATGCCATTTCCAAGGCCGCTTCTGAAGTACTATACCTTGGCAGGGCCTCGTTCATATTGGTTGTAGAAATACCCAACACATTTTTTGATTCGGATGAGGTTTGATATTGCAGTTTTACCAGGTCTTCAATCACTTTCAGATCATGTAATTCACGATGTGCTTTTTTGATTGGTTGAGCACTTACTAAAACATGATCGCCTTCCACTTTTACTTCATAAACTGCCTGTTGGTCATTAAATCCGGGTGGTGCAGTTCCGGATTTTATATTGTATTCCCATCCATGCCAGGGGCAAGTAACATACAGGCCGTCATATTTTTTTTCAACCAACCCCAGACCAAGCGGCCCTGCTTTATGCAAACAGGCATTGGCAATGCCGGTAATTTCATTATTGAAATGGAACAAAGCTATTTTATGGGCGCCTATCTCAACTATTTTTTGTGAACCATTTGGTAAATCTTTCAGAGTGCAAACTTGTATAAATTCCATAAAAAATAATTTAATGGATGATTAAACCGGGATAGCGATTTCAAAAAGATTAGTGTGCTTCCAGCCAGTTTTTTCCTTCGCCACATTCAGCAATTACAGGAACTTTATTGGGCAGCGCCAGGGCCGACTGCATACATTCAATGATCAGTGGTTTTAATTCTTTTGCCTCGTCTTTAAAGGCATCAAAAACCAATTCGTCGTGTACCTGCATGATCATTTTACTTTTGAACCCTGCTTTTTGCATGGCAGCATGAGTTTTAATCATCGCCAGCTTGATCATATCTGCGGCAGTACCCTGGATGGGAGAGTTGATGGCATTGCGTTCTGCAAATCCACGTACAGTGAAGTTGGACGAATTAATATCCCGGAGCCAGCGTTTTCTTCCCATCAATGTTTGCACATAACCATGTTCTCTTGCAAAATTGATGGTATCATCCATGTATTTCTGAATACCGGGAAACTGTGTTTTATAATTTTCAATTATTTGTTTTGCTTCTGTTCTGGAAATTCCAAGATTATCTGCAAGACCAAAAGCGCCTTGCCCATAGATGATTCCGAAATTTACACTCTTGGCTTTGTAACGCATTTCTTTGGTCACCTCTTTCTCTTCTACTTCGTACACTTTTGCAGCCGTGGCATTATGAATATCTTTCCCCTTTTTAAAAGCATCACACATGTTTTTATCTCCGCTGATCGCTGCTACAATTCTTAATTCGATTTGTGAATAATCGGCAGATAACAAAATATGTTTATTGGATCCCGGAATAAATGCTTTTCTGATTTCTTTTCCCCGGTCAGTACGTACGGGAATATTCTGCAGGTTGGGATTGTTACTGGCCAATCTTCCGGTGACTGCCACGGCCTGACCATAAGTAGTGTGTACTCTTCCTGATTTTTTATTGATTAACTGCGGCAATGAATCCACATAAGTAGATTTCAGTTTTGTCAGTTCCCGAAAGGTTAAAATATCATCAACAATTTTGATTCCTTTTGCTGCCAGTTTCAGCAAGACATCTTCACCGGTTTGATATTGTCCTGTTTTTGTTTTTTTTGCCGAAGGGTCAAGTTGAAGTTTATCAAACAAGACTTCACCCAATTGTTTCGGAGAAGCAAGATTAAACCGCACCCCTGCTTGTTTATAAACACTCTCTTCTGCTTTCTTTGCATCTTTCTCTAATATGTTGGAATAGTCCTTCAGGAAAAGCTCATCAATCTTTACTCCTTCAAATTCCATATCCGTTAAAATTTTTACCAGGGGGTTCTCCACTTCATAAAACACCTTTTCCACTTTTTTTTCTTTTAACATTGGCAGAAATCTTTTTTGAAGCTGGAGTGTTATGTCTGCATCTTCTGCCGCATATTCTTTTACTTTTTCTATTTCCACCTCTCTCATATTTCCCTGTGTCTTTCCCTGCCCGACTTCATTATTTTTATTTTTGCCCGTCAGGCGGGCTTTTTTCCCGATCAATTCTTCAATATGCACCGGTTCATAACCCAGGTATTTTTCACTCAGTACATCCATTCCTCTCTTCCCATCGGGTTCGATTACATAATGAGCCAGCATGGTGTCAAAAATATTTCCTCTCAACTCTATCCCGTACCATTTTAATACCAGCATATCATATTTAATATTCTGCCCAATCCATGTTTTGGATTTATCGGAAAATAATTTTTCAAACAAAGCAAGAATTTCTTTTGTCTTTTTCTGATCTGCAGGACAGGGAACATAAAATGCTTCGCCCGGGCGAACAGAAAAACTCATGCCGACCAGTTCTGCATTATTCGCATCAATATTGGTGGTTTCTGTATCGAGACAAATCTCTTCGTGTTTTTTTAATAAAGCCACCAGGGTTTTAATTGCTGCTTCATCCTGTACTGCTTCGTATTTATGAGTTGTATTATTAATGTTCTTATCTGCCACCAAATTATCCGACTCTTCCTTATTATTCTGAACCGGCTCCCCGCTTTCAGTTCCAGGCTCAGTACTCTCAACGATATTTCCAAACAAATCTGTCTGTACACCCTGCGGTTGTTCTTTTTTTATAAAATTGTTGCCGGCTACTGTTATTGAAAAATCATCGCCAAGGACTCTTTTACCCAGTGTTTTAAATTCCAGTTCAGCAAATACTTCTTTTAATAATTCCCTGTCAGGTTCCGATATCTTAAAATTCTCTTCGTGAAATTCTACCGGTACGTTGGTAATGATTGTAGCCAGTTTTTTACTCATGATAGCAAGCTCTTTTCCTGCAGCCACTTTTTCACCCATCTTCCCTTTTATCTTATCGGCGTTCTTTAAAACATTTTCCAATGTTCCGAATTCTGCCAGCAATTTTGCTGCTGTTTTTTCTCCCACACCGGGAATGCCGGGTATATTATCCACGGCATCCCCCATTAATCCTAATATATCAATCACCTGGCTTACTTCTTTGATATTCCATTTTTCACAAACTTCTTTTGGACCCATGATCTCCACATCTCCCCCCTGGTAACCGGGTTTATATATTTTTATTTTATCAGTCACCAGTTGTCCGTAATCTTTATCGGGAGTTACCATGTAAACTTCGTAACCGGCTTTAGCGGCCTGCACACTCAGGGTTCCCACAATATCATCTGCTTCGAAGCCATCCAATTCAATAACAGGAATATTAAAGCCTTCGATAATTTTTTTTATATCGGGTAAAGCAGCCAGCAGATCTTCGGGAGCTTCCTGCCTGTTGGCTTTATAGTCTGCAAAATCTGTATGGCGTTCAGTCGGGGCAGCCGTATCAAAACAGACAGCCATGTGCGATGGTTTTTGATTTTTTAGGAGTTCAAGCAAGGCGTTGGTAAAACCAAACTGTGCGTTGGTGTTTTTGCCTTTGGAGGTCAGTCTTGGATTTCTGATCAATGCATAGTAGGCACGGAAAACCAATGCCAGCGCATCCAGGAGAAAAAGTTTTTTTGCCATGCTGCTAAGTTAAAGAAATCAGGCAGGCGGCGGGAACATATAAAAAATGCCCTGAAACGAAACTTGCATTTCGCAGCAGGGCAGTGAATGTTTTTCAATAAACCAGTCAGTTACTGCGGTTTGTTTTGATCATCCTTTTCTTCTTTCGCTAAATATTTTTCCGGATTCTGAACCAGTACGGTTCCGGTATAAGCGGCCGTTGTTGCAGGCTTCACCATGGTTGCAACCGGTGCAGCTTCCGTATTCGCATTTTCCTTATGAATAAAATTCAGGTAAAGGGCGAAGAATAATAAGTTGAAGGCAAAAAAGTTAATGATTTTTCTGACACGTCTTTTCATAATATTGGATTTTTAAGTTCTTACTACTAAACTATAAAACGCTCAGATGCTTTTAAAATTATCTTACTGCTAAAAAATAAAATCGGGCAAAAATACCTGCAGAACATTAGTAGTTTTACGAAAAAGTAATTAGGGGAATACGCTAAAATTGGCATTGCGGGCATTATTTTTTCATTTCTTCCAACAGCTTTTGCAACCTATACATCTCGTCTCTTAACCTTGCGGCCTCCATAAAATCCAAATCCCTTGCCGCCTTTTCCATTTGTTTTTTAATTTGAGCAATAGCTTTCTCCATTTTTGGAATGGTGCTGTATTCAGCCTGCTCTTCAGCAGCCACCGTTATTAAATCCTTATCCGGGGCAATGGAATAAGGATTTGCGGGGTCATACCCTTTTATATCCAGTACTGATGTTTGCGCAAAAACATCCTGTGTGGTTTTAATAATAGTAGTCGGTGTAATGTTATGTTCTATATTATAGGCTACCTGCTTTTCTCTCCGGCGGTTTGTTTCATCAATTGTTTTTTGCATACTCATTGTCATTTTATCGGCATAGAAAATGACAAGGCCATCTGCATTTCTTGCTGCACGGCCTGCAGTCTGTGTCAAACTTTTTTGATTTCGTAAAAAACCCTCTTTATCAGCATCCAGAATAGCCACGAGAGAAACTTCGGGAAGATCCAACCCCTCTCTTAATAAATTTACTCCTACCAGCACATCAATCTCTCCTAATCTTAACTGGCGAAGTATTTCCACCCGTTCCAGTGTATCTACTTCACTATGGATGTATTTTGATTTAATATTAATCCGATGCAGGTATTTGTCCATCTCTTCTGCCATCCGTTTGGTAAGTGTGGTTACCAACACCCTGTCGCCTTTGGTAACCCGCTTATCAATTTCATCCAGCAGGTCATCAATCTGGTTTACACTTGGACGAATTTCTATTGGAGGATCTAATAACCCGGTAGGACGAACCACCTGCTCTACCACGACTCCTTCACACTTTTCCAGCTCAAATTCACCCGGAGTGGCAGATACAAAAATGGTTTGATTCAGCAAAGATTCAAATTCGTGAAAATTTAACGGGCGGTTATCTAATGCAGAGGGTAATCGAAATCCATAATCTACCAACACTAACTTCCTGCTCCTGTCACCGCCATACATACCGCTTACCTGTGGAATGGTTTGATGGCTTTCATCAATCACACACAGAAAATCTTTTGGAAAATAATCCAGTAAGCAAAACGGCCTTGAAGATGGTTTTCTGCGATCAAAAAAACGTGAATAGTTTTCCACGCCATTACAATAGCCCAGTTCACGAATCATTTCCACATCATAATTTACCCGTTCACTCAGTCGCTGCGCTTCAATGTATTTGCCTGAATTTTTAAAATAATCCACCTGTACATTCATTTCGTCTTGTATTTCGTACAGGATCTGTTGTATCATCTCTTTTGGTGCCAGGTATAGATTGGCAGGGAAAATGGCAGCGTTTTCCATAACACTGATTCTTTTTCCTGTTACCACATCAAAACTTTCTATTTCATCTATTTCATCTCCAAAAAAAGTTATCCGATAACCATTATCCAGGTAAGGAAGATTGATATCAACCGTATCGCCATTTACACGGAAGGTTCCTCTTTTAAATTCTAATGTTGTTCGTGAATAAAGGATATCAACCAATGCATGTAAAAAACCCTGCCTGGAGATCATTTGTTTTTTATTAATACGAATAATGCCTTTGGCAAATTCATCGGGATTACCAATACCATAGATACAGCTAACCGATGCAACAACAATAATATCTCTTCGTCCACTCAGCAATTCTGAGGTTGCCTGAAGGCGAAGCTTGTCCAGTTCGTCATTTATTGAAAGATCTTTTTCTATATAAGTGTTGCTCACGGGTAAATAAGCTTCCGGCTGGTAGTAATCATAATAGGAAACAAAATAACCCACAGCATTTTCCGGGAAAAATTGTTTGAATTCTCCATACAACTGAGCTACTAAAGTTTTGTTGTGTGTAAGTACAAGTGTTGGCCGCTGCACATTCTGGATGACGTTGGCGATTGTAAATGTTTTACCACTGCCCGTTACG
>DATDPZ010000105.1:0-8074 GCA_035292525.1 Chitinophagaceae bacterium
ATACCATAGTGGCTCTTTTATCCCAACCAGATATGAAATTAATAAAGATGGCTGCTGCAAATAAAACACCCATGGGTAGTCCGATGGCCAGTTGTTTAAAAAATTTTTTTTGATTCAACCTGTTTTTTGACCAATATTCTACAAACCGGCTTTCTTCCTTATTGAGCATGTGCAAATTTACTAAGCTTAAAGTGTGCATTCAAAATTGTCTTATCAAATATTTGTATCAGCCTCATTTTTGTACTCAGCATCCTGTGTAAAAAGAGAGCCACAAACATAAAGCCTGCATGTCGGCAGACAGGTTTGCTGTTCCTCTTCAAGTGATCGTTGTGATAAAGTTGATTGTACCCTACACAAAAGCAACTTGCCACAGCACCGTAAAATAATTATATTGTGACTTTAAAATCAGATACCTTGAAATTATCTCCATTACTTGCTCAATTTCTGTATCTCAATAAAGAGTTAAATCTTAATGGCATTGGAAGGTTCAGGATGGAATCCATTCCAGAACAAACAGATAATGCTGAAAGGTCTTTAAAAAGCGAACCCGCAGGCAGTATCCATTTTCAATATGACAGTTCTGTAAAAGAAGATGAAAAACTTGTAGAATATATTTCTGAACAAACGGGTAAAATGAAAAGCCTGGCTTCTTCAGATCTTGATTCTTACCTGGAACTGGCCAGGCAGTTCCTGAATATTGGAAAACCATTTCTGATAGAAGGCGTTGGTACATTGTCAAAAAACAAATCCGAAAAACTGGATTTTACACCCGGCCACTTTATTAATGAAAGAATGAAAGAAAACAGCCATGAGGAAACTGACCAGGTGGCTACTACTGAAGAATCATTTACGGATTACGAAGAAATGCTATCCCCTCAAAAAACGCATGTACCGGTTTCCAGGAAAATTGTTCTTTTCCTGGCTATCATTGCCGGCATTGGATTGGCTATCTGGGGTGGATACTTTATTTATAAAAAAACTAATACTACGGAAACGCAAAAGGAAAAAGAACCCGCCACCCTGCTGGTGGCAGACTCCAGCAATTATCCGGAACCGGACAGCAGCATTATTGAAAGAAACTCATCGGCTTCCACTGGCAGCTATTATAAATTTGTAATAGAAAAAGCGGATAGCAGCAGGGCGTTTACACGATTCAGAGATCTTAAAAACTATGGCCTTGATATTATGATTGAAACAAACGACTCTGTCACCTACAAACTTTTTTTTAAACTGGCTGCTTCCCCGGCAGATACCGCCCGTATCCGGGATTCTTTGAATGTTTGGTATAGTACCAGGTCAAAAACATCAATTGAGAACTGATGGATAAGGAAAAAATACTGCTGCTATTGTTTTATCGGAAATTAATTACTAACATTGTTTCCCCTTAGAAAATTCTCCACGTCCTGAAAAATCATCAAACCTCTTTTCCTTAATAATTACTACCCGATTTGTTTGAGACCAATTAATACCGGATCCTGAAAGCTTTTTCTGATTAGTAAATCATTTACATAATGAAAATTGCCAAATTATTCCGGCCATTCCTGGAATTAAAACATTACCTGATTTTACCATCAATTGGAAAATTGGAAGTTGTTTCTGCTGAGATCAATCCGCTAACAGGTAAAATTGAAAAAAACTTTATCCGGTTCAGGGAAGATAAAAACATTTCACCGGATCCGGAATTCCTTGAATATGTTTCCCGGCATCTTAAAGCGGATGCCTGTATTTCTACTGCTGACCTGCAATGTTTTTGTAATTCCACAAATGAATTACTTATCCAGGGGTTTGAAGTTGAAATACCTGCTATTGGTTTTTTACATATGGAATCCGGAAATCAATTAAAATTTTCAGGGAAAAGTATTTACAAATCTGCCGCAAAAGAATTAACACCAAAACCTGCAATTTTTTTAACCGCTTCTTTCTGGCTCTAACTGCTTATGCTTGCTATAATTTGAAAAAGCTGTCTTTTAATAAGGCAGCTTTCTTCATTGGAGCATTTATTTATTTATAAAATAAAAAAGACCCCTTTATCAGCATGATTTTTTTTATTTTGAAATCCGAATCCCGATTTGATTGGGATGTTAGAACTTTTGAGGTCCGAAGCGGATTCGAACCGCTGTAGAAGCTTTTGCAGAGCTTTGCCTAGCCACTCGGCCATCGGACCCGATCTTTTCTCGTAAAAAGTATTTCGGGATATTATTCTAGTTTTGAGCCCGGAACAGAGCAAATGTAATGCATTTCCCTAAAAATTAATAGTCATCAAATGGCAAGAATAGCTGAATCAGAATTAATTCTAAATGCAAGAGGAGCCATTTATCATTTAAATCTTAAACCCGATGAAATTGCTAACACGATTATCCTGGTAGGCGATCCTGAAAGGGTAAAGGAAGTGAGCAAACATTTTGATAAGATTGAGCATCATCTTCAATTCAGAGAATTTATAACCCACACCGGGCTCTTAGGCGGAAAGAGATTAACCGTCATGTCCACCGGGATTGGAACCGACAATATTGATATTGCCCTCAACGAGCTGGATGCCCTGGTCAATATTGACTTTGAAAGCAGGGAAATTAAAAAAAAGATCAGCCCGGTAAATTTTATCAGGATTGGCACCTGCGGCGGATTGCAACCCGATATCCCTGTGGATAGTCTTATAGCATCCACGCATGGATTGGGTATAGATAATCTGCTGAATTTTTATCGTATCGAACAAAATGTTGAGGAAAAAGAATTACTTCATTCATTTGTCACACATACACAGATGCACGGCCCGATTGGAAATCCCTATTTATCAGGAGCCACAGGTTCTTTATTAAAACATTTTGTAAAAGATTTTCATCAGGGTATCACTGTCACCTGTCCCGGTTTTTACGGCCCACAGGGACGTATCTTACGGTTAGGGATCAGCAATCCCGAATTGATTAACCGGCTCACTCAATTCAGGTTTGGTCAACACAGGATCGTTAATTTTGAAATGGAAACTTCGGCTATTTATGGACTAGGAAAATTATTGGGGCATCATTGTCTTTCCTTAAACGTGGTGATCGCCAACCGGGTAAGAAAAGAATTTTCAAAAGATGGCAAGGCGGCTGTTCATCACCTGATCATAAAAGCGTTGGAAATAATTTCTGAAAATATTTTAAGTAAATAAATGGAGATAAAATTTCATAAATACCAGGGCACCGGAAATGATTTTATCATACTCGATAACAGGAAGGGTGAATACGCTGCTCTTTCTGCTTCCGATGTAAAAAAACTTTGTAAAAGAAATTTCGGCATTGGCGCAGATGGATTGATGCTGTTCAATGAAAAAGAGGGTTATGATTTTGATATGACCTATTATAATGCGGATGGCCGTGTGGGCAGTCTTTGCGGCAATGGCAGCAGGTGTATGATAAAATTTGCCTTTAACATCGGAATCATTAAAGTACATTTTTTATTTACGGCTGCTGACGGAGTGCATGAAGCGAAGTTATCTGCCAATGGAATAGTTTCTTTGAAAATGAATAACGTGGAGAGCATCCAAAAGCATCACCTGGATTATATTTTAGATACAGGTTCGCCTCATCTTGTTAAACTGACACCGGATGTAATGAAACTGGATGTTAATAAAGCAGGAAAAGAAATCCGGTACAGCAAAGAATTTGAAAAAGAAGGAATCAATGTAAATTTTGTAGAACAACTTACTGAGCCGGACAAATTAATCGTTCGCACTTATGAACGGGGTGTTGAAAACGAAACACTAAGTTGTGGTACCGGCGTTACCGCCGCAGCCCTTGTTTGTTTTCATAACGAAAGTGGTTTTAATGAAGTGGAAATAAAAACCCCGGGAGGAATGTTGAATGTAGAATTTAACCGTACAAACAAAGGAAGTTTTAAAAATATCTGGCTTTGCGGGCCTGCAGAAAAAGTTTTTGAAGGAGTCATTACCCTTTAATCCGGACCTGTATCATTCCAATTATTTAAATTTTCGTTTCTATGCAGCGCTTCAATATCCGTGTTTATGGAATTCTTATTAACAAAAAAAAACAGGTATTGGTTGCTGATGAATATATCAGGGGAGGTTATTACACAAAATTTCCCGGGGGCGGCCTTGAGTTTGGTGAAGGCACCCGGGATTGTTTAAAAAGAGAATTGAAAGAAGAACTGGGTATTGAAAGTGAAATAGGCGACCATATTTACACAACAGATTTTTACCAGCCCTCTGCTTTTAATCCTGATCACCAGATCATTTCCATTTATTATTTTGCCAGGCAACTGGAAGAATTGAAAGTCCCGGTTCGCCAAAAGCTTTTTGATTTTGATGAAGAGCAAATAAAAATGTATGAAAAAACAGGAGAAACAGAAACCTTCCGTTTAATTGACTGGGAAGATTTTTCAGAAGAAACTGTTACACTCCCCATTGACAAGATCGTTGCAAAAATGATAAAAGACAAATAAATGCAGCATTACCTTTACAAGCTTTATACTTTTGATTATTGACTCACGATTACTCCCCCATTGCCGCTTTCTTCATTTTTTCTGTCACTTCTTTTCCCAGATATTTTTCAATCCTGTAATGGAAGAAATAAATGACCGGAGTAAGCAGGATGGCCACCACGAATTTATAAATATAATTTACCACCCCGATAGCCAGTACCTGGTTAATGGGCCATGCACTTCCCTGGCTGGGTACCAGTTTTGGATAAAAATAAAATGCAATTACTAACACAACAAAGCTATCTATGAATTGAGATACCAGGGTGGATCCGGTAGCTCTTAACCAGACATGCTTCTCTCCCGTTTTCTTTTTTATCCGGTGAAAAACGAACACATCTACCATCTGGCCGATTAAAAAAGCAATCATGGAAGCAATAATGATCCCCATCCCCTGCCCGAAAATTCCATTATAGGCATGGCTCATATTTTCTATTCCTGCCGTCTGTTTACTGGTAATCCACCAGGCATTGGGTGCTGTATGAATAGCGCCGAACAACATAAAAAAACCATAGCCAATTAAAATAACCGTTAACCAACTGATAAACCTCACTCCTTTTCTTCCATAAAATTCATTGATCACATCCGTCATCACAAATACAAATGGCCAGAGCAGCACGCCGCAGGTCAGGTTGAATGAGTAATGATCTCCAAACAATGGAATATTTACCGGTTGCCAACCAAATGTTTCTTCCACTGAAAATATTTTTACTCCCATGAATTCCGCCACCATGGCATTGGCAATAAAAAACCCGCCCAGGATCAGGAAAAGCCGGGTGGGTTTGTCTTTAAGAATATTTTTAATCATATTTAATAATTAGAAACGTTTAGCAAAAGCAGGTAAACCAGTTGCAGCATTAAAAATAATATATTCAACACCATCAACCATGCAGGCACAACAGAAAGACTGCTTTTTTTTACCCAAAACAAAACGAGGTAAATCAAATTTACCACCGGGTTAAAAATGATTGACAGTGTATAGCCAACAATAATAATAGTGGAAGAAGCTCCTTCATTTTTCAGCCATTGAGTGAGTAGCAAGGAAAAGGAAATAAGAAAAAGCAGGTTACAGATAAAGGCTACCCTGGATAAAAATAATAACCAACGCATGCGCTTTTTTCGTGTAAAATAGCATTATTTTGTCAGCTTCAATAAAGCTTTGAACATGAATGCATGGATTAAAAAATTACTTCCTCATTTTACAGCAGTCATTATTTTTTTAGTTGTTTCCGTTATCTATTGCCGGCCGGCCCTGGAAGGGAAAGTGCTGAGCCAGCATGATATTACCCAATGGAAAGGCGCCATGCAGCAGTCTTTTGAATTCAAAGAAAAACATGGCCAGTTTCCACTTTGGACAAACAGTATGTTCAGCGGTATGCCTACTTTCCAGATCGGTTATCCAAACAATAACTATGTACTTTCTTATGCACATAAAATTTTAACGCTGGGTTTGCCCAGCCCCATTTTATTTTTCTTTCTTGCCAGTATCAGTTTTTATTTTCTTTGCGTGGTGCTTCGGTTAAGAACGGTAGTAAGCATACTGGGTGCATTGGCTTTTGCCTATGCCACTTATAACCCGGTGATCATTTCTGCAGGACATGAAACCAAAATGCTGACGATGGCTTATATGCCGGCACTGCTGGGTTCTTTGCTTTTAATTTTTGAAAAAAAATATTGGACAGGAGCTGCTTTAACCGCCCTCTTTACCGGGCTGCTTATTTCCATGAACCATCCTCAGATTGCTTATTATTTTTTTATGACGGTGGGGATCATGACTGTTTTCTTTGTCATTAACCGGATCAAACAAAAAGACTTTAAGCATATTGCACTTGCAGCTGCTTTTACCACTGTAGCTGCGCTGACGGGTGTTTTATCAAATGCGGTAAGCCTCCTGTCTACTTACGAATACCAGAAAGAAACGATACGGGGAGGAAGTTCGGTGCTGACAGATACCACCCAGGTGGCTAATAAATCTTTGACTGGTCTTGATAAGGATTATGCATTCAGCTACAGCATGCAAATAAGCGAGCCACTTGTCATGATGGTGCCCCGCATGTTTGGCGGCAGTTCCGGTAATGAAGAAATAAGCCAGGAAAATTCCAAAGCGATTGCAGCTTTAAGCGTTTTACCAAAAGAACTTCAGCAGCAATTACCCATGACTTACTATTGGGGTGGGTTGATTGATACCGGGTTGGGAACATCCGGCCCTCCTTATGTTGGCGCTATTATTTGTTTTCTTGCCATTCTTGCACTGTTTGTTTTGGATGGAAAACATAAATGGTGGGCATTAACTGCCATTCTTTTCAGCATCATGATTTCCTGGGGTTCTTATTTTAAAGAGTTTAATACTTTCCTTTTTGACAACTTTCCGCTTTATAACAAATTCAGGGCGCCATCCATGGCCCTGATCATTCCGCAATTGCTGCTGCCCCTTCTTGCTGTTCTTGGGTTAAATAAAATGATTACCGGTACAGACAAGAATGAACTGTGGAAAAAATATAAAAAAAGTCTGATAGCCACTGCCGTTGTTTTTGCAGTTCTCTTCATGGTTTATTTTACTTCCGGTTTTTTAAGTAATGGCGACCAAACTATTTTGAAACAGGTAAGAGATATGAACCAGCCACAATTATCACAGGCCGTAAATTCTTTTTATGACGGGCTGAAAGAAGACAGAAAAGGATTGATGCTTGATGATATCCTGCGCAGCTTTGGTTTTATTCTGGTGGCGGCATTTGTATTATTTCTTTTTATAAAAAATAAATTAAACGCTTTAACTGCAGCAATCATCATCACGGTTTTTTCATTTATTGATGTGATCAGTATAGACGTTAAATACCTGAATGCAGATCATTACCAGGACAAATCAGATAACGAGGGTATATTTCTGATATCAAAAGCTGATGGAGAAATCCTGGCAGATCCATCTTATTACAGGGTTTTAAACTTTGGAGGTGATCCATTCAGTGATGCAGTCACTTCTTACCATTATAATTCTATTGGTGGTTATCATGCAGCCAAGCTCCGTATTTACCAGGACCTGATCGAACGTCAATTAAGAAAACAACAGCCTAATTTGCCTGTACTGAATATGCTGAATACAAAATATTTTATTCAGAAAGATCCCCGTACCGGTGTTACACAAAACTACCAGAAAAATGAAGGAGCTTTAGGACCTGTTTGGTTTGTCAAACATATTCAGTTTGTAAAAACGACAGATGAAGAAATGAATGCTCTTGACCATTTTAATCCTGCTGATACGGCCTTTGTACAGGAAAGTTTTAAATCTTCCATTCCGGATCTGCCACAACCAGATAGTACGGCCAGTATAAAAATGGATAAGAATGAAAATGATGTAATCATTTATTCATCATCCTCCGGCAGTAATCAGTTTGCGGTTTTCAGCGAAATATATTATTCCAGCGGCTGGAAAGCTTTTATTGATAAAAAAGAAACGCCGATCGTCAAAACAAATTATGCATTGAGAGGCCTGGCCGTTCCTGCGGGCAACCATACTATTGAATTCAGGTTTGAACCAAAGGGATATATCATGGGCAGAAAAATAACCATGATAGCAAGTATTTTCTTATTGCTGCTGTTT
>DATDPZ010000106.1:0-3767 GCA_035292525.1 Chitinophagaceae bacterium
AAGCTTTTCTGCTATCCAGTGAGCATTTGCAGCATGCCTTTCCATTCTTACATCCAGTGTTTCCAGGCTTTTGCTTAATATCCAGGCATTGAAAGGGGAAAGAGCCGGGCCGGTATTTCGGCAGAATAAATAAATTTCCTGGATCAATTCTTTATTCCCCACAATTACACCACCTAATACTCTTCCCTGTCCATCCAGCCATTTTGTAGCGCTATGTAAAACGAGGTCTGCACCAAGTGAAACAGGTTGTTGGCCCATGGGTGTGGCAAAACAATTATCTACATTTAAAATAATTTCATTTTTATGGGCCATGTCAGCCAATGCTTTTATATCAAGAATATCCAATCCGGGGTTAGTGGGGGACTCAATAAAAATCATTTTTGTATTTGACCTTATATTTTTTTCCCATTCTTTCATTTCTGCTCCCACATCCACATAGCTGTACTCAATTCCATATTTTGGTAAATACTTTGTGATGATATTATGAGTGCTGCCAAAAAGGGAGCGACATGCCAGTAAATGATCTCCGCTTTTTAATAATGCCATAAAAGATCCGAACACAGCACTCATTCCGGAAGCCGTAGCATACCCGGATTCTGCTCCTTCCAAAGCACATATCTTATCAGTAAATTCCTGTACATTGGGATTACTAAAACGACTGTAAATATTGTCTTCACTTTCGTCTGCAAACGCGGCTCTCATTTCTTCAGCCGTGTCAAAACAAAAACTACTGGTTAAATAAAGCGGAACCGAATGTTCCATTTCATTTGATTTGTCAACCTGAGTTCTGATTGCTTTTGTAATCCTGTCCATGTGTACTGAATAATTTATTTGTTTAATTTCAAAGGTACTGAACCATGCCAAAGCTGATTTCTTTATTTTTATAATTATGACTAAGGAGCGGAAAGAAAAACTAATGGCCATTTTAAAAAAAAGGCAACCAGATCTTACTGTAGTGCTGGAAAACGTATTTGACCCGCATAATATATCTGCTGTAATGCGAACATGTGACGCAGTAGGGATACAAGAAGTTTATGTTTTAAATACAAAAATTCCAAAACATAAAAAATGGGGAGCCAGAAGTTCATCCAGTGCTGCCAAATGGCTGACGATTCATGAATTTGAACAGGCAGAAGTATGCTTCAATGAATTGCGGAAAAAATATTCAAAAATTTTAACTACCCATTTAAGCAGTGATGCTGTAAGTTTACATGAAATTGATTTCACGCATTCCATTGCTTTGATTTTTGGAAACGAACATAGCGGCGTAACAGAAGAGATCAGATTTATGGCAGACGGAAATTTTATCATCCCCCAGGCAGGTATTATCCGTTCTTTAAATATAAGCGTAGCTTGTGCAGTTACTTTGTATGAGGCCTACCGGCAAAAAGAAAATGCAGGACATTATAAGAATCAAAAGCTGGAAGGAGAAATGCTGAATAGATTGCTGGAAGAATGGGGAGTTGAAAATGATGAATGAAAAAAATACTCAATATTTCCGCCTGACCGTCGGGCAGGAATGTTTAATACTCAATTTTCAATGAAAAGAATTGCTTTAATTATTGGCTTCTCAGTTTTATTTATTACAGCAATTAAAGCACAGCCCATTCCGAAATGGAAAATGACTGGACTGGAAGATTATATTAATAAAAGCGAAACACCGGTGATTATCAATTTCTGGGCTACTTACTGTGGCCCCTGTATTGAGGAAATTCCTTATTTCCAGGAATTGGCAAAGAAGTATGAAGAAAAAGGAGTGAAGTTGATCCTGGTTAGCCTGGACTTTGAAGAAGCTTATCCGGATAAAATCAGGAAGTTTTCAATAAAGAGAAAATTTACAGCGCCAATCGTCTGGCTGGATGAAACAGATGCAGATTATTTCTGCCCTAAAATTGACAGCAGCTGGACAGGAGTAATGCCCGCTTCGTTATTTGTAAATAATAAAACTGGTTTCCGTAGTTTTTATGAAGAGCAGATGTCTAAAGAAAGACTTGAAGAAGAAATAAACAAAATGATCAGTATTCAATAATTCTTTTTTAGGTCTTCTGTTTCCTCTTGCGATGCCTGCCTGCTGCTTAGTTTATATAGAAACATTGTCCATACAATGATTCCAACCAGGGCATAAATAATGCCGGTAACACTACTATAATACCAGCTTCTTGCAGGCAGAAATCCTGCAAATACAAAAAATGAGAGAATAATAGTTTTGTTAACGATGGATCTGAGGTTCATAAGCAAATAGATTGTGCCGTAAAGTATGGCTGGTAAAAAATAGGGGGTGTCAGTTGTTATGAATTTAAAGCCAGATTCAAAAAAGAAGAATTTCTATACGGTGAAAATAAAAAATCCCCGGTCTCCCGGGGATCTCTGGTTTGAATATCTTAATAATAGATCACTCTACTCTTTTTATAGCACATCCCATTGACCTTGTTTCTTTAACTGATACCTCTTTACCAGCCAGCATTTCATCAATTGCTTCTTTCAGGTGTTTACGTTTTACTGCGTCTGCTTTGCCGGGGTTATCATCAATGGCGCCATGATAAACATGTTTATCATTTGCATCGAATAAAAAACACTCGGGAGTACGGTTAGCGCCAAACGCATTGGCTAATTCTGAATTGGTATCTACTGTATAATACCAGCCATAGTTTTGATTTTTTGCATATTTTTTCATGGCTTCAAATGAATCATCATTGTCGCGTTGGCCTTCATTTGGATTTAATAAAATAACCCCCACTCCTTTAGACAAAGCATAGGAGGCAATTTCATTTGTCCGGGATTGATTTTTTACAACCCAGGGACAGGTATTGCAACTGAACATGACCAGCAGACCATTTTTTTTCTTTGCGTCTTTTAAAGAAACTTCTTTTCCGGAAATATCTTTCATTTTCAGATCGGCTTTTGGCAGGGTAGCTCCGATGGGAAGCGACTCTGTTAAAAGTTTAAATGCAAATGCAGCAATTGCAATAACGGTAATAATCGGGAAGGTCCTTTTCATAGATGTGTTTTTAGGGGTTAAAGATATTTCATTTTTCAGAAGAAAGAACAGCTTCTGAAGCAGAAATTTTCCGCTGATCCGCTAATTTCCGTAAAGAGGTGATACTGACATTCAATTCAAAGCCAATTAACAAGACAAGTGAGTTAAAAAATATTAACAACATTAGAATCAGGATGGTTCCGATGGAGCCATAGAGTTTATTATAATTCCCAAAGTTGACCACCCAATAAGTAAACAGCATGGTAAACGCCAGCATCATAAAAGTTGCCAGCAGCGAACCAGGGTTAATGAGTTTCCATTTTTTTTGAACTGCCGGGGCATGGCGGTAAATAAAAGAAATGGTAAGAAAGAAAATGAGAATAATTACCACCCACCTTGTATTTAATATTAAAGTATGTATGGCAGGATTTTCAATTCCCAGCCAATCGAGAACGGGCCCTCTTGAAACCAAAACAGCAATAGATAAAATGATGATCAAATATAAAATGAGTGTAAGTTTAATAGCAACCCAACGCTCCTGTAATGCATTTCTTCTGGAAAATCCAATGTAATCAATTTTATTGAATGAGTCCATTATCCCGATCATGGCATTGGATGAAAAATAAAGTGCAACAATAAAACCAAAAGAAAGAAGATCGTTTCGTTGCGTGGTAGTAAAGTCATTTAAAAAATTAATAATTGTTGAATTTTCTCTTTGACCCGGAATAAAATCCCTGATCAGTCCGTATAATTCATTCATTAATCCATTTACAGGTAAAAAAGGAATCAG
>DATDPZ010000107.1:0-2226 GCA_035292525.1 Chitinophagaceae bacterium
TCCTTCTGCAAAAAATGCTGCTTTTAAAATCAACAGGAGTGGCGATGTGGAATATGGCGGCGCTACTCTGAAAGATGTCGTCTTATATGGCTTGAGTGAAAAATTCAATGAAATACAGGCAGTGGATATTAACCAGGGACGTTATATTTCTTCAGTAGAGTTTCAGCAGGGCTCCAATGCTTTTGTCATCGGGAATGAAGTGGCGGAGCAATTATTTATAACCCCGGAAAGAGCGGTTGGAAAAATGCTGACAACAAAGGGCAAAAAAGGTATTGTGGTGGGTGTTATAAAAAAACAAGGCAACCAGATGATCGGTGGATGGCAGTTTGATCAAAGTATCATCATGCCCTACCGTTTTGCCAGAACCATTATGGATGAAAAAAGAGCGGACCCCCTGATCCTTGTACAGGGTAAAGAAAATTTTACCAGCATAGCCCTTAAAGATGATTTGAAAGGAGCTATGCGGGCAGTTCGTAAACTGAGCCCCACACAGGAAGATAATTTTTCACTGAACGATGTGAACGACTGGAGTGCTGCGTTCAGCCAGGCATTTTCAGGAATCAATATGGGCGGCGCTATTATCGGCGGCATCAGCCTGATCGTAGGTTTGTTTGGCGTAGCAAATATCATGTTTGTTAGTGTAAAAGAAAGAACCAGCCAGATTGGTTTGAAAAAGGCCATTGGCGCCAGGAGCAATATCATCCTTACTGAATTTTTACTGGAAGCGGCTTTCCTTTGCCTGATTGGCGGGCTGATTGGATTAGGAATGGTGTTTGGCCTTACAAAAATTCTTTCCAGTCAATTTAATTTTCCTGTTTACATCTCTACGGCAAATATGGTATGGGCCATTGGCATCTGTTTTATAGTAGGTATTCTTGCAGGCATCATACCCGCTACACAGGCTGCTAAAATGAACCCGGTGGTGGCCATACGGTCATAAAAAATTTTCAATGTTCAAAGTTCACTAATCAATGTTCAAGTACATTTGCGCTAACTGAATTTTAAATTTTGAGTACACTAATTTTAGCCATAGAATCTTCATGCGATGAAACTTCAGCGGCAGTCTGCCGGGATGGAAAAATCCTTTCAAATATTATTGCAGGCCAGCAAATACATGAACATTATGGTGGTGTGGTACCCGAACTTGCCAGCCGTGCACACATGCAGCATATAGTTCCGGTTGTAAAGGAGGCATTGCAAATAGCCCATTGCCAATTGGCAGATATGGATGCCATTGCTTTTACCCAATCTCCGGGGTTGATCGGTTCTTTGCTGGTAGGCAGCCAGTTTGCAAAATCTCTTTCATTAGCATTAAACAAACCACTGATAGCTGTTCATCATATGCAGGCACATGTGCTGGCAAATTTAATAGACGATCCTGTACCTTCTTTTCCCTTTTTATGCTTAACTGTTAGCGGTGGACATACACAAATTGTATTATGTGAGTCGCCGACAAGAATGAAAGTGATCGGAGAAACTATTGACGATGCTGCCGGTGAAGCATTTGACAAGTCGGCCAAAATGCTTGGCCTCCCCTATCCCGGCGGCCCTTTGATAGATAAGTATGCACAAACAGGAAATGCCAGCAGGTTTAAATTTCCTGAACCGCAAATTGCGGATCTTAATTTCAGTTTCAGTGGCGTAAAAACTTCCGTTCTTTATTTTTTAATGAATGCAGGAAAAAGTAACCTGTTTAAAGAAGAATTTTCTGCAACAGAAGAAGAAAAGAAAAAATTTATTGCTGAAAACCTACCTGATATCTGTGCCTCCATTCAGCAAAGAATAGTGAGCATTCTGCTCAACAAACTTAAAAAAGCTTCTATCCAGACGGGCATAAAAGATATTTGCATTGCAGGGGGTGTATCTGCTAACAGTGGTTTACGAAAAGCTTTTTTAGAAATGGGAGCTACATACCATTGGAATACTTTTATTCCTGCTTTTGAATATTGCACTGACAATGCCGCTATGATTGCCATCACCGGTTATTATAAATACATCGAAGGGCAATTTGATGCACTTTCTGTTACCGCTTCTGCCCGGAGTGAATGGTGAGAAAAAGCTATTGCCTATTGGCTTTTTGTTTTAAAAGAAAATGATTATTTGTCCCGTTACTCACCACTCAAAGCTCCTAGCTTTGCATCATGTCCAATTCTTTTTTCCAATTCAAACAATTCATTATTCACCAGGATAAGTGTGCCATGAAGGTGACAACCGATGCCTGTTTGT
>DATDPZ010000108.1:0-4269 GCA_035292525.1 Chitinophagaceae bacterium
ACCCCGGCATCCATGGCAATTCCATTGGACCGGTAATTTCCATAATTGGAAGAAATGAATTTCAGTGAAGCGCCATAATTCCATTTTTCCAGATAACTCCTGGAAGCTGTGAATTGCATCACCCAATCTGTTGGACTAAATACAGAAAAAATATTTCCGGCTGCATCTGTTTCATTAATTTTTCCATAATCAAAATAATTCAGCCCCCAGGCAAAATTTGTTTTTAATTTTTCATGCCGGTAACCAACGGATAGATGATAGCTGTTTACCCCGGCATAAAAACTGTTGAAGACGGCATTCATTTGCGTATGCATTTCCTTTTTCAATAATGCCGGATTATTTAAAGCAAGTCCAATATCATTGGAAGAAACTGAAACATTAATACCGCCCAGGGCGGTTAACTGTGGTGTATGCGGCAAGCGAAGAAAATTAAAAACTGAACTGCCACCAATGGTTTGACTACTACCGGGGGAGTAAAAAAACAGGATGAATATAATGAATGATAAACGCAAGAGAGCTAAGATGAGAAAACTTGTTCATAATATGAAAACTTCCTGATTAGTATAAAATCTACCGGACTTACCGGAAAGTTTTAATTGTTGACAGGTTTTCCCACAAAAACCAAACAAGCTGCTTCAGTATCAATTTTCCAAAGCAAGTTCCAGCACCTGGCTCATATTTTTTACATACTGGAATTTAAGCCCTTTTATAAAATCTGCATCTATTTCTTCCACATCTTTTTCATTTTGCAAGCAAAGGATCACCTGTTTAATCCCGGCACGTTTTGCAGCCAGTATTTTTTCTTTTATGCCGCCAACTGGAAGTATCTGGCCTCTTAAAGTGATCTCCCCGGTCATGGCAAGAAAGGGTTTAACTTTTTTCCCTGTGAATGCAGATGCAAGAGATGTCATCATCGTGATACCTGCACTGGGTCCGTCTTTAGGTACAGCTCCTTCCGGCACATGGATGTGAATATTTCTTTTTTCAAAAAGCTTGCCGTCAATTTTATACTTTTTTGCATTTGCCTGCAAATAACTCAAAGCAGTACTTGCACTTTCTTTCATCACATTACCAAGGTTACCGGTGATTTTCAGTTCACCTTTGCCATCACTCAGGCTGGTTTCTATAAATAATATATCGCCTCCCACATAGGTCCAGGCAAGGCCTACAGCAACGCCGGGCATATTTGCCATTTTATAAATTTCGTTACTGTATTTCGTTTTACCCAGAATTTTTTCTACATCCTTTACTGTGAGAATTGGCTTCATTTTATTTTTAATAACCAATTCTTTTGCCTGGTATCGCATGATGGATGCCAGCATACGATCCAGTTCTCTTACACCACTTTCCCTGGTATAGGCTTCAATGATTTTTTCAATGACTTTATCACTGATTGAAAAACCTGATTCATTAATTCCATGAGCTTCTTTTTGTTTGGGTATCAAATGTCTTTTTGCTATTTGCAGTTTTTCTTCCACAGCATAACCACCCAGGTAAATAATCTCCAGCCGGTCTTTTAAAGCCGGTTGAATATTCTGTACATTATTTGCCGTTGCAATAAAGAGTACTTTACTGAGGTCATATTCCAGTTCCAGGTAATTGTCATAAAACGTGTGGTTTTGTTCCGGATCCAGCACTTCCAGTAAAGCAGATGAGGGATCACCACGAAAATCATTTCCTACTTTATCAATTTCATCCAGGATAATCACCGGGTTTGAAGATTTTGCTTTCCGGATAGACTGTAGAATTCGCCCGGGCATGGCGCCAATATAGGTTTTCCGATGGCCTCTAATTTCACTTTCATCATGCAAACCGCCCAGGCTTTGCCTTACATATTTTCTGCCAATCGCACTGGCAATGCTTCTGCCAAGTGAAGTTTTGCCAATTCCCGGAGGACCCACAAAACAAAGTATCGGGCTTTTCATATCGCCTTTCAATTTCAACACCGCCAGGTATTCCAGGATTCTTTCTTTGATCTTGTCCATGCTGTAATGATCGTGATCAAGAATTTTTTTTGCTTTTTTCAGATCATATTTATCTTCCGTATAGTCACTCCAGGGAAGATCAAGCATGAGATCGAGATGGTTGTACACCACAGAATAATCAGGGGTACTGGGATGCATCCGTTCCAGTTTTTCAATCCCTTTCTGAAACATTTCTTTGGCAGCAGTTGTCCATTTTTTTGTGTCCGCTCTTTTCTGCATTTCCCTTACTTCTCTTTCATTTGCATCGCCACCCAGTTCTTCTTTGATGCTTTTCATTTGCTGCTGAAGAAAATAATCCCGCTGTTGTTTGTCAAGCTCTGTTCTCGTTTTTGATGTTACTTTATTTTTTAATTCAGCAAACTGAAGTTCTTTTTGTAATAACTTCATCAGGACATCTGCCCGTTCGCGGATATTATTTATCTCCAGCAGTTGTTGTTTTTCTTTCAACTCTGCACTCAGGTTACTGGAGATAAAATGAATAAGAAAAGCAGGGTTCTCAATATTCTTTAATATGATGGCAGCTTCGGCAGGAATATTTGGCGACAATTGAATAATATCTGAAGCGATGTCTTTAATATTAGAAACATAGGCGGCAAAATCTTCATCCTTTGGAGAATCTTCTTCGGTAATAATTTCAATTTTAGCTTTGAAAAATGGATTTTCAGAAATGATGCTGTTTATTTTAAACCGATTTCTTCCCTGGATAATGACAGTAGTGCCTCCATCAGGCATTTTGATCAGCTTTACAATTTTTGCAACGGTTCCGATATTTTCTATATCAAATATTTCAGGGTCTTCTATTGTACTGTCTTTTTGTGCTACCACACCTATCAATTTGTCAGCCTTATAAGCATCATTTACAGCTTTAATACTTTTATCCCTGCCTACAGTAATTGGTAAAACAACACCGGGAAAAAGTACGGTGTTTCTAAGTGGGAGCACAGGCAATTCTGCCGGGATATCAGCCCCATTGCCCATTTCAGCTTCATGATCATTTAATGGAATAATCGGGATAAAATCCATTTCATCTTCCGCTTGCAGAAAATATTTGTTTTCTTTCATTTGCTTTTCTATAATTTGACAACCTGACACTAAAATAGCGAAAGGGCTAAAAATACACAGGGAATCTTTAGTGGTCAAGTATCATGCCCGATGATTCTGTCTTTTATAAAAAAACAGGAACAGACATGTGTAAAAAAAATCCCTCCAACCTGGGAGGGACTAGTTTTGATACAAATTGAATTTTATAATGATAATCCAACGGATAACTGAATCGCCTGACTTTTCCATTTATCTTTATCATCTATATCATTGATATTATTCAGGCCAACTACATACCGGCCGGTGATATAAATTTTTGTAACCCTGACCTGGACACCGCCGATCATAGAAAAATCTCCTTTCTTAAAGGCATCGGCTCCATTCTGAAGAAAGGTTTTCCCCTGGTCCATCAGTACACTGAACTGAGGCCCGGCCTGCAAACTTATTGGGCCTAAAATTTTATAATTTAAAAGAATGGGTACTGACAAATAATTTAGTTTAACCCGGCTTTGATTTGCAGAAAATACATTCTGATAAATGGCCTTATAATTACTGTCAATGGTAGTGGAATATTGATTAAATAATACTTCAGGTTGAAGCGATATTTTTTTATTCTGGCTTAGCCCGATATGCATAAACCCGCCAAGATGGTACCCATAGCTAAACTGATCTTTAAAAGAAATGCCATCAATTTTCACAATGTTGGTTCCGGCTTTGACGCCTATACGGAATTGGGCAGAGGCGGACTGAAATATTAATACTGCAATGATAAATAAGGAAAGTTTTGTTTTCATAATAAAAATTTTAATGCTCTTAAAACTTCAACTTTAATGCCACCTGCCTGCAACCGCTGTTAAATAGCTTTAACGATAAAGACATAACAAACATTTTAAAAAATTATTGCTGAGATTTCTATAACAAAATGCAAAAATATCAAAATACGAAACCAAGATTGAAAGAAAACAGGGTATTAAAATTCTTTTCATTTACCGGGAAATAATAATCCAAAACCATTTGCGGCTGAATAAAAAACCTGCCAAATGAATATTCTCCTCTCAAAAACATAGTCATGGACAGGGGCTGAAACTCCAGGTGGTCATCCAGGTAAACATTTTCTGAATTATAAAGTACGTTGGCGCCGGTTCTGATTACCGTAGCATAGGTATTTGCTGATTGGTTGAAACCAAATTTCTGAGTTCCGCTGATAAATGAGAGTTGTGGTGTAAACCGGAAATGGTCTTTT
>DATDPZ010000109.1:0-2525 GCA_035292525.1 Chitinophagaceae bacterium
GCGGGGAGGAAAACAATAAGGGTACTGATCAGATAAATAATAAAAATGTGCTGTAGTGGCATTCAGTTTTTTTTAATGCGGACAAAGATAGTGTTTACAACGAATTCGGGTTTTAGCCGGCTGGTACAAGCGGTAAAACTGAATAATACATTGGTGAAATAAAATGTTAATGATGAAGCCCGGTTATAAAAAAATTATTTAAGAATAACATTGGCTTTTATATCTTCTGTGGTAATTGTTTTGCCCGATAGAATAATTAACCTCTCCACCACATTTCTGAGTTCGCGGATATTTCCTGTCCAATTATAATCTTTCAGCATTTGAATTGCATCATCTTCTATTTCTTTTTTAGCAGTACCATATTCCTGGCTGATATCCTGTAAAAATTTTTCAATCAGTAAAGGAATATCCTCTTTTCTTTCATTTAAAGAAGGTACATGAATAAGAATCACACTTAACCGGTGATAGAGGTCCAGCCGGAATCTTTTTTCTTCTACTTCTTTTAACAGGTCCATATTGGTAGCAGTAATCACTCTTACATCTACATTGATGTCTTTATCGGCACCAACCCGGGTTATTTTTCCCTCCTGTAATGCCCGTAAAACTTTTGCCTGTGCATTGGGGCTCATATCTCCTATTTCATCCAGGAATAAAGTGCCGCCATTGGCTTGTTCAAATTTCCCGATTCTTTGTTTGATAGCTGAAGTAAAAGATCCTTTTTCATGACCAAACAATTCACTTTCTATCAATTCTCCCGGAATAGCAGCGCAGTTCACTTCCACCAACTGGCCGTTAGCCCTGTTGCTTTTTTCATGAATCCACCTGGCTACTAATTCTTTTCCCACACCATTATCGCCGGTTACCAGTATCCGAGCATCGGTGGGGGCTACTTTATTAATTGTTTCTAAAATTTTTTTTATGGCGGCCGATTCGCCAATGATTTCCTGCACCCGGTTTGCTTTTCGTTTGAGTACTTTGGTTTCTGAAACCAGCACACTTTTGTCCATCGCATTCCTGATGGTGATCAGCATCCTGTTCAGGTCCGGAGGTTTTGAGATATAATCAAACGCTCCTTTTTTTACAGCATCCACAGCCGTTTCTATATTTCCATGCCCGGAGATCATGATGATGGGTACATCGGGATTGGCTTCTCCGGCTTTTTGTAAAAATTCAATGCCATCGGTCTTTGGCATTTTAATATCACAAAGAACGACATCATATTTTTTTTCTTTGAATTTTTTCAGGCCTTCTTCTCCATCTGCCGCTTCATCGGTTTTATATCCTTCAGCCAATAAAATTTCAGTGAGGGCTTTTCTTATCGCTCTTTCATCATCTATGATCAGGATCTCAGCCATTGTTCTATTCGTTTGAGTCGTAAAAGTAAATGTTTTAAGGTAAAATGATAAGCTAACCGCTATAAGCTATGGGACTTCAGCTATTCAAACCTTATTTGAAAAATGCCTAAATCGGAAATGCATCATTCAAAATAATGATGAAGCCGGTTTATATCTCTTTTGTGCCAACCTGTGAAGCAGGGAGGAACGGAGGTAAAAAATAGAGGCCGGGTAGAAACCCAGCCTCGTTGTAAAATCCAATATCCTATGAAAAACCATGGCGAAGATGCGAATAATATTTCAAAACGTTGCACTACAAACGAATTATTTTTTTTCAGGTTTAAATTTTCTGATCGTACAATTAAAAACCGCATCCCTTTTCAGAAAATGCGGCTTGTATATTTCGGTTGGGTTTTATTTTTCCAGGTACATTACTTCTTTTACCAGTTTTATTGTTCTGGGTACATCGGGTAATGCAGCGGCCACCAGGTTAGGGGCATAATGCAATGGCGCATCAGCTGCAGTAATTCTGCGAATAGGCGCATCCAGATAATCAAATCCTTCTTTTTGAATCAGGTAACTGATTTCAGATGAAATGGAGGCAAAGGGCCACTGTTCTTCTACAATTACCAGCCTGTTTGTTTTCTTTACCGATTCAAGTATGGTCATCCAGTCAAGTGGACGAATTGTTCTGAGATCAATCACTTCGGCACTGATACCTTCCTTTTCCAGTTCCGATGCGGCCCCAAGGGCTACCTTCATCATTTTATTAAATGAAACAATGGTTACATCTCTACCGGCTTTTTTGATATCCGCTTTGCCTAATTCTATATAAAATTCCTCATCGGGAACTTCCGATTTATCGCCATACATCTGCTCACTTTCCATAAATATTACCGGATCTTCTTCAAACCGGATAGATTGTTTCAATAAGCCTTTGGCATCATAACCTGTACTGGGTGACACCACTTTTAATCCCGGAATATTAGCATAAAGTGATTCAAATGCGGTAGAGTGTTGTGCGCCTAATTGTCCGGCAGATCCGTTCCCACCCCTGAAAACAATAGGACAAGTGATTTGCCCACCACTCATTGCCAGCATTTTAGAAGCTGTGTTGAGAATTTGATCTAAAGCCAGAGTAGCAAAATTCCAGGTCATAAATTCAACGATAGGTCTTAGCCCGTTCTGAGC
>DATDPZ010000110.1:0-6082 GCA_035292525.1 Chitinophagaceae bacterium
CAGAAAAAAAATTATTTATGAGTTTGATGATGCCATCTGGATTCCCGGGGGTGAAGAAATCGGAACTGCTAAAAGATGGCTGAAAGCAACCTGGAAAGTAAAATATATTATCAAATGGTCATATAAAGTAGTTGGTGGAAATGAGTTTCTTTGCAACTATGCCCGGCAATATAGTTCTTCTGTTATTTTAATTCCAACGGTTGTAGATACTGATGCAGGTCATCATAAAATTAAAAATCAGTTGGAAGGTGACCGGGTAGTGGTGGGCTGGACCGGTTCACATACTACCCTGCATAATCTTGATGAAATTGAGCAGTTGATTCCTGAATTAAAAAAGGAAGTTGACTTTGATTTCATGATAATCTCTAATAAACCTCCTGACTGGAAATTTGATTTTATTTTTAAAAAATGGGAAGAAAAAACTGAATTAGAGGATTTACTGAAAATGAATATCGGTGTGATGCCTTTAAAAGAGGGACCCTGGTTTGAAGGAAAATGCGGGTTCAAACTTATTCAATATCTCGCTTGCGGCATCCCGGCAATTGCTTCACCTGTTGGGGTGAATTCTCAAATAGTTCGGCATAATACAGATGGATTTATTGCAAATGATAAAGAAGAATGGATCCGGTATTTAAAAATGCTTATCAGCAACCCGGAACTGAGAAACAGCATGGCCCGCTGCGGTCGTGATCATATTGTTGAAAACTATAGCCTGGAAAGTCAGTTGGCCGTTTTTTTAAATTTATTTAAGGAGAACTAAATTTCATCTATGTCAATGTCCTTTCATCATTCATGTTTGATTTGCCGGAGTGATGCAATACATGCTTTACGGGGATATGAACGTCATGATCTTGTTTGCTGTTCCGCTTGTGGATTTATATTTATGCGTAAAATACCGACCAGTGAAGAATTGGAAAATTATTATGCTGTATTTGATTATGAAAAGGAAAAAGAAATTCCGTCGCTAACGAGATTGAGCCTAGAAAACCGGTTAGATCAGTTTGAAAAATACAGGCAAAACAACCGCATGCTTGATGTGGGTTGTGGCGAAGGCTGGATGCTGGAACTCGCCATGCAAAGAGGTTGGCAGGTATGCGGAACTGAATTTTCACCAAGGGCCATTGAGATCTGCAAAAACAAGGGGATAAAAATGTACAGCGGCATCCTGCATCCGGAAAATATGGGAGAAAAAGATTTTGATGTCATCATTTCTTCTGAGACCATCGAACATATAAATAATCCACGGGAAGAAGTTTTAAATATTCATCAGCTCCTGCGTAAAGGAGGTTTATTTTTTGTTACAACACCCAATTTTAATTCCTATCTGCGGCTGATATTCAGAGATAAATATGATATTATCCGGTATCCGGGACATTTAGCTTATTACACAAAAAAAACATTAAAGAAACTACTGTCTGAATCAGGTTTTAAAAAAGTAGAACTACAAACCACTGGGATGAGTTTCTCACACTACCAGGTAAGCAAGAGGAAGGACGACAAATCGTTTGAAATAAATTACAAAGCGGATGAAGAACTGAGAAACAAAATAGCCGCATCTTCTTTGCTGAAGCTGGTTAAAAAAATTATAAATGCGGGGTTATCTTTTTCGGGGATTGGAATGACATTAAAAGCATTTTATACAAAAAAATAAAATCAGGTAAGCTTTTGTTTCTCTTTCTTTTTTTTCATTTTCAGCATTAGTTCTTCTTTCGGAGGATTAAAAATAATGAAAAGAAAAGCCGTATAAAAAGGCATGCAGGGAATTTTATACCGGGAAAGCGAACCGAAATTGGATGTGGAGATGCCAACTGCAAACGCAAATACCAGCGTAAAGATCAGGCAGAACTGAAGTGTTTCATCTGCCAGTATCCTGTATAGAACCCTTAAAGGATTATTTCTGAAAAGAACTGCCAAAGTAAATAGCAGAAAAAATAAGGCTTCTATGGCTGAGATCATGACAATAGGTTTTCTGGCCTCCCATGGATAAGGCCGGAATAAAGTAACATTTATTCCGGCCGGCGCCTTTTCAAGCATTCCCATTAATGTAGGATCCATATCTCCCAAATCATAACCGGACCCATCCTGTTCAGTTGAAACACGTAATAAATAACTACGGGTTGAATAAGATTTTGATGCAAGACTTTCTACATTATATTCCCCAAACATTTCCGATTGCAATCTGCCTCCGATTACAACTAAACCAATTATAGCAGTTATATATAAAAAATATCGGGCTATAATAATAAGTCGCTGGTTTTTTATTTTATAAGATAACAAGCCTACTCCCCATAATAATGCCGCGGGTAAAAAAGCCATAACGATATAGGACTTTATTATAAAAATAATATAAAGAAAAAACATGGCGGCCAATGAGTTAGCAACTGGTTTTTTGTTTTCATAAAATATAAGGTAGAAAAAGTGCACCACCCATCCGATACAACTAAAAGTAATGGTGTCTTTCATAAAACCTGAACCCCAGAACACAACACTCGGGATAAAAAGAAAGGCCCAGGCCATCTGTTTTATCAGTTTTGGATAAAGCTTTGTGAATACCACAAACATTTTCCATATACCTATAAATGATAAAGCAGTAAAAATTACTGTGGTTGGTAAATAGGTAGTTAACGTAAACAAACCCAGGAAAGCACCTATTGCAGAGATAATAAATTCGGGGGGACTGCTATACCAGTACATCTGCGAAGTATACGGGTATGCATCCGTGTCATACATGTCTGCAAAATTGGTTATTAACCGGAACCAGGTACTGAAAGAATCATGTAGGGAAGAATTAATAATAAGCGTCTGATGCCAATAATTTAAAGTATCTCCACCGCCATAATAATAATAGTATAAAAGCCCGACAAATATGCCGCCGAATATTTTCAATCCAAAGGCCCACATAAAATATTTTCGCAGCGGGTGCTTTTTTTTATAATATTTATTCCGGTAGTAAGAAGCAATAAGGAAAACAATAAACAGGAAGAACGGGAGTAAAAGGTAATCAGTTATAGTAATATATTGCATAAAATATCTACACTAAAATATGTGCGGAATTGCCGGTATAATTGCGTTTAATGAAACAGGCCGTCAACGGGTACCAAAAATACAACAATCCATCCGAACCCTTGAATCCAGGGGGCCCGATGATGAAGGTATTTATTGTACAAGAGACCTGGGGCTGGGTCAAAAAAGATTATCAATAATTGATACCAGTAAAGAGGCTAATCAGCCAATATGGAGCCATGATGGCCGCTATGTTATTATTTATAACGGTGAAATATTTAACTATAAACAACTTCGCAGCACCCATTTTTCAACGGATGAACAACGGTTTTTTAAAACTAATTCCGATACAGAAGTACTCCTTGAATTATTTGTAAAAAAAAGTCATGAATGCCTTCCGCTTTTAGAAGGTTTTTTTGCTTTTGCTATCTTCGATACACAAGAAAAGACTTTGTTTATAGCCCGGGACCGTTTTGGAAAAAAACCAATTTCTTTTTATCAGGATGAAAATATTTTTGTTTTTGCCTCCGAACTGAAAGCTCTATTTGCTTTTGATATTCCCAGACAATTAAATTACGAAGCGCTTAAACTTTATTTTCAGTTTGCTTATATCCCCCAGCCACTGTCTATTCTTGAGCAGGTAGAAAAAGTCAGACCCGGCCATTATTTAATTTTAAAAAACGGAATCCGGGAAGAAAAAAAATGGTACGACCTTCCGCTAACGAAAGATTATTCCACCGTTATGTCTTATGAGGCAGCTCAAACAAAGCTGGAAGAATTGCTGGAAGAATCAGTGGTGGACAGGCTGATCAGCGACGTGTCTCTTGGCGCTTTTTTAAGCGGAGGAATTGATTCATCTGTGATCGTTGCATTGGCCAGCCGTCATCAGGAAGCACTCAATACATTTTCGATAGGATTTAAAGAAGAAAATTTTTTTGATGAAACACATTTTGCAGAATTGGTGGCCCGGAAATTTAAAACAAATCATACTTCTTTTACATTGGGGGTGGATGATTATCTGAATCATATTTATGATGTACTGAATTACCTCGACGAACCCTTTGCAGACACTTCAGCTTTACCACAGTTTATTTTAAGTATGGAAACCCGTAAACATGCTACCGTTGCCATTTCAGGCGACGGAGGGGATGAAGTATTTGCTGGTTATAATAAGCATCATGCTGAATGGCAGGCCAGGAGAAAATCCATAAAAAGCACGTTGATTAAAGCAGCGTCCCCATTATGGAAAGTATTACCGAAAGGAAGAAATACAAAAATGACAAACCTGTTCAGGCAGTTAGATCGTTTTTCAGAAGCGGCTCATCTTTCTTCGAAAGAACGTTACTGGCGTTGGGCTTCTACTTTTTCTGAAAATGAAGTGGAGAAATTATTACAGCCGGGTACCTTAACAAAAGTGGATAGCTCCATGGTAGAAAATATTAAAACCGGCTACCTGTCAGGAATAAAAGACGATGATTTTAATTCTGTTTTAAAAACTGATCTTGATCTGATTTTAACCGGGGACATGCTGGTAAAAGTTGACCTGATGAGTATGGCAAACAGTCTGGAAGTCCGTTGCCCTTTTTTAGATCACCGGGTGGTGGAATTTGCTTTCACCTTGCCGGCAGACTATAAAATAAAAGGAAATGTGAGAAAGCGGATTGTAAAAGATACATTCAGAAATTTATTACCTGAAGAAATATATAACCGTGGAAAAATGGGCTTTGAGATCCCTTTGTTGTCCTGGTTTCGCAATGAATTACATTCTTTTGTTTTTGATGAATTATTATGCGAAAAGGTAATAACAGAACAGGGAATATTTAATTTCAGTTTTATTGAGCGTATGAAAAATCAATTGCACTCGAATAAATCAGGGAACGTTATGGAACAGCTCTGGGTACTGATCGTTTTTCAATACTGGTATAAAAAATATTTTTTGTAAAGCACATGTCAGCCGGAATTTTTACCATATCACTGGATTTTGAACTTTACTGGGGGGTAAGAGATCACCGGACGCTGGAATCTTATGGAACGAATATTAAAAATGTGCATCAGGTAATTCCACGGTTACTGGATTTATTTGAACAGCATGAAGTGCACTGCACCTGGGCTACGGTTGGCTTTCTTTTTTTTAATAATAAAGAAGAATTGACAAATAGTTTACCAGCTGTGTGTCCGGTTTATTTACAAACGTCCTATGATCCGTACAGTTACCTTAAACAAAATGAACTGGAACCGGTATATCATTTTGCTCCGGGCTTAATAGAAAAAATCAGGAATACTCCAGGGCAGGAAACAGGCACGCATACTTTTTCGCATTTTTATACACTTGAACGAAATACGACTGCTGAACAATTCAGTGCAGATCTTGATGCAGCAATTAAAAAAGCCAGGGAGTTCAATATTGATATTTCAAGTATCGTTTTCCCGAGAAATCAATATGCTGACATGCATTTAAAAATTTGCAGGGATGCAGGTATAAAAGTGTACAGGGGAAATGAAGCGTCAGGAATTTACAGCCCGGTTTCCAGGGAAAAAGAAAATATTTTCCGGCGGGCTGTACGATTAGCCGATACCTATTTAAATATTACAGGTCACCATTGTTACGGGCTACCAGCTGCCGCGGAGATGATCAATGTACCCGCAAGCCGTTTTCTCCGCCCATATTCCAAAAAGCTGAAATGGCTGGAAGGTTTAAAATTTAACCGGATCAGGAAAAGCATGGAACACGCCGCAACAAACGGGCTTATTTACCATCTTTGGTGGCACCCTCATAATTTTGGAAATAATATGGAAGAGAATTTTGAGTGTCTCGAAAAAATAGTAAAGACTTTTTCCAGGTTAAACCAGGAACAGAAAATGGTATCCCTGAACCTAAACGAAATTTTTATCCAATCAAGGAAAAACCATTATGAAAATTAAAATTGTCTTATTGGCAAGGGCATGCGATTCCACGTCCATCTTGTTTAATTACTTAAAACTTCATTTTGAACTGGAAACAATAATTATTGAAAAAGCATTTACAAAACGGAAACACCTGGCCAACCGGATAAAACGTCTTGGATTTTGGCGGGCTATG
>DATDPZ010000111.1:0-7248 GCA_035292525.1 Chitinophagaceae bacterium
TTATACTTAGCTTTATCTTACTGTAATAGTGGATTTTAAATAAGCATGCCCCGCATGTTATACTTCTGTTATACTTGTGTTATACTTGCCATTTGAGTTTTTTCTTTGGGGGATTCAGAAGGCTGCTCCTTTTCCCTTAGCCTTTTCAGGATATCATCCAGGATATTCACGCCGCTTTTTAATTTCTCGTACTCGTCCCAGGCACGGATCTCGTATTCAAAGCCGTTCTTACGATTCCCGCCACTTCGTTGTATAAATCCCCTGCTTTCCAGATCCCTCAAGTACCGGTTTATTTTCATGGGATTCATTCGAAAGTGTTCCCGGATTCCCTTTGCATAAAAAGCCGGGGAGTTTTCTTTAGCCCTCATAATGTTTTTAAGGCTTTCAAAGAAGCTGCGGAGATCTCCGCCCAGTTCGTCTGACTTCCTGAGCAGTGTATCTTTTACAAGCCAGTTGGCCATCTCGATATCTTCAAGGGTGGTTTCGATATACGGGCGGCCTTCCCGGTCCTGTTTCCACTCTCTTCCTTGCTGATGGTAAAAGGTAATAATCTCGATCAGTTTCAGGTAGTGCATGTTGGTTCGAAGCTTCTTAAATACGCATTCCGGGATGTCCAGCTGCGGAGCATATGGATTGATTACCCTTACCTTATGTAGCAGTCTTTGGGCGTTTTTCAAAATCTGCCTGTTCTGATCCTGCTCAAGCTCATTGATTAACCCGGCCTGATGGTTTCGTTGGTAGTTCATCACTTCCCTGGCATGGCCGGGGGTCTCGTCCACGTGCAGCAGAAAACTACGGTTGGCATTGTCCTCGTATATATTGCCCTGGGTAGTGGCTCCACTTACACATATCGGGCCTTCAACCATCAGTATCCTTTGCTCGTTTTCGCCTTTTGCATTTTTTTCGGTGGTAAACTTGGATATGCTTTGTTTGCTCATAAATTCCCTTAATGGTAAAAAGGCATTATAAACGCCCTCAAGATCTTCAATTAAAAGGACTTTATGTTTCCAGAAGTCTTTGGTGGAGTAGTACAGAGTGTTTTCAGTCAGACTGGTTATTGTCCTTACGCTTTCATCGGGAAGGCATTCGCTTATTTTGGTTTGCAGGTAGGTTTTACCGCTTCCGCTTTTACCGTAAATAATGGCGTGCAAAGGCTCATCTAAAAGGCGGCTCAGATAAAGAAAAAAAAGTAACAGGCCGTTTTTCTGCTCGCCAACCAATCCGCTTTTTTCAATAGCTTTCAGGGTGTTTTGTGCCAGGTTTCTCGACTTTAAAAAGTTCCTGGCTTGCTGTTCTTCGGCCTTTGACATTTGATAAACCTTTGGTTTTAATGCTTTCTTTTCTTCTTCCAGCTGCTTTAAGCGGTATTCTTCCAGAAGGGTTTGTAATTTGCGGATCGTGGTTTTTAACAGGGTAGTGCCGGCTTCCAGTTCTTCCGAGGCTCCCCGGATATATCGCTGCAATTGGCCATTGCTGTATAGATTGACATCGTCCTGGTAATACTTGAAAGCGTCGTTTTTAAGCTGTACCAAGAGGTTTATCTTAAGCCGGTGGATGTTATCCTTTTCAATGCCACCCCAGATGGTAAACTGCAATTCGCCGTCATGCCAGGTAATCCGGTCGGGATTGGTGATGGTTAGTTCCGGTTCATAGGCGGATGGTTCCGGGTCTTGTAAAGATTCAGAAGGGTTAAGGGTTGTCTGATCGTCTAAATCTTTCTTTTTAATTGAGATTGGTTTGCGTTCTTTTATAAGGTGGGAGAAGATTTCAGGGTCATGGCCTTGTAAAAGACTGTTTACATCTTCGTCCTTTGGAGTATCAACGTATGTTACTTTTATTCCCGGCCGGATTTCCTGCAGTTTTTCATTTACCCTGGTTACTGCCATTTCTCCGGCATTATCGCCGTCAAAAAACAATATTACTTCTTCAAGTTCCTGCAGTCCTTTTATGGCTTCCTGTATCTCTGTTGTAAAACCGTTTGTGCCAAACAGGGATATGAAGTTGTAATGCTGGGTTAGCTCTGATTGCTGCAGGAGGGTTTCACAATCGATAATGGCCTCGGTAAGGATCAGTTTCTTTGTTCCCGGTTCCGGGTATTTAGGATAAATGCCCTGGTGATGACCGTTTAAATAAAAGTGCCGGTTCTCGGTTCCATCAATAACAGAGCGGCCATAAAGATCAATAACCTGTCCTTTCTCGTTTTTAGTAAAAAACAGCACGCAGTTTTTAAACTTGGGAGCAAAGGTGTCTGGTTTAGTTTGCTTTAATATGCCAAGCTGCAGAGCGCTTTCCTGTAACTGCCGGTTCCATCCCTTGCCAAGGTCCACCCCGATATATCCCACGTTCATTTTATCCGGATCCAGTCCCCGGCCTTTTAAATATTCCCTGGCTTTTTCAGCCCGTTTAAAGGTGGCCCTGCTGTCCATGGCTACCTTGCCCAGCACTGCCAGGCGGGGCAATAAATCTTTTTCTTCCGGTTGTTCCATTGGTTTTGGAGTTATGATATAATTCGGATCAACTAAGGTTTTGGCCTTTTCTATAGCCTCGTGTTTGGTTAGTTTGCTGAACATTTCAATGAACTGTATGCCGTCCCCCGTTGCCCCGCAGCCAAAGCAATGAAAGGTGTTTGTTTTGGTGTAGATCTTCAGACTCGGGCTTTTATCTTCGTGGAAAGGACAGGCCAGCATATCATGTTTGTCGGGCTTTAGACCGTAATGGTGCAGGACTGTTATAATACTCAGGCTTGCTTTTATATCCCGGATTTCCATTGTTGATAATTTTTTTGTATTTCTTAAAAGTGTAACATGTATGCCAAAAGTATAACTTGTTTTCCTTTCAAACAAATAATATCTGCGATATTTGTAAACAACATTTTACTATATTTGCATTAAATACAGTAAAATCACTTACTTTAGTGTAACATGTTGGACATTGGAAGTAAAATAACACAGCTCAGAAAACAGAAAGACTGGTCACAGGATGACCTGGCAAAAGCGATCAATGCTTCACGGGCTATCATTGGTAAATATGAACGCAACGAAAATGCCCCTTCTGTTGAGATGGCCGCCAAATTGGCCAATGTATTCGGCGTTTCGATTGATTTCCTTATTGGTGAAGGACAACACGCAACCTACGACAAAGAGGCGGTTAAACGTTTGGAAGACATTGAGAACCTTGATGGAGATACCAAAAAAATGCTTTTCCGTGTTATTGATACGTTCCTGAGGGATTCAAAAGCCCGTCAGGCTTATGCAACCAAATAAAAACACAGGCATGAACTTGCAATATATATCCGATAATAAAGGAAAGAAAACAGGGGTGTTCATCCCTATTGAAGATTGGAAGGTATTACAAAAGCACCTTTCCGGGGTGGTTGAACTGGATTACCAGGAACCAACCAAGGCAGAGATATTGGAAGGATTGAAGCATGCGTTTAATGAAGTGAAGCTGCACCGGGAAGGGAAAATAAAACTTAAACCGGCCAGGGAACTGCTTCATGAGCTATAATGTTTTATATACCGAGAACTTTCGCAAAGAAGCCAAACGCCTGGCTAAAAAGTACACATCTTTAAAAACCGATATTGAAGCCCTGATCGAAAGCCTTGAAAAGGATCCAGCGCAAGGCAAATCACTTGGTAAAGATTGTTTTAAAATACGCCTGGCTATTGCATCCAAACGTAAAGGAAAATCAGGCGGAGCAAGGGTTATCACCTGCGTACTGATTGAAGATACCGAAGTTCACCTGCTTACCATTTACGATAAATCAGAGAAAGAAGATATTTCTGATAAAGAACTCAAAACACTGCGTAACCAGGTCGGATTATAACACAAAACCCGCTGTGAAGGCGGGTTTTGTACTTTTATTGACCTGGCAATTGCAAATTGCCCTTTAAAAACGGCGAAGTTAAAAACATTCGCCGAGCCGCTACGATTGAAGTCTTCGCTCAGCGAGGGGGACCTGAAAATGATATTAATTCCATTAAAAAAGGTTTGCTCATCCACAACGGAGGTGGTAAGCCTGATCGAAAAGATTTTTAATGATATTAAAGATCAAAATATAATTACCCCCAAAAATTAGACAACAAGTATCAATAGAAAATTAATAAACTTGTTGTTATGAAAAAGAGAAAAAATTACACATCAGGATTTAAGACAAAAGTCGTATTAGAAGCTCTTCAGGAGCGAGAAACGATCCAGGAAATCGGAAAGAAGTATGAAGTACATCCGAACCAGATCTCGACCTGGAAGAGTCAATTTCTCAGTGGAGCCTCCAGCGTTTTTGAAAAGGGAGTTGTTAAAAATGATGATGAAAAAGAGAAAGTAGAGCTTTTTAAAAAAGTAGGCCAGCTTCAAATGCAGGTTGATTTCTTAAAAAAAGTACTGGGGAAGTAGCCAAAGAAGACAGGAATCTAAAAGTAGACAAGGCAAGCCCATTAAGTATAATGAGCCAATGCGAGCTTTTAGACATCTGCCGTAGTAGTTTCTACTATATTCCCCATGATGACAGTACACAGAACCAGGAACTAATGAAGTTGATTGACAAGCAATATATGGAAACTCCGTTTTTTGGGGTACCACGGATGACGGAGTATTTGCGTGATCTGGGCCACAAAGTGAATCCGAAACGGATAAGGCGCCTGTATCGATTAATGGATCTACATGCCCTTGGCCCCCGGCCAAATACCAGCAAGCCCCATAAAGGTGAAGGGCATACCATATACCCATATTTACTGCGTGATTTAAGCATAATACGTCCAAATCAGGTTTGGGGCATGGATATTACATATGTTCCGGTAGGGAATGGTTACATGTACCTGGTAGCCATAATAGACCTTTACAGTCGATTTATAGTAGGCTGGTCGCTTTCTAATACCATGACAGCATTATGGTGCAAAGAATGCCTGGAAACGGCCATACTTGTGCATGGAAAGCCGGAGATACTAAATACCGACCAGGGAAGTCAGTTTACTTGCCCAGTGTTTACTGAGTTTGTAAAGGGTGAAAACGTACAATTTAGCATGGATGGAAAAGGACGGGCGATTGATAATATATTTATTGAACGGTTCTGGCGAAGCATTAAATACGAGAAAATCTATTTGGAACCATCGGATGATGGCATCGAATTGTTCGGGAAAATTAAGTGGTATATGGAGTTCTATAATACCCGCAGGCAGCATCAAACATTAGGGTATAAAAGACCAGAACAGATGTACGCCCGAGCCGCTTAGATTTCCTTTTCCGCCCAATTGGGCGGAAAAGGAAATCTAACTTAACTTTGAATTAAAGTTGTCTAAAGAAGGGGAGTAGTTAAAAAAGACCTGGATGATTTCAGGATAGCCCGGGAACTCAAAAGTGGTATCGGCAGAGCCTTGGCCGATGCCGTTATCCTGGAACCTAATTTTGCCGGAATGGGATTTAGCTTTAAGAAAATGATCGAATACTTTAAAAATAAGTGACCATAACATTTCAAAACGTAAAAGCACAAAACCCGGAGCGATCCGGGTTTTGTGCTTTCTATAGAATTAATTTATTATAATGTTGATAAATCTATGATTTGTATTTCCTTAAGCTTGTCTTTCTCACTAAAAAATTGATTCCCCTTTATCCTAAAATTATACAGAATATCTTGGAAAACATCATAATAATTGGTAGAAGCCACATCCTTTTCTGCTTTTAAGCTAATATCATATAAGAAATCACCCTGGTTAAATATCATTGAATAAGTAATATATGAGATGTTATCAATTTTAGTATAATATTCACAATAGTAAGATTCTTTATTCTTAAAAATAAGCCTTTTTACAGTATAGCTCATACCTTTCTCAAGAGTATCATTGATCAGTTGTAAGTAAGTTTCCTTAAGATATTCTTTAGAATCAATATTTTCAACACTTGCATTGTATCTGAGAATGGTAAAATAAGTATTATCATTATTATTGTCAAGATAAGTAAAATAATATACTTTATTTTGCTCTATTGTCTTCCAAGTTGAAGGAATACAAATGTTATTATCCTCAATTTCATGACAATTCCAATCTTTTAAGGTCTTTCCTTTTCGTAATTTAAATTTATTAACCTTTAATATATCTTTTTTTGAATTTTCAGATGTCTCATTTTTTGATGAGCATTGACTAAATCCACACACAAGTATTATTGTTATGAAAAATAAATAGAGCTTCATAATTATTGTTTTTCTTCATCATCCTTTATGGTTGCACCAACTTTTACAGCAACAGTCCTTTTTGTGTCTTTGTCATTATTTGAAAAGGTAATTTTAAATCCCAAATCTATTTGATTCTCATTATTTGTAGTAGTATTTAAAATATAAAAGCCAGTATCACCCTTCCCAGCAACAACTTCATTTTGTTGTACAACACTTTCATCCGCAGAATTTACTTTTGTACTACTGGTGTTTTTAATATCAACTCCATTGACAGTTCCATTTACTTCAACATTAGTGTTCTGTGTTACTGTTGTTTTGTTCTCAATATTAATCAATGGAGCAGTCGGCTTGTTGTCACCAGTATAATTAAAAAACTCGCCAAGATTAGTTCTAACTGTTGTAGTATTGCGTACTTCATTACTGGTTGAAACTTTTGCTTGACCAACACCTAAATTAATCTTAGTTTCAGAGATTACTTTACTTGCTGAAGATGTAAAACTAACGTATGCTTTGTCAATTGCTTTACCAGCAGCCTGAAAATACATCCGAGCTGCATCAGCAATAGCAGGTAATGGATTCTGAGCGGCCCAAGCTGCCCATTGTGGCCCTCCAGGTCCCATCCCATCCGGATCAATAAACCTAATAGGATTGTCCATACAATAATTATACGGGCTCCATCGTCTGTATTTTTCCGCCAACGGATCCACCGAGTGCCACCGTCCAATCTGCGCATCATAAAACCTGGCGCCATAATCCAATAAACCAAAGAACGTTGATCCAAACCTTTCGTCCTGTAATTCTTTGCCATTGTAAAGATATTTATTTTTGGAATAATCAGTAATGGGATTGCTGCTGTTTTGTGTCATCACCAATC
This sequence comes from Chitinophagaceae bacterium, assembly GCA_035292525.1. Lineage (GTDB taxonomy): Bacteria > Bacteroidota > Bacteroidia > Chitinophagales > Chitinophagaceae > VBAS01. The sequence continues at coordinate 7,038 of DATDPZ010000111.1, forward strand.
CGAAAGGATAGTAATTGGTGGTCTGCATTACTTGTATGGCACCACCTCCGATAATCTTTCCCAGGAAGGTGACCCGGTTGTTGCCAAGGTGATCCTTCAGATTGTATTCCGCCACGAATGTTCGGTTTGCCCCGGTTCCGACTGCTACCAGGCGTCCCTCTTCCGTTATGATGTAACTGAGACTGCTGCCCTCGTATACCAAATTGCCAAT
>DATDPZ010000112.1:0-4508 GCA_035292525.1 Chitinophagaceae bacterium
CTTAACGACTATTCCCTGGCACCTGACGGGCAGATCAACAGGAATCCTACTTTGAAAAACCTGGATAAGGGGCATGAGTTTCTTCCAAAATACGGCAAGCAGGTAAGCGCCACCCAGATGATCCTTCCCTGTTATTATCGTAATTATATTTGTTTTGCAAAAATTGATTTTTAGTGATTCAATATCCTGATAAGTGATAGGATTATTTAAACAAAAAACGCCGGTCAATATCCTCTTTGTATTTATACTGGGAATTCTTATCAAGCTTCCCCTGTTTAAAAACACGGTACCGGCACCAGTAAACGAGCAGTCTGCTTTATTCTATAAAGAAATCATTTCTTTTCTGAATTCTTTCGGAAGTAATAGCGCCAATCTCTATGCCGGGCTTACTTACCTGATCTTATTTACACAGGCTATGCAGTTGAATAAGCTGATGAACGATCATCGCATGATGCAAAAGATGACATTCTTACCGGCCATTGCCTATATGGTCATCACCTCAATGATTCCGGAGTGGAATTTCTTTTCACCCATCATCTTAATCAACTCACTTATCCTGGTAGTTTTCAGCAGCCTTTTTAAATTATACAATCAAAGTAATGTCAAGAGTAACATCTTTAATATAGGGTTAGCCATTGGCCTGTGCAGTTTCATTTTTTTTCCTTCATTGATACTGGTACTTTGGCTGTTATTTGCCTTAATGATCATGAGGACGGTAAGGCTGAATGAATGGCTGATCTGTCTGCTGGGGGTTACTACGCCCTTTTATTTTTATGCGGCCTATCTATTTTTAACGAATGCCTTAAGCCTGGAAAGCTTATTCTCTTCAATACAAGTATCTGTAACAATTCCCGGGAGATCGCTCTGGCTGGCCATCAGCAGTTTTTTATTGGTCATCCCTTTCTTAATCGGCGGATACCTGGTTCAGGATAACCTCCGGAAAATGCTGATACAGGTAAGAAAAAACTGGAGCCTGGTACTTATATTTCTTTTATTTGCTTTGTTTATTCCATTTGTAAATAATGAAACTAGTGGCTTTGAAAACTGGATCATGGCAGCTATACCGTTTGCTGCTTTTCATGCCTGTACTTATTTATATACCACACAGAGATGGTTGCCGGCTGTTATTTTCTGGATCTCAATACTTTTTATAATTACGTTTCAATATGCGGGACCTGGCTGGGGATAAAATCTGTGTTTAATAAATGATGCCCCTGTTTTTTTATTATGATAAGGAGAGATCTGAATTTCCCGCCTGACCATCTATATATTTTATTTTTGTCAGTCGCACTGGTGAAATATCTTTGATCCTTCTTATAAAAATCTTTTTATGAAATTTGGTGTTGTTGTTTTCCCGGGTTCTAATTGTGACAGGGATATGTATGATGCACTGGCATACGATATGGGGCAGGAAGTGATCATGCTTTGGCATAAGGATAAAGACCTGAGCAATTTCTCCGTAAACGATTGTATCATTTTGCCGGGAGGATTTTCTTTTGGAGATTACTTACGCTGCGGGGCTATTGCCCGCTTCAGCCCGATGATGCAAAGTGTCATTGAATTTGCGAATGCAGGAGGAAAAGTTTTTGGCGTATGTAATGGATTCCAGATTCTTTGTGAATCACACCTGTTACCCGGTGCATTATTAAGAAATGGCCACCAGCAATTTGCCTGTAAAAATGTTTTCCTGACGAATGAGTCAGGAAAGGTATATAAAATTCCGATTGCTCATGGGGAAGGACGTTATTATGCTGATGAAAAAATGCTGGATGCACTTGAACAAAACGGCCAGGTACTATTTTATTATTGTGATGAAAACGGGCGGATCATTGAAGAAGCAAATCCCAATGCAGCTTCCAGGAACATTGCCGGTATCTGCAATGGAAACAGGAATGTGTTTGGCATGATGCCACATCCGGAAAGAGCCACCGCTGAAGCTTTGGGCAATACAGACGGTCGGGAAATTCTTAAAAACCTGTTAATGGCTGAGGTATTAGTGGGCTAATTCGTCATTTTATACTCTATTTCTCCGTTTCGTCATCTTTATTACATTTTATTTTTTTCAGTTACGATATTTGCAGAGAACTTTATCATCATGATCATACTTTTGTCACGATTTTTGCGTCATAAATAAAAAAACATGAAGAAGACCGGATTACTGAGTTTATTTTTCCTGGCAATGATTTTAACTGCTGCCCAAAACCCCGTGAGTTGGACATTTACGGCCAAAAAAATGAATTCAAACACTTACGAAGTACATATGACGGCTACTATGCAGAGCGGGTGGCATCTTTATTCCCAGGTACAACCTCAGGATGCAATTGCGATCCCAACTACTTTTACAATAAACAAAAATCCGCTTATCAAACTGAACGGGAAGATTAATGAAATTGGTAAGCTGGAAAAATTCAGAGATGAAAAACTGGATCTTTCTGCCTACCAGTATGCTAAAAAAGTTGATTTTGTTCAGGTCGTAAATCTGAAAGGGAAAGCAAAAACTAATTTCTCCGGAAATGTGGAATACCAAACCTGCGACGACAAAAAATGCCTGCCACCAAAAAAAATTAATTTTAATGTGGCGTTGAATTAAGGGGTATGATTTTTTTATATAAAACGAGTTTTCTTTTAAAGAACTCGTTTATTTTTTAAACAGCCAGCATGCTCAGCACTTTTACCAGATTTTCTTTCATTCTTTTTTTGTTTTTATTTTCTGTCAGTTCTTTTTCTCAGGATACAGGCGCCCTCTATAAATGGACATTTTCCAGCAATAAATTGACCGACGGGAAATATGAATTAGTATTTATTACTGAAGGCGTAAATGGTTGGCAATTGTATGCTCCCAACCAGGAACCCGGAGGTGTTAAAACAGTGGAACTGAGTTTTCCCGACTCCGCTATTTCTTTTAATGGAATTTTTTCTGACAGCGGAGATAGCAAAACATTTTCCAGCCCTATTTTTGAAAACAGCAGCGTAAAAGTTTATGAAGGAGCCACTGTATGGAAAGCAATAGTTAATATTAGTGGAAATGTACCCTTTACATTGCAGGGTACATTATCCTATTTCTATGGAAAGAATGATGAGTTTAATTCTGACCTGCCGCTATCATTTAATGTGTCGCTGGAAGGCGGGGTAGCTGCAGAAACTAAAATTAAGGTACCCTCCATCGATATTAATAACCCGGTAAATGACTGCGGGGATGAAGGAACAAAAAACAAAAGCATCCTAACTATTTTCTTTCTTGGTTTGCTGGGTGGATTGATTGCTCTGATTACGCCCTGTGTGTTTCCTATGATACCGGTCACCGTTTCTTTTTTTACCAAAAAATCCCGGGACAGAAAAAAAGGAATAACCAGTGCTATCCTGTATGGACTGTTTATTTTTTTAATTTATGTTGCCATCACCATCCCGTTTCATGTCGCCAATAAAGCAGTCAGTCCGGAAATTTTTAATAATATTTCTACCAATGTCTGGCTGAACCTTTTGTTCTTTGTCATATTCGTTGTTTTTGCTATTTCATTTTTTGGCTATTTTGAAATTGGGTTGCCTGCGGGTTTAGCCAATAAAATGAATTCAAAATCCGGGTTGGGAAATACAGGCGGGATCTTTTTTATGGCAGCCACATTGGCAATAGTATCTTTTTCCTGTACGGGTCCTATTCTTGGAACTTTATTAGTAGGAGTGGCAGAACAGGGAGCCTGGCCATTAACTGCAGGAGCAGCAGGATTCGGCATTGCACTGGGTTTACCATTTGCCTTGTTTGCTATGTTTCCCAACTGGCTTCAGTCACTGCCAAAATCCGGAGGCTGGATGACAAATGTAAAAGTGGTACTGGGATTTCTTGAACTGGCTTTAGCTGTAAAATTTTTATCCAACGCAGATCTTGTTAAGCAATGGGGTTTATTAAAAAGAGAGGTATTTATTGGGTTGTGGATTATCATAAGCATATTAACTGTACTTTACTTGTTGGGAAAAATTAAATTTCCTCATACATCGCCGGTTAAAAAGTTTTCTTTTACCAGAATTGCATTTATCATTCTGTTTTCTGCAGTTGCTATCTATCTTTTACCGGGTCTTACCAATACTAAAAGTGCCGATCTGAAACTGATCAGTGGATTTCCGCCACCCAGGGCAACCTATAGCCTGTACAGTACAGAAAAAACTCACCAGGATATTTTTGAACCCATTCAAAATAATTATCAGGAAGCATTAGAGATTGCCAGGAAAGAAAATAAACCGGTGCTGGTCGATTTTACCGGATGGGCATGTGTAAACTGCCGTCGGATGGAAGAAAAAGTGTGGCCCAACCGGATAGTGGATAGTTTAATGAGAAATGCGTTTGTCGTGGTTTCGCTTTATGTGGATGAAAGAAGAAATTTACCATTAACAGAACAAACCGTATATAAAACATCAACAGGTCAGGAAAAATCAATCATAACAGTTGGCGATAAATGGTCCACATTTCAGACAGAAAATTTCGGAGCTACTTCACAACCACAATATATAATACT
>DATDPZ010000113.1:0-3425 GCA_035292525.1 Chitinophagaceae bacterium
CGTGGAAACGACAGGGTTTAAACCAAAACCAACTGCTTATGAGAAATCTTTGATTCTTTACAGAACTGTTTATTTTATAATAATCTCTTTGGCTGCTTCTCTGACTTCCTTTCTCTTCGGAAGGTTTAAAATCATCACTCCATTGACGTAGGAAGCTTCAATTCCGGTTGCATCTGTTTTGTCATCAATTGTGAAAGAACGTTTAAAGCTCTTGTAGCTGTATTCACGCCTGATTTGTTTTTCCGGCTGCACTTTATCTGCCTCAGTTATTTCATCTTCTTTTTTTTCGGCTGAAACTGTCAGAATATTTGCATCCAGTTTTATTTTGAAATCCGCTTTGTTAAATCCCGGTGCAATCACTTCCAGTATGTACTCATTACCGGTCTCTTTGATATTTACCGGCACATGTCCCTCTTTTAAAACAAAGCCTGAATTTTCATTAAATAAATCCGGGAGCCCCCTGAACAATTCATCAACAAAATTGTTAGCTGATTTTTCAAACGGTCTGTTGTTAATTTTTAAGTATGCCATTATTGTACTTTTTAGTTTTTAAAGAATAATACATAAACTTTCTCCCAAACAACATACCATTTGTATTTTATAAAGAGATTTTCTGCCTCATGGTAACCAAAGCTTGTTAGTAAAAGACATTATTTCCGATTTAAGAAATATTTTCTGACAGATTAACAATCAACTGATCAGTATTGAAACCGGGGAATGAATTTTATTTACTTTTGCATCTTAAACAAAATATAAGATGTATCCAGAAGAAATTGTAACCCCCATGAAAGAAGAGCTGACAGAGCATGGCTTTTCAGAATTATTAACTGCCGGAGAAGTAGATGAACAGCTTTCCCGGAAAGGAACCACACTGATTATGATAAATTCAGTTTGTGGTTGTTCTGCTGGTTCTGCAAGACCCGGAGTGGTGATGGCTGTCATGAACAGTGAAAAAAAACCTGATCATCTTGCCACCAGTTTTGCGGGTTTCGATATTGAAGCAGTTAAAAAACTGAGGGAACATTTGATGCCATATCCGCCTTCTTCCCCGGCCATAGCACTATTTAAAGATGGCCAGTTGGTTCATTTTATAGAAAGACACCAGATTGAAGGAAGGCCCGCACAAATGATTGCTTCTAATCTGGCAAATGCTTTTGAGCAATATTGCAATTAAGCAATTCCTTTTTAAAAATATCAATACTGATTCGTTTTAAATAATCAGCGTTAATATTTATGTTAACCCAACCGGATGATACTAAATGTATTCTTTTAGTATATTCGCCGGTTATCTTTTTAAACCAACCAATCAGCAGCTGATGTATCCCAATCTTTTTTATGCATTTCGTGACCTTTTTAATGTTGAGTGGCCTGCTTTGCGAATAGTGAATTCATTTGGGTTTTTTGTTGCATTGGCCTACATCTTAGCAGCAACTATTCTTGCTGCTGAACTCAAAAGAAAGAGTAAGCAAGGGCTACTTCAGCCTACCGAAGTTCAGGTAATGGTTGGGAAACCAGCTACATTTACAGACCTTCTTCTTAATTTTTTATTAGGGTTTTTCCTGGGTTATAAAATTCTTGCACTTTTTTTCATGGATAAATCCGTTACGGATGATCCGCAGGCTTTTATTTTTTCAGAAAGAGGTAGTTGGCCGCTGGGTATTCTTTTGGCTATTATTTTTACCGGGTTAAAATGGTGGGAAAAGAAAAAACAACAGCTTCAAAAACCAGAATTAAGAAAGCTCAGAATCTGGCCGCAGGACAGGGTAGGAGAAATTACTATCCTGGCTCTTGTATTTGGATTATTGGGCGCCAAATTATTTGATACTTTTGAAAATTGGGATGATTTTATAGCCAATCCTTCCAGTATATTTTCTGCAAGTGGCCTCACCTGGTACGGTGGATTGGTCTGTGCTTCATTAGCCGTTTGGTGGTTTGCAAAAAAACACAAGATCGGTTTCTGGCATTTAAACGATGCAGCTGCCCCAGCCTTAATGATGGGATATGCATTTGGACGAATTGGGTGCCAGGTTGCCGGGGATGGTGACTGGGGTATTGTGAATACTTCTCCAAAACCGTTCAGTTGGTTACCTGACTGGATGTGGGCTTATAACTATCCTAACAATGTAAATGAAGCAGGTGTGAAGATCCAGGGTTGCCTGGATTCCAGGTATTGTTACCAGCTCGAGCCTCCTGTTTATCCAACCCCTTTCTACGAAATAGTAATTTGTCTTATCTTATTTATGATCATCTGGTCATTAAGAAAGAAATTTAAGATTCCGGGCACCATTTTTGCTTTTTATTTAGTGTTAAATGGAGTAGAAAGGTTTTTTATTGAAAAGATCAGGGTAAATGTTCAAATGAAAATATTAGGTGTGGAAATGACACAGGCTGAATTGATTTCTGCCTTATTGATTATAACAGGTTTGGGTCTTTGGTATTATTTGTTCAAAAGAAATAAAACACAGGCATCCTGATATCCACAAATAAACCCGTATTTTTCAGGCTGTTTTATTTCAGAAAACAGGAATTGCTATTCCTGCATAATATAGTGTAGTAAAGGGTTTCAGTGATTTTAGGATGCATGATTTATGAAATAATTATTTTTTTTAATAAGTTTTTTCCACAATCACTATGAGAAACCAGCATAGTGATGTACTTTTGACAACAGATTTGGACGGCGTAATTAACTTACCCTTTGCAACTTTCCTATAACAAACCGACTCTTATTTTGTTAATAACTTATAATTTATAATCATTATGAGGCAGCTGAAAATTGCTACCCAGATTACGAACAGGGACTCTCAGGCAGTTGAAAAATACCTTCAGGAAATTTCTAAGATCCCGATGATCAACCCCGAGGAGGAAACCACTTTAGCACAACGTATTAAAATGGCTCACCGGAGCCCCGTAGATGCTCAAAGAGCTTTGGATAAACTTGTTCAGGCCAACCTTCGTTTCGTCGTATCAGTAGCTAAGCAATATCAACACCAGGGATTATCACTAAGCGATCTTATTAATGAAGGAAATCTTGGTTTAATCAAAGCTGCTCAGCGTTTTGATGAAACGAAGGGTTTCAAATTCATTTCTTATGCTGTGTGGTGGATCCGTCAGTCTATTCTCCAGGCTTTAGCAGAACAGGGCAGATTAGTACGTTTACCACAAAACAAAATTGGTACTTATAATAAGGCAAACAAAGCCTATATGGCTTTTGAGCAGGAGCATGAAAGAGAGCCCAGTACAGAAGAACTGGCCGAAATACTGGAAATGAGTGAAACAGAAATCAACAATATATTTCAAAGTAATACAAGACACACCAGCCTGGATGCACCTGTGCACGAAGCCGAAGATGTAGCCATGGGTGACCTGATGCAGGGTGGTGATGACACGGACGACGATGTGATGAAGGATTCTTTGAGAAATGAAAT
>DATDPZ010000114.1:0-5485 GCA_035292525.1 Chitinophagaceae bacterium
GAAAAAATAAAAAAGCTGATGAAGGATCCGCAAAAATCAAAAACATCTTTTCTTTTATTAAAAGCAAAAATCAGTGCTAACCCGCATGCCACTTATGATGTTTCCCTTGATGGAACGTCGGCCACTGCCAATCCAAGTCCACCTGCAGATCCGGAATAAAAATAAACTATGAAAATTATTCAGCAAATTCTTGATTGGTCAGAGGTATGGGCGCCCCTCATACCACTTACCATTTATTTTATTGTAAACCCTAAAGGCAATTGGGTAAAACCAATATTTTATTACCTGATACTTGCTTTTATATTCGGAGCCGCCATCGATGTGATCTGGAAAAGAAAAACCCTCGGTATTGATGGGTTTTTCCAGGAATACCTTTGGTGGTGGTATGATACAGATCCAAGATCCGGGAAACCGGTTTTTAAAAATCTGATCTTTTATACATTGATCTCCGTTTCAAGACTGTTATTGTTTACCTGGTTTTTTAATCATTTTGTCACAACATTTAAAAAAATAAGCCACTATATTACCTGGATATTCCTTGCACTGATACTTATCAACTTTTCTTTCCTGGAAAGTATAAAAGATTTCAGCAGCAGCACATTAACACTGGAAGCAGGTATCCTGCTATTTTACTGTCTCCGGTATTTTTACAGGATCAATATGGATGATGAGATTTTTTCCCCGATTGCCTTACCCCATTACTGGATCGTTATGGGGCTAACACTTTATTCCTCGGTAAATTTTATCATCTTCCTGTTTTACAAATACCTGACCACTGCCTATAAGGAATATTCTGAAGAATTATGGAATGTTCATAACATTACTTATATCCTTTTGAGTATTTTTATAGGAATCAGCTTCTATCGAAGCAAGCGAACATGAAAACAGACATCACACTCCTGGTCACTTTGGGTATTGCCTCTATGTTATTACTGGCAGCCGGTTTTCTCCTGGTTATGTTCACTAACCAAAGAAAGAAATGGCAGTTGCAAAAAGAAATGGGCGTTTTAAAAGAACAACAGCAAAATCTTTTGATTGAAGGCGCCGTGAGAAGCGAGGAAGGGGAACGTCATCGCATTGCAGAAATGCTGCATGATGAGGTGGGTGCTATTCTCTCCTCTGTCAGGTTACATTTTTCTAATATCAATTCAAATCAATTAGATGAAAAAGGCAAGGCGCTTTGTGAACGTTCAAAAGAAATGCTGGATGATGGCATTAAAAGAGTCCGCACTATTTCACATAACCTGCATTCTACCCTGCTAAAAGAATTCGGGTTAAATGAGGCAATCAGTAATTTTCTTGCAAAAACAGTACAGGGAACAATTGTAAAAGTGGAAACTGACCTGGATACTAATTATCATACAGAAACCAGTGAAACCGACCTGGGTATTTACAGGATTGTGCAGGAGCTCAGCAATAATATCTTAAAACATGCCCATGCAAATTTTATGCATGTTTCTACACACATAAAAAATGATAACCTGCTGGAGCTTATTATCCTCTTTAATGGATCGGGCCTCAGCCAGGAAGAATTTGAAGAATTACGGTTTAGTCCTGAAGGATTGGGATTAAAAAATATTCAGAACAGGATTATCCTTTTAAAAGGAAAAATACAGTTTGAAAGAAACGAAAAAGAAAACCGGATTGTATTAGAAATACCTGTAAACCCAGCAAAATGAAAAAAATTAAAATTGCTATAGCTGATGATTACAAGATTTTCCGGGAAGGCTTAAAAGTAAGCCTGGCCCAGGATGATCAACTGCAGGTGATCTTTGAAGCTGAAAATGGCGAGGACCTGATTTCCCTGATGGAATCAAAAAGACCTGATATTGTGATCATGGATCTTAAAATGCCCATTATGGATGGTATGGAAGCCACAAAGATTATCCGTAAAAAATTTAATGAGGTGAAGGTACTGGTAGTGTCCATGTACGAAGATGATAAATTCATTATTCACCTGATGGAGATTGGCGCCAATGGCTATTTACTGAAAAATGCCGAACCGGAGGAAATACGTAAAGCCATTTATGCTGTTTGTGAAAACGGTTATTATTTTAATGACCTTGTCAATAAAGCCTTGTTGAAAAAACTGGTTTTGAAAAATAATATAAAACCTTCCTTTAATGAAAACATCGACCTGACGGAAAGAGAAATGGAAGTACTGAAAATGATATGTGAGGAAAAGACAGCCGCTGAAATTGCAAAAGAAATATTTCTCAGTCCCCGGTCAGTGGAAGGCATCCGTCAGCGATTAATTGAAAAAATCGGCGTTCGCAATTCGGCAGGGCTTGTCATGTTTGCCATAAAAAATGGCATCGTTACCTGATGCCATTTCAAACTATCATGTCAAAACAAAATTATTCCTGTACTACCAAACCAGCTTTGATGGCATACATCACCAGGCCGGCCATACTTTTAGTACCCGTCTTTGTTTTCAGCTTATCACGGATAGCTTCTACGGTTCTGGGGCTAAGATCTACAATATCGGCAATCTCTTTTGTGCTTTTCTCTTCACACATCAGGCGCAGGATGGTGATCTCCTTGTCATTTAAATGTACTTCGGCAGGCTTGTGTGCATCTGCAAAAGATTTATTACGCAGACCGCTAAGCAATGCCTTATTGGTAAGATCATTGAAGAAGAACTCATTTTCATATACCTGCTTTACGGCTTCATATATTTTTTCTGCGCCGCTTTCTTTGGTCAGGTAGCTGTTGGCTCCTATTTCCATCATCCGGCTGATCATGGAATGATCATTATGCATACTGAGCATGATCACCTTTACACCAGGGTATAGCTTTTTGATTTCGGGCAGCGTAGCCAGGCCATCCATAATCGGCATCGATATATCTAATAGAACAACATCTGGCTGAATATGCTTTAATAAATTAAGCAGTTGCATACCATTTTCTGCTTCTGCTACCATGTTGATGTCTTTATGTGCAGACAACGAAGTCTTTACTCCGGAGCGGAACAGGGTATGATCATCGGCGATGGCCACTTTAATTACTTGGCCGTTTTCCAGGTTTTTCATGAGACTTGTTTGAGTTTTTTTTAAAATTTTTTATGAAATCTTACGATTCCTTTTGACATTGGTAAGTAATAAACGAAAAAAATGAAAAGTTATTTTCTCAGTTATAAATACAATGCAAATTGTGAAATCCCCGTAACATACCCTATAGTACAACTACTTGATTTTCGTAATGAGAAAAATACTTATAAATAAAAATTAATGCGCAATAGTACTCATTAAAAATAGAGACAATTACGATGATAGCCGTAAAAACCATATTCTGAAAAACAGGAAGTTTTGCTCTTGTTCAGTAGTTTGCACAGGCATAGATTTGTATCTGAAAGTTGATTGAAAAGAAGAACCCGCTTTCTTCAATCCAATATCGTCCAATGTCCGTTCCGTCCAAAAAAAATTTCAATAATCCTTTGTAAAAACCAGCGGCAGAAATTCATTCAATCAACTTTCTCCTTTTTCTTATTATTTTTTGTAATAATTCTTAGCTTCTGATTAATTATTTCTTTTCAGCTACGATGTAGGCTCTGGGATCGCCGGGAGAGAATATCTTTTTACCGGGAATACTGTAAACTTCTTTTAACTGAAACATGGTTTTATGCAACATACTTTCCAGTTCTGCTATTGAAAATATATAATCCACGGCTTGTTTCTCTTCTCTTTCTCCATTGTCTGTAATGATCAGGCTGGTGGTTTCCACTCTTGCCGGCCTTAATAAAAATTTACTCTCTACCAGCAATAAAAGGTTATCAAACCTGCTCCAGCTTTTTTCTTTGAATTGTTTCATCACAATTTCTGCCAGCGACCATGAATTAATGATGAATTTCCCTCCCGGCTTAATATGAGAGGAAATGGCTGAAAGAAGTTTGGTTGTATCATTTTCATTAAAAAACTGCAGGCTGTTACCCATACAAATCACTGCATCGAACTGGCTTTCAACTTGAAGCTCCAGGATGTCAGCACAGATACTTTTAACATCCAGTTTTTCTTCGGCCGCTTTTTCATTGATCTCGTTGCTGTATTCCGGCAGGTTATCAACTGCTACAACTTTCATTCCTTTTCTTCCCAATGCTAAAGCATGCCGGCCATAACCACTCATCATATCCAATACACTGCTCCCCTGCTGAAGTCCGCATTCCTCAATTACATAATCTACTTCCGCTAAAGTTGTTTTTTCCGGGAAAATAGTACGCCAGATTTCTTTGTAATACCCATTGAAATAATCGCTGTTAATATTCTTACCGGCTGTCTTTGGCATTTATCAATAAATTTTAAAAAATAAGTTTGTTAATATTTACTCCAGTAATTTATTTCTCATCGCATACATCACCAGGCCGGCAATGGTTTTTGCACTTACTTTTTGTTTCATGTTCTGGCGAATGGTTTCAATGGTCCGGGGACTAAGAAAAACTTCTTTGGAGATCTCTTCAGTTGTTTTGTCGTTGGCAATTAATTTCAATATCCTTAATTCCTTTTCGGAAAATTTAACCGGGTTGGGATAAAACTGCCTTACTTTCTTTTTATGCTGCAGTTTCATCAGCACGGCTTTATTCACCAGTTCATTAAAATAAAAGTCGTCGTTCATACAGGTTAAGATAGCCTGGTAGATTTCTTCCGGATCCGTAGTTTTAGTCAGGTAAGCATTGGCTCCCATTTCCATCATCCTGGTGATCATCTCCTGGTCATCATACATCGTCAGCACAATGATCTTTAAAGTTTCATATTCTTTACGAATCAGGCTGATCGCATTGATGCCGTCTATTTCAGGCATCCTGATATCCATTAAAACTACATCGGGTTGTTTAATCTTGAGCTTATGCATCAGGTCTTTTCCATCTTCAGCTTCCCAAATGATCCTGAGATACTCTTTGTCTTTTAATGCCATTTTTATTCCGTCCCGGAAAATCTTGTGGTCGTCGGCAATAGCGACTTTAATTTGGTCGACATTCATGGATAGTGGTTGCTTTTTTTAGCGTTTTTAAAAATCATCTTTACGAAAATACTTCTTTTTTGAATTCTGCAATCTTTCAGGCACTTATTGACTAAGGTAACAGCTAATTTAATACGAACCTTTAAGCAATCTCATTTAAGTATGCAGGTAAACTTTCGGTAAATAAGTTCGATGCTGTTTATGTTGAGTTTAATTACCTTAAATTTCCAGGAAACTATTCTAAGCATTTTATTGTAATACTACGATACGGCCAGTAAAAACCATATTCTTTAAAACAAGCATATTTGCTCTTGCAGCAATTATGCAGCCGATATACTTTTGAGTAAGTTGATTGACGAGGATAAGCTCCCTCAAAAAATCCAATGTCCTTATCCCGGAAACGGGGAAAACCGTCCTGAAAAGAATCACATTATCCTTTGAAGACCGATGGCGAAGTCCAATGTCAATCAACTTTTTTTTATTAATATCCGGCATAAATTATAATCCCCACCCAAAAGCTGTTTCCAAAATC
>DATDPZ010000115.1:0-21073 GCA_035292525.1 Chitinophagaceae bacterium
TTCATGAACATCTCAAAAAATTTGAGCTGGAAAGGAAGTATAATTGGGGCCTATAACAGAAACAGGATCACTGATCTGTTTGTAATTAACTATAATCCAAATGTACTGGCCAACGGTGGTTCAGGCGCTTATGTAGTTGGAGCTGATGCCAACAGTGTTTGGCGCTATAATTATGCTGGTGTCGTGAATGGAATCCCTTCAATCTTTGGTCCAGGAAAAAACAAGTTTAATTTCTATTCTTTTCCCGGAGGAAATGGAGTGGAGTATATGCAAAACATGGGAACATCGATTGCACCTTACGATTTGAATTTGATGAGTTCCTTCCAATATAAGGGCCTCGATCTTTCATTTATTGTGACAAGTAAGTTTGGTCATGTTTTCCAAACCATGGGTTTCAACTATCCTGCGTTGTTTGCTGGTCGCGTTTTGCCTAATAATAGGCTTGGTGAAGTAATGAATGGAGACCCCTCCAGGATAGCTCCATTGCCTCCGCAAACTGCTTCCTCTGCTCTTTATTCATGGGAGACGGGAACTGCCAGAAAAGTTGATTACCTGGTTGAAAGTGCTTCACATGTGCGCATGCAGGAAATAAACCTGACATACACTATACCTCCACGTATAATTGCTAAAACAGGCTTTAATCGTTTAAGGGTATATGCACAAGGCAATAATTTGTTTAAAATAGTTGCTAACAAAGCAGGTGAAGATCCTGAATACCCCATGGACCGCTTCAACAATACAACTGGCAGGCCAATGCCTCGATTCACTTTTGGACTTAGATTCGATTATTAAAAAAATAAATACAATGAAAAAAGTAAAATATTTAACCCTATTTCTTTTCGTTTTTGCTGCAAGCTGTAGCAAGATAGACAACTTCTTAGATGAAGCGCCATCCAGGACAAGTGGGTTACAGATTACAACAATTGACCACCTGGAGCAACTATTGAACAACTTTTCCCTTTACGCTGCTGAAGGGAACCCCACAGCCTTATATAGTACTGACGATTTTCATATCAGCAAGGCGTTATATGATGCAAGGCCTGCTAACTTTGGGATAAATATCATCAGGTATCATAATTGGGATGTTTCTTTTCTTACAGAAAATGGAACGAATCTCACGGATGGTAGTTTTTGGGCCCGTGAATTTCAGAAGATTTTTTATGCCAATACTGTCCTGGAATACCTGGATCGGGTAACGGGAGGTACACCGGAGCAAAAAGCAAATTTGAAGGCGGAAGCACATTTAATAAGGGCATATAGCTACTGGGTACTTGCTAATACTTATTGCCTGCCTTATACTGATGCGACAAAAAATGAACCTGGGCTTCCCATCAGGTTAACGATCAGCTTTGAGGAGGCTGCACAACGCCAGCCTTTATATAAGGTTTACGAGCAAATAGAAGCCGACCTCACAGACGCTTCAAAAATTAATGTTCCTCTCGTACAGGGCGGAAAAATAACAAGCTGGCGAGCCAACAAAGCCGCTGTTAATGGATTTGCAGCCCGGTATTGGCTCAGCAGGTTTAATTATGAAAAGGCACTTCAATATGCCAACTCAGCTCTTGTAGAACACAGTACCTTGGTTGATTATAAAACCGAAATGAGTTACAGTCCAATTACTGCAACCTTTACGTTGAGGCCATCAAACACAAGTTATACTGTAAAATATCCTATTACGCATGATTACCGAATGACGAATAACACTTTAACAGACCCCACTGGTATATTGCAATGGAAAGAATTCATGTACTTACGTATGCTTTCTGAAAGTAGCTGGTGGTATATTCCCAGTAGTGACCTGCTTGCGCTGTATGACCAGACAAATGATTTACGGTACAGGTACCACATCGTTGAAGGTTATTCCTATGATAGAGGCATCACCAATCCCTCGTATGATTATCCGGGATATGTCTTCTTTTTCAAGTCCGAGGTGCCTTCCGGACCAACAGTGGCCGAGATGCTGCTGATAAAAGCGGAAGCTTTGGCGCATACCGGGCAATCCGGACCTGCTATGGATGCGTTGAACACGATTAGAGCCAAACGCATGACTGCCGGCTCCTGGGTAAATCTTACTGCTGCAAATAATGACGATGCTATGAGAAAAGTGACAGAGGAAAGAAGAAGAGAAATGCCCTTTGCACAACGCTGGTTTGACCTGCGCCGGTATAATCATAATGAATATGCTGGTGATGATGTAAATCTTACCAGGACTTTTTATCCTTATACAAGTGCGGGGGTCTCCACAACGCAACCAGTGCAGACTTACACCTTGAACAAAGGCTCAAGAAGATGGGCAGCGCCTATCCCTACCACGGAAATTATTGCTAGTAGGGGAGAGCTCCAGCAAAACACGTATTAAGCGAAAAAGACAGGCAGTTACTTAAAATTCCATTTCGAAAAGAGAGTATTTAATAAAATTTTCAAAATAGATTCATGAAAGTCAATCATATATCAAAGAGTCTGCTCGTTGCAGCCATAACGATATCCTCTTTTACCAGCGGGTATTCGCAGAAGGACTTTGAGCCTGTTTCTGTCCAGGAAAAGGCAAAACTGCGTGCAGCTGTAGTGGCCAATCCTAATGACCTGGAGGCTCATAAGGCTTATCTGAAATCTTTTGCCTCAGCCGATGAAGCAAAGGCTCAGTATGAGCAGTGGATGAAGAAATATCCCAAGTCTGCCGCCATTCCCCAGGCACTTGGAGAAAAGTATGGTACTTACAGCCCCGTAGCTGCGACGTATTATTTGAAAGCAGCAACACTGAATCCTAAGAATGCATATGTTTGGCAACGGCTGGCATTGGCCGCATCCTTAAGCGGAGATAATGCAAAGCAGCAGGAATATTACAAGAACGCTATCGCGGCAGAGCCTGAGAATCTGGACCACCAATGGTCATACTTCAGACTTTTCAGAGAGAAGGATGAAGCCTTTTATAAGAAAAATATATGGGAGCTGGCTAAAAAGCATCCTACCAACCCAACAATAGCTTCAGCATTGCACATAATGGGTATTGATGTACGGGATTCAAAAGAAAGGATCGCTATCTGGGAAGAACTGAGAAGCATGTTTCCTCAAGGAGATCTGGTCACAGTGCAGGTGGCCATGTCCCGGCTTGGCGACGCTTATATCCAGGCAGGTCAGTATGAAAAGGCTATTGAACTATCTGAGACCATGATCGCTAAAAATCCACCAGCCAGGTTCAACTTTCCTGAAAAGCTGAAGCTTGCCAAATCCCTTCTTGCAATAGAAAACAAGGTGAAGGAAGGGAAGCAAACAGAGGCTGTACAAATGCTATCTTATGTTACCTCTTCTCAAAGAAATCTTTTTGACATCGGTAGCCATGTAATATTGGTAAAAGCATCTGTACTGGACGCCGCAGGTGAAACTAAGACAGCTTATGATAGTTTGATCATTTTCCAGGCCAGAACTCCTTATATGGATGCAAAAGCAGCTCTTGAGAAGTACGGACAGAAGCTAGGTAAATCTAAGGAGCAGGTGAAGCAGGATGTTCGTGCAGAGGTGGCTAAGAACTCAAGGCCAGCTACTCCATTTGAACTGGATCTGTACACCTCGAAAGGGAAGATGAAACTGGAAAATGTAAAAGGTAAAGTAGTGTTTCTTTCTTATTGGTACCCTGGTTGCGGCCCATGCAGAGGAGAAATGCCACACATTGAAGCTGCCATCAAGGGCATTGATAGGACCAAGTTTGCTTACCTGGGTGTTAATGGTTATAGAGACCAGGATGGTTTTGTGCTTCCATTTATGAAGGGCACTAAATATTCTTTTACACCATTGGGTGCCGATGATAAGGTGGTAAAAGATTATGAGGTTAGGTATTATCCTACCAATTTTATTATAGACCAGGATGGCAGGATTGCTTACTCAAGATTTATGGTCGGTGCAGACAATGAGGAAACCCTGAAGCTCATGATCGAATCTTTGCTGTAAAACAACTAATGGCATATTAAAACAGGTAGGTGAAACAGAAATAGACATTTTCAAAAAAAATTCGTGATAATTAATTCTTTTTCTAAGTGTTTGATCCTTGCAGGTATAACGATAATTTCTTTTACCTATGGGTATGCGCAGAAAGGCTATGAGCCTGTTTCCGCCAAGGAAAAGGCAAAACTGCGTGCCGCAGTAGAGGCCAAACCTAATGACCTGGAGGTTCACAAAGCTTATCTTAAAACTTTTGCTTCTGCTGATGAAGCCAAGGCTCAATATGAGCAGTGGATGAAGAAATATCCTAAGTCTGCCACCATCCCCCAGGCGCTTGGAGAGAAGTATGGTACTTATAGCCCCATATCTGCCACGTATTTATTAAAGGCGGCAGAACTGGATCCTAAAAATGTATCACTGTGGCAGAAGCTGGCTCTGGCTGCATCTTTAAGTGGAGATAATACAAAACAGCAGGAATATTTCCTTAAAGCCGCCTCGGCAGATCCCCGGAATCTAAATCTCCAATATGAATACTTCAGACTCTTCATAGAGCATGATAAAGCTTTTTGGAAGAAAAAGACTTGGGAACTGACAGAAAAGCATCCCACGGACCCGGCAACCTGGACAGCGCTGCACCTGATGGGTTATTTTACCAGTGATTTAAAAGAAAGGATCGCTATCTGGGAGAGACAAAGAAGCATGGTTCCTAAAGACAAAATCACATCAGCGGGGACCGCCATGGGAAGGCTTGGTAGTGCCTACATTCAGGCGGGCCAGTATGATAAAGCCATTGAACTGTCTCAGACCATGCTTGATGCAAAAGCGCAGGAAAGGAGTTTCGCCCCAAGTTTACAATTGGCTAAAGTACTGGCAGAAATTGATAAAAATATGAAGGAAGGAAAACAAGTGGAAGCCAGGGAGTTATTAAACTCGTTACACCCTTCTCGCATTGATAAGGGAAGCCGTGTAATACTTGTAAAAGCCTCTGTACTGGACGCCACAGGTGACACAAAAGCAGCTTATGACAGTTTGATCATTTTCCAGGCCAGGACTCCTTATATGGATGTAAAGGATGCTCTTGAGAAGTACGGCCAGAAATTAGGCAAGAGTCAAGACCAGGTGAAAAAGGATGTTCGTGGAGAGATAGCCAAAAACTCAAAGCCGGCTACTCCCTTCGAGCTGGACATGTATACATCAGATAAAAAGATGAAGTTATCAGATCATAAAGGTAAAGTGATGTTTCTTTCCTTTTGGTTTCCTGGTTGCGGCCCCTGCCGAGGGGAGATGCCGCATATCGAGGCTGCCATTAAAGGCATTGACAAGAGCAAGTTTTCATATTTGGGAGTAAACGGTTTAAGGGAGCAGGATGGCTTTGTGCTTCCTTTTCTGAAGGGCACCAGGTACAGCTTTACTCCTTTGGGAGCCGATGAGAATGTGACTAAGGATTATGGTGTTCGTGGTTATCCTAGCAACTTCATCATTGACCAGGAGGGAAGGATTGCCTATTCCGGTTTTTTGATCCATGCCGACAATGAGGAAGCCGTGAAGCTGATGATCGATTCTTTATTGTAAAACAAGTAAAAGTATTTGTCATCCAACTCTCTTTCAGTTTATCTAGTACGTCTAACTGTTTTAAAAATGAATATAAAATTGCCATTCCTGATTTTTCTTCTTTGTGTTAGTTTTTCCTCCTTTGCTCAAAGTGCAAAGGTTGACGACTATGTTATCAAAGGTAAAATACGAGGTATGGCTTCAGGAAAGATCTATTTTTCTGTTTTTAGCTTGTCTGGCAAAAAGGATTCAGCCCAGATAAAAAACGGTGTCTTCCACTTCAAGGGTAGTTTGACTGAACCATCACCGGTTATACTTTCCCTTGAGAGGGACTATTCAAACAAGCCTCTCTTCCTGTTTTTTACAGACAAAGGGCAGCATACCGTGACGCTCAATAAAGACAGTCTTAGAAACAGCCAGGTGAAGGGCGGTGCTGCTACCAGGGACTATGAGCTGCTGAAAGGCATTGAAAAGTCTATAAATGAGCAGGCCCGCTCTCTCGTGGCTCTTCGTTCAGACACTTCCGAGGGTGGAAAAGAAAAGTTTGAAAAGGCCCGGTCATCCTTGTCAAAAGCCAGGGCTGAAACAATGCTGGCTTTTATAAAGGCACACCCTTCTTCCGCGGTAGCAGCCTGGGCGGCACATAGGAACTATTTAACCGACCCTGATGGTTTAGCCGCTCTGGAAGAGGTATATAACGTGTTATCGCCATCCCTTCATTACACCAGCTATGCGGTGGAGATGAGGGACAAGATAGAGAAAACCAAAATGCTCTCTGTAGGGCAGATAGCTCCCAGCTTTACTCAAAATGATACTATGGACAGACCAGTATCTCTGACAGACTTCAGGGGCAAATATGTACTGGTGGACTTTTGGGCCTCTTGGTGTGTTCCCTGCCGGAAGGATAATCCTAATATAGTAAAGACATTTAATACCTATAAAGACAAAGGCTTTACAGTACTCGGAGTATCATTGGATAGACCGGGGAAAAAAGATGCATGGTTAAAAGCTATTCATGACGATGGGCTTACCTGGACACATGTCAGTGATTTAAAGTTTTGGGACAATGCAGTGGCTGTACAGTATGGTATCAAGGCTGCTCCTACCAACATTTTGATAGGTCCTGATGGAAAGATACTGGCCTATAATCTTCATGGTGATGAATTGCGAAAGAAGCTAGAAAGTATATTGAAGTGATTTAAAGTTTTAGGATAATGAAGTTGCCATGCAGTATGGTGTCAAGGCTGTTCCTGCTAATCTGTTAATTGGACCTGATGGAAAGATTGTTGCCAAAAACTTGCATAATGGAGAATTAGAGAAGACACTGGAGAAACTTATTAAGTAGCTTGTTTGATTATTGGCCGAATATTCTTTCGGTTTAGTTATCCAAGTCAAGGGACGTAAAAAATCTTCCCTTTTGTTTTGGGTAATCCTGTAAAGAGCGATAATAATTTCCCCTTAACAAAATATTTTGCTCCCATCAGTAGTACATTCAGGATAGTTCATCGTCTTAAATAAAAACAGTTTAGTATGAGAAAAGGTTTATTGCTTTTTGCTGTAGTAATTTGTTCGATAGTAGTGTTTTCGCAAGTAAAGAATCCTGTGAGCTGGAAGTTTTCTTCTAAAAGGATTGATACAACAACTTATGAAATCCATATAACTGCTATGCTGGATGACGGCTGGCATATTTATTCACAAACCACACCTGAAGGTGGTCCGGTTCCAACCTCTATTTCCTTTACAAAAAATCCGTTAGTGTCCCTTCAAGGCGTTATAAAAGAAGTAGGAAACATGGAAAAACATTTTGAGCCATTGTTTGGCGTTGAGGTCAAGCAATTTTCCAACAAAGTGAATTTTGTGCAAACTGTGAAATTGAAAGGTAAGGTTAAAACCAATCTGAATGGTACAGTGGAATTTATGACTTGTAACGATTATGAATGCCTGCCGCCGAGCAAGCAAAAATTTTCAATTACACTCAATTAATCTTACTAAAGGATGAAAAAGATTTTTGCGGCTTTTGTAATTGGCTGCCTGCACCTGTTTGGCCTTTCCGTTTCGGCTAAGGACTCTACTGATATCAAACTGGCTTTTAGCCAGGAGAGAATCAGTGATAAAGAGGTCCTTCTTTCCATTAAAGCCATCATTGCGCCGGGAGTCAAATTATATTGTCTGCAGAAATCGGGGTCAGATGCACTTTACTCGACCATCGCGTTTGATTCTGTTGCCAATATGTACGTAACTGGTACATTGGTGGAAAAAGGCACAGCAAAAACCGAGAGGGATCCTTCGGTTGATGCAGTGGTAAGCTATTTCACAGATTCTGTATTATGGCAGCAAAAACTGACTTTGTCGGCCGCAGATTCCTTGTTCTTGAAAGGAACGGCCAGTTATTTCTACAAAAAAGGTGAAGAATACCTCCCAGGCGAACAGGATTTCAAATTTTCAGTTAAGCCTGAACGTGAAGAGGTGCTGTCTCTAACTACAACGGAAAATACTGTTGCACGCCGTTCTCTCCTTTGGATATTTCTTACTGCTTTTGGTGGTGGATTGCTTGCCCTGTTAACTCCATGTGTGTATTCCATGATACCTGTAACGGTTTCTTTCTTTACTAAGAGGAGCAAAACAAAGTCTCAGGGTATTCGCAACGCACTTTATTATTCTTCATCCATTGTCATCATTTTTACGCTGCTTGGATTTTTGGTTACACTCATTTTCGGTCCGGCAGCTTTGAATAACCTTGCCACTAACTGGATTGCCAACCTGTTTTTCTTCGTCCTTTTTGTTGTATTTGGATTTTCATTTTTAGGTGCATTTGATATTGCCCTTCCCGCATCCTGGTCAACAAAGACGGACAGCAAAGCAGGAACGGGAAATTTTTTAGGTATTTTCTTTATGGCGTTAACGCTGGCTTTGGTCTCTTTCTCTTGCACTGGTCCCATCATCGGTAATCTTTTAGTTCTTGCAGCCAAAGGAAGTTATTGGGGGCCGCTTACAGGCATGTTTGGTTTTTCGCTGGCACTTGCCCTTCCATTTGCTCTCTTTGCTTTCTTCCCATCCAGGTTAAATGTACTCGGTAAGGCTGGAGGATGGCTTAACGCTGTTAAAGTAACACTTGGCTTCTTAGAACTTGCTTTGGCGCTTAAGTTTTTATCCAATGCTGACCTGGTAAAAGGATGGAGGTTGCTGGATCGTGAGGTCTTTATTTCTATCTGGATTGTTCTTTTTGTATTGCTTGGTATATATCTTCTGGGAAAGCTAAAGTTTCATCATGATGATGAACTTCCTAAAAATGATTTTGGTCTGCCATATTTGAGCGTCACCCGCCTTCTTTTCGCCATTGCTTCTCTTGTCTTTGCTGTGTACATGGTTCCGGGACTTTGGGGTGCTCCCTTGAAAGGAATTTCAGCTTTTGTTCCTCCTATGGGAACGCAGGATTTTAATGCATCGGCCCTTTCAGCACGATCAACATTAGTCGCCGGTGAGCAGGTAAGCCAGCCGCATCCTCAGAAGTATTACGACAGGATGAAGATTTATGAACCTGAGGTTGTCACAAAATATGGTTTGATCACTTATTTCGATTATGCAGAGGCGTTAGATATTACTCGGAAACAAAAAAAGCCTTTGATGCTGGACTTTACCGGTATCAATTGTGTCAACTGCCGCAAAATGGAAGGGCAGGTATGGAGTGATCCCCAGGTTATGCAAAGACTGAAAGAAGACTTTGTTATCGTTTCCCTGTATGTAGATGTACAGAATATTGATATCCCGGAAAATGAGCAATACTATTCAGAGGCTTTGAAAAAACAGATAGAAACTCTGGGTGATAAAAATGCTGATATGCAAGTGACCAGGTTCGGTGCCAACACACAACCTTATTATTTCTTTTTGGATGGGAATGAAAATAAACTGGCTCCACAGGGATACGGCTATAATGCTGATATCAATAAATTTATCAGCCTTCTCGACCGTGTAAAAAAAGCATACGATCAATCAACTTCTTCTAAATAAAAAAAATAGTATACCATGTTAGTATTCAGAATTCTTTTACTTGTTAGTTTTATTTCTTTTTCTGCCTTTTCGCAAAAAGGATATGAATGGGAGCAGTCTTCGTCAAATGGTTATAGTTATAAGTATGTAACCAATGACCCGATGGCTACCCGCTTTTATACTTTAAAAAACGGCCTGTCTGTTGTGTTATCGCCGAATACTAAGGAGCCACGGGTTGCAGTAAGAATTACCGTAAGAGCCGGCAGTAACAGCGATCCCAAAGAGCATACAGGTCTTGCGCATTACCTGGAGCATTTGTTATTTAAGGGAACGGATAAATATGGTTCACTCGCCTGGGAAAAGGAAAAACCGTTATTGCAGAAAATAGAAGACTTATACGAACAATATAATTCCACGACAGATGAAGTGAAGCGTAAAGAGATCTATAAAGAAATTGACATGGTATCTGGTGAAGCAGCAAAGTTTTCTATCGCCGGTGAATACACGAAGATGATGAAATCACTTGGGTCGCAGGGCACCAATGCGCATACATCCGTAGAGGAAACGGTTTACGAGGAAGACATTCCTGCTAATGCCATGGACCAGTTCCTTGCCATCCAGGCTGAACGCTTCCGCAACCCTATATTCAGGATCTTCCATACAGAACTGGAAGCAGTGTATGAAGAAAAAAACAGGGGCCTGGATAACGATGCCAATAAAATGCAGGAAGCCATGTTCTCCACCATTTTCCCCACACATAATTATGGATTGCAAACCACCATTGGTACAATCGAACATTTAAAAAATCCTTCTTTAAAAGCGATCAGGGAGTTTTATAACAAATACTATGTTCCCAATAATATGGCCATCATAATGGCCGGAGATTTTAACCCGGATGAATTAATTAAAAAGATAGACAGGCAATTCGCATTTATGCAGGCAAAACCGGTGGAGAGTTATGCAGGAACAAAAGAATCGACTATTAATGGTCCCATTGTTAAAGAAGTGTATGGACCCACCGGGGAAAGCATCAGGATCCTTTACCGTTCCGCACCCGCAGGTACAAAAGATGCTATGCTTGCAAGTCTCGCAGGTTCTATTTTGTCAAACGGTAAAGCTGGTTTAATTGACCTGAACCTGAATAAGCAGCAAAAGGTACTTGCTGCCGGTTCAGTATTGTGGCAGTTTAAAGATTACGGGATATTTTTTATGCTGGCATCCCCCAAACAAGGCCAGGACCTTGACGAAGTGAAGGATCTTTTAAGAAGCCAGCTAGAGCATTTAAAAAATGGAAACTTTGAAGAATCATTGGTTAAAGCAACAACAGCAAATTACAAATTGAGCCTGCTGCAGTCTCTTGAAAATAATGCTGCCAGGGTTAATAATTTAATGAATGAATTTATAAAGAACAAGGGAACTGAATGGAACAAAAAAGTGGCATTGGTAGACGAAATGAGTACCGTCACAAAAAAGGAATTAGTAGCATTTGCGAACAGGTTTTTTGCAGATAAAAATTATGTACTGTTATACAAAAGGAAAGGAGAAGATAAAAATATAGTAAAAGTGGAGAAGCCTGCCATTACTCCCGTGGAAACAAATCCAGGAAAAACTTCTCCTTTTGTAAAAGCGATTATCGAAAAGCCCCTGCCAGCTGTGAAACCTGTCTGGCTCGATTATACCAAAGATCTGCAGAAAGGGAAATTGGGCAATGCAGAAGTGCTGTATGTTCAGAACAAGGACAATGGCCTGTTCAGGTTGTCTTATCGTTTTGATATAGGAAGCTGGAACAATAAACTACTGCCCTTAGCCACACAATACATCCAATACCTGGGAACCGATAAATACAGCTCCGAAGAGATCAGTAAACAGTTTTATAATCTTGCATGTAATTTCAACATCTTTACGGGCAATGAACAAACTACCATTACCCTTTCGGGATTGCAGGAAAACTTTGACAAAGCCGTAGGTTTATTTGAAGAACTGTTGAAAAATTGCAAACCGGATGCAGATGCTTTGGAAGGACTGAAGAATCTTCAATTAAAAGCCCGTTCCAATAATAAACTGAATAAGGGAGCCATTTCTGCCGGCCTGCAATCATACGCCATGTATGGAGCAAAAAATCCTTACAATTATACATTAACAGATGAGGAGCTTAAAAGCCTGAAGCCGGAAAACCTGACGGACCTGCTGCATACTTTATCGACGTACCAACACAGGGTTGGCTACTTTGGGCCTCAGTCATTGACAGGCCTTACTGCCAAGCTTCAAACCCTGCATCCTTTACCAGCTGCCTGGACCACTCATTCCGGTGCTGTTAAATTTACCCGTATTCCACAAACAGCCGACAAAGTCTTGTTTGCCAATTACGATGCGGTGCAATCAGAGATCTACTGGGTTAAAAACCTGTCGATATATGATCCTAAAAATGAAGCGTTGGTTAATTTGTTCAACAGCTATTTTGGCGGGGGTATGGGATCCATTGTTTTCTCTACCATTCGTGAATCCAAGGCACTGGCTTATTCAACTAATGCACAGGTAATAACTCCCGGTAAAAAAGACGATCATTTTTCGATAGTAGCCTATGTGGGCAGCCAGTCCGATAAGATGAATGATGCAGTAAAAAGCATGAATGAATTACTAAACGAAATGCCGAAAGCGGAGCAGAATTTTGAGAATGCCCGTACAAGTTTAATGAAGAATATAGAAACAGACAGGATCTCGCAGGATGGCATTATTAACAGTTACCTGGGTGCACAAAGGAAAGGTTTGGACCGTGATATGCGGCAGGAAAATTATGCAATGTATAGCAGCCTGAAGCTCGAAGATATTTATAAGTATCACCAGCTAACATTAGCGAAAAAGCCATATACATATTGTGTGATCGCATCCGACAAAAGAATTAGTCTTGATGATTTGAAAAAGTATGGGACGTTGAAAGTTCTGTCTCTTGAAGAAATATTTGGTTATTAATAAACTAATTCCATGACTCAATCAACTTGAAGGGGACCAAACAAATGAACCAATCTATATACTTTGATAATGCTGCTACAACTCCCATGGATAAAGATGTGATTGAATCTATGCTGCCGTTTTTAACAGACAATTTCGGTAATCCCTCCTCTACTTACTCTTATGGAAGAACTACTAGAATTGCCATTGAAACAGCCCGAAAAAAAGTGGCACAGTTGCTAAGTGTAAAACCGTCTACTATTTTTTTTACAAGTGGGGGGACAGAAAGTAATAATACTGCTATCGCAGCATCTCTTCGGGATTTAGGGTGTACATACATCATAACATCGGCGATAGAACACCATGCCGTGCTTCATACTATTGAATATTATAGCCGTAATAATAAAGTACCTACTTCATTTGTAGCCTTAACAAAAGAAGGAGAGGTGGATTATGAAGATTTGGAAAGAAAATTAAAAGAGCAAACTGTAGCCGGGCACAAATGCCTGATTTCACTGATGCATGCAAATAATGAAATCGGCAGTTTATCGGACATCAAACAGGTTGGAGAGTTGTGTAAAAAATATAACGCCATATTTCATTCTGACTGTGTACAAACAGTGGGGCATTACCCGCTCAATTTAACAGAAATCGGTGTTCATTTTATTTCAGCAGCAAGTCACAAGTTTCATGGACCTAAAGGTATAGGAATATTATATGTAAGAAACGATCTCCAGATTCAACCACTTATTCATGGCGGAGGACAAGAACGTAACCAGCGGGCAGGAACAGAAAATGTATACGGTATCGTGGGGTTTGCGAAAGCTTTAGAAATTGCAATGAAAGAATTTGAAACTGATAGTAAGTATGTAGCGAATTTAAAGTCTTACATGCGTAATAGATTAACAGAGTCAATCCCGTGTGTTGGTTTCAATAGCCCGGATAATTCTTTATATACGCTTCTTAGTGTGTGCTTTCCAAAATCCTCAGAAAGTGAATCCCTCTTGTTCAATTTGGATATGGCAGGTATCTGCGTTTCAGGTGGAAGTGCATGTAGTAGCGGAGAGAACAGTGGGTCACATGTAATAAGGGCTTTGCAAAAAATAAATGATTACACAACCATCCGTTTTTCATTTAGTAAATACAATTCAATTAAAGAAATAGATCAGGTAATTGATGTGTTGCAAAATTTACTACAGGTAAAAAACACAATCACAGTTTAGAATCATTTTTTATGGAACTGATTGGTTATCTCACTGCTGCCCTGATCGGTATTTCCCTGGGTCTTATCGGGGCCGGAGGAAGTATGTTGCGCACTTGCAGGTGTTGCCGGAGTGAGGGCAGAAGCAGAGACCGTTGTTTGATTTTATGACCAACTACGGGAAGCGGGGACAAACGGTATAATATATATGATGTTGTCGGTTGATAGATAACAAGTGGATGTGAGTAAGGAAATAAGATAAGAAAGAAAGGGAAAAATAAAACGGCAAATATGTTGTTGGTCATAAAATCAAACAACGGCTAAAAAGAAAAAATGTTTCTGTTCCTGTCCTGTCTTAACCATGATAACAAGTAAAGCAAGTCAGACAGGTCAGCCAATAAGGAACAGATTAATGAACCCTGATAGCGCCGGTCTGTACTGACAGGCAGATGACAAGGCTAAAAAAGAAAAAAGAAATAAAATATAATATAAATGTATACACAACATATGATATCAACGAGCTCTAACCAGAAAAGGGCTACACATGAACGGCTTGAACAAAAAATTAATACCCGATGAAAGCAATTATAAGTTTAATGGTATCAGCACTCATAGCCATAAGCGGGTTTTCGCAGGACCTGGTACAATGGGGTTATTCGCCCAAAAAGATTTTGGACAAAACGTATGAAATTCGCTTAACACCCATTGTACAAAGTCCCTGGCATATTTATTCCCAAACAAGTCCTGAAGGTGGGGCATTGCCAACAACTATCAGTTTTAATAAAAACCCAAAAATTTGCATCGAAGGAAAAACAAAGGAAGTGGGCAAAGTTGTAAGTAAGTATGAAGATGTGTTTGAAGTAGTGAAATATTTTGAAGGGCAAGCAGATTTTGTGCAAATTGTAAAGTTTAAGAGTAATATAAAAACGAATATAAATGGAAGCATTGAATATATGGCATGTAATGATGAGCAGTGTTTACCGCCGAAGACGGTGGATTTTAGTGTGAGGTTGTAGTAAAGAATTTTCTCATGTTCGTGGCTTCCGTTTGATTAAAGCTAGTCAATCCGAGGGTTTCTTTCTAGGATGCCCTTTATTGTTAAATGTTTCTCATAAGCAAAGCTCGAAAGCAAACGAGCAGTTAGTTTTGGATCAGGGGGAAGTAAGCAGAACTTCCTCCATTTTAGCCCCATCCCGTTCTCCCCCGAAAGGGGAGGCCATAGGCACACAACCCTGATAAACGCAGAGTGTGAATGATATGAAAAGTGATCACTAAAGAAGAAGAGATAAACTCAAACCTTGAAAACAACCCTTCGGCAAACTCCCACGGTATTCGTCGGAGTAGGCAGGGTTACAAAGAAAATGAATGAAAGAAGAATACAAAATATTGCACCAACATATGATACATGACATTGTAAGATGCATGCAACTGGAACTTCCGGAGAGAGAACGTTGTATAATTTTGTTTTTGGGAATGAG
Source organism: Chitinophagaceae bacterium (assembly GCA_035292525.1). Taxonomy (GTDB): domain Bacteria; phylum Bacteroidota; class Bacteroidia; order Chitinophagales; family Chitinophagaceae; genus VBAS01. Next base: position 15,103 of record DATDPZ010000115.1, read on the forward strand.
TTTTCAGTTTTTTGGATAATGCAGTGTCTACGATGGAAGTTGTAAGTAAGAGGTAGTTATCAGTGTCCATAAAAAAAAAATGACGTGGTGCATACTGCTTCCGAGGCACTTGGATGCCCTTTACCACAATAGAGGCGATCACTCCAAAGGCGTGGCGACCGTCTATTCATGAGTGGTAAAAGAAAATTTTCAAGTTTTTGGCAGCTCAATAAATAGCGAATCGCTAACGAATATTTTTAAGAAACCGGTTCCTTAACCGTTGTTACAAAGATGCTTGACTGAGCCCTGAAATCTCAAAGAGCAATCAATAAATATGTACGAATAAAAATCTTTTCAGATGGTGGTTGGTACCCTTATCAAGGAATATTTCTCCTCCACCGGCAGGATAAGGTATGATTAACGAAAGAGTAAAATAATGAAGACAGTTGCTTTGCCGAGATGAAGTCTAATCGCCTTTAATGCTTCTGTGACCTGGTTGCTGACTGTGCGTTTTGAAATGTGCAGTTCATCTGCGATTTCATCATGACTAAGTCCTGACCTTCTACTAAGTAAATAAATCTTCTTTTGTTGTGGCGGCAGTTTTTCCACTGCCTGGTTAATGAGCGCCTCACTTTCTTTGAACTCCATTATTTCATCGGTGGTGCTTTGTTGTTCTGTCATGCCCCGCCATAGTTTTTTGAGAATCTTCTGCTCCACCGCTGCTTTTCTAAAATGAGTATACACGGCATTAACTGCCATAGTATATATATAGGACCTGTAGTTTTCGATAGAAGGCAGTGTTTCTCTGCGGTCCCACAGCTTTAAATAAAGTTCCTGAATGATCTCCTCTGTAAGTTCCAGGGATTTGGTTTTATTGAGCAGGAAGGGTTGTAAGAATTGGTTGTAGTGGTGGTATATTTCTTCAAAAGCGACAATATCACCGGAAGTTATACGAGCAAATAATTCCTTTTCATTGGGTAATATTTTATGAGTGACAGACATGCAGTATTGACGTTCTAAAATTAAGTAAAAGATTGCAAAATGAAGGGAATAGATCACTTAAAAGACATCCAAAACAAGGAAAGATGCTGCTTGAATAAAGGGTCAATTTCAGTCTGTTATTATTGATAAAAACAAGCCTATTTTATTTCAAAATTGCAATGAAGAGTGTATCTTTCTTTTCTGAAAGTTCTTGACAAATCATGCTATTTCATAGGCTTTTGACATACGGTTCAATTGCCGTACGGGCTACAAAAGGTTTCAACTATTGAGACCTTTTTTTCTTTTATGATAACTGTTTATGTCATAGAAAGTATGCAGGATCAAACCTGGTATACCGGGATGTCGAAAGATGTTATAAACCAGTTAAAGGAACATAATTCAGGAAAGAACAGGTTTACAAAAGGACTTACTTTTGATCTGTCAGGTGGCCGTGTTACCTATTGATAAAGATCAAAACTAAAATATTATTCAACTGTTTAATTAGTTGGTACTATGAAGCTACTGTATTACAAAGAGGAAAATAAATTTTTACCGGGCATTTTAACTCCAAAAGGTGTTATTGCTATCAACCAACTTGCTGCTTATTCCAATAAAAAAGAAAAGCTGGCATCGCCTTTAACGATTGACGACCTGGCAGCATGTCAAAAAATTATTGCAGAAATACCGGATCAATCAGCTGTATTTGTTTCAGAATCAAACCTTGAAATCGGGCCCTGTGTTCCGTATCCCCCAAAAATCATCTGTATTGGACTGAACTATCGGAAACATGCAATTGAAAGTGGCATGGAAATACCAATGGTGCCAATTTTATTTACCAAATACAATAATACATTAGTTGCTTATGGAAATGATATCCCTCTCGGACCGGAAGGAAGCCAATTTGATTATGAAGTGGAATTGGGAGTGGTGATCGGGAAAAAATGCAAAAACATTTCCAGAGAAGAGGCTTTAAAATATGTATTAGGTTATTGCACGGCTAATGATCTTTCCTGTCGTGATCTTCAGTTTAAAACTTCACAATGGCTGTTAGGTAAAAGTCTTGATCATTTTTTACCCCTTGGAAAATTTATGGTTTCGGCTGATGAAGCCGGCGATCCGCAAACTTTACAACTGACCTGCACATTGAACGGAGAGTTAAGACAAAATTCGAATACGGCTGATATGATTTTTTCTGTGGCTGAAATCATTGAATACCTTTCCCGTCACATGACCCTGGAACCCGGTGATCTTATCCTGACCGGTACCCCCGAAGGAGTCATCATGGGTTTGCCTGAAAAAAACTGGTTAAAACCCGGAGATATTGTAAAAGTAGAAATTGATAAACTGGGATCTTCAACAAACAAGATGGTATAGGATTTACTGGCTTTAGAAAATGAAATTACGATTTTGATTTTTCTATAGGCCGGCAGTTGAGTAAGCCGGTGGAATAACCAGTATAAATTTTCAATAATTCCCCAAAAAACAATTGTTACAAAAATAGAAATGGCTCAGATCTTTTTTTTATTTTTTAAAACAAGACTGTTTGCCAATAATAAGTATTATTAAATGTACCTGATCATCAACATCCGGAAATATCAAAATGATTGCCACCAGAACAATTGAGGTGACATAGCAAGCAAAGCTCCCCGGATTTTTATCTTGGTGTTATTATTTAAAAATTTATCTTTCAGCTTTTAAAACAAAGCCATGAAAAAAGTGTTTCTCGGCGGCACATGTAACCAGTCTTTATGGAGGAATGATTTTATAAAGGAATTGAAACTGGACTATTATAATCCCACCGGAAATGAATGGACAGATGAGATGGTAAAAGAAGAAATAAAGCAAAGACAGGAATCAGATTTTTGTTTATATGTAATCACACCAAAAATGGAAGGAGTCTATTCCATTGCAGAAGTGATTGATGATAGCAATAAACAACCTGCCAGTACTATATTTTGTTTTCTTCCTGTTGATGGCGATCAAACATTTACACCGGCACAGATAAAATCACTGGAGCAGGTAGCAGAAATGGTAAAAAGAAACGGTGCATATTATTTTAAAACATTACCGGAAATCATTGATTTTTTAAATCACCAATAAACCCAAAAAATGTCTGCATTACTGGAACGGCTTGATGCAAAGACGCCAAAAAAAATTCTGGCTTTGGATGGCGGAGGCATCCGGGGTGCTCTGACCCTGGGTTATCTGAAAAAAATGGAAGATATTCTGAAGTCAAAACATCCGGGCAATCCGGATTTCAGGATGAGTGATTATTTTGACCTTATCGGCGGTACTTCTACCGGAGCTATCATTGCCGGATTACTTGCTTTGGGCAAAACCGTTGATGATATCACTAAACTTTACATGGATCTCGGAAATAAAATATTTGGTGAAAAAAGAAAGTGGTGGAACCCTCTGGAAACGATGAAGTATTTAAAAGCTAATTACAATTACCAGGGAATGATGGAAGGGTTGAAATTTGCTTTCGGAGAAGATACCACACTGGGAAGTGATAAAATCAAAACCGGGTTATGCATTGTTGCCAAACGAGCTGATACAAACAGTGTATGGCCGATGATTAATCATCCACGGGGAAAATTCTTTGATTCACCAACGGCTAAAAATAAAGATTTGCTCTTGTGGAAAGTGGTCAGGGCCAGTACAGCGGCGCCTACTTATTTTGCTCCGCAGATGATGGATGTAACCGAAGGCCAGCTTGCTGCTTTTATTGACGGAGGTTTAAGCATGTCCAATAACCCGTCGCTTACTTTATTAATGGTGGCTACTTTAAAAGGATTCCCGTTTCACTGGCCAATGGGTGAGGAAAATATTTTACTGGTATCGGCAGGTACCGGCACACTTGAGTTTAAAAAACACAGCGGGGAAATAGATGAAGCAACCATGCTGACCTGGGCAGCCAGTATTCCGGAAATGCTGATGCAGGATGCCAGCTGGCAAAACCGCCTGCTGCTGCAATGGCTTTCGCAAAGCCAAACGGCAGAAGAACTGGACAGTGAAATCGGGAATATGGATGGTGATATACTGGGAGGGAAACCACTGCTTACCTATTTACGATACAATTTTGTTTTTTCGGAAAAGAATCTTAACTCACTTGGCATGGCTGAAAAATTTGATACAGAGGACCTGGAAAATATTGTGGATATGAGCCGGGCAAAAAATAAAGAACTGCTTTATAAAATTGGCTATTACGCTTCTTCAGTAATTAAGCCATCGCATTTCAGTAAGTTTTAATTGATAAAAAAAAGATTACCTGATAGGCGGTGATGCATCCCAGTTCAGGGATTCCATTCCTTCTTTTGTTTTGTGGTAAGTGTAATAACCTCCATAGTAAGTACAGATCTTCACCAAATATTTTCCGGGTTTTACATCCGGAAAATAAAAAGATCCATTAAAAGGGATTGCTGTTTTCCGGTCTTTGGCTTCTTTCAGAAAAGATTCATCACAGCTGATTTCATACACACTGGCATTTTTGATCACCCGCATATTTTTTTGTGTATAAGGAATAAGATAAATGATGGTATTATCCGGTGGTGACACCAGGTCATTTTGCTTCAGGCTGTAATACAAATTCAGCTTGAGGCTGTTTGAAGAATCAAAACTTATTGTTTTTGGTTTAACAGGTACCGGGTCAGGTATTCTCCGGGTATAATCATCAAAAAGTTTTTTCAGTTCATTAAATTCTTTTAATAAGGAATTATAATTTTGTTTTTCCTGTTCGTATTTATTAAGCAGGTCTATATATTGGGGGTCTTCTTCTACATAAAAAACAGGTTTCGGCATCTTTAACAGCTTGGGTCTGTTCATAAATTCATTGATGTCATTTTCGTTTTTAATTTTCAGGTTTGCAAACTTATCTCTCAGATCTTCTAACTCGTTTAACAAGCTGTCTGCATTCTGTGTGATCTGCTTTTCTTCTTTGTCTCCATTTTTCCCCTGTGACAATCCCTCTAATTCCATTTTTAATTTAAGAATATTTTCATCAATGGAGTCCCTGAGATTTACCAGCCTGGTAGAATCTTTTATTAAATTTTCTACCATCGTTTCCACTCTTTTTTTATCTGCTCTTGCCTTATTGGTAACCAGGTAATACATAGTGGCTGCGGCCATCAAAGCAATGAGGGAAATGATCCAGACATTTCTCCTGGTTTTTTTTCTCTGCAATGCGAAGGCATCATCTTTTCTTCTTTTCTCCCTGTCTTTTTTAATAATTGGCGTCAGCACATCATGAGTAAGTTCAATAGCATTCAGCTCCTGGCGGAGAAAATATTTTTCCTTTAATATTTCTACACCCGGACGAATTGGTTCATCCTTACCTGTCAGGCTGTATTTGGTGCGGAACCCTTCGGCGGTGATCATTTTTTCTTCCAGGAATTTTTTTAAAGGATTATAACTTCTTTTTTCTTCCGGAAAGGCCGGAATGGCTTTACTTCCTGCTGCAATAGTCTCGTTGTAAATGGAGCTTAATATTTTATCCGGAGGGTATTTATCCAGCAATTCAGTGGATACTGCTCGAAGGCCCTCATCCATTCTTTCTTTATCTATAAAAGCACAAACCTGACTAAGCAGGGAAGGTTCAATGGTGATGAGTTCATAAATATCGGGGTTGGATTCATGAGTTAAATAAGAAACAATTTTTTTTGCTTCGGTAGGCTTAATATTTTCCTTCCAGGTTTTGGTAATTACTTCCAGCGCCTGATGACCATTCATTGGTAATAACCGGAACCTGGAAGTTTTTATGGATGGAATTTTTGGAGTGATGCTTTCAAATTCCGGAAGATATTCTTCGCGGAAAGAGAAAACGATTTTTACTTTTTGCTTTTTATAGTTATAGCTGATCTGTTCTTTGTTAGTCAGAAAGGTCTCTCTTAGTTTTTCCGGGATAGAATTTTCTGCCAGGTCTGAAAGTTCGGTCCAGAAATTTTCTTTTTCCTCTTTAGCGAATCGTGGATTCTTTCCGGCCAATGTAAAAATTTCTTCAAACTGGTCGAAT
>DATDPZ010000116.1:0-16883 GCA_035292525.1 Chitinophagaceae bacterium
CTCTCTGTAATGGCAATCTTACATAGTATTCACCAAAGGTTTCTGTTACCAGCATATTCATCTGGTGATCCATCAGCCACATGGCTGTTCTTGCTATTTGTGAGGGAAACTCTTCATATTCAATTCCGTAAAACTGGTCCACATTGCATTTAATCAGGTAATCTGCATCCATCTTTGCTTCCCGTATCACTTCCTCCCGGTAGCCCTGCAGTTTTAATAGTTTTTTTATAATTTCTATTTCAAGCAAACGAAGTTCACGGTAAGCAATAATCAAGAAATTGCCGCAGCCACAGGCGGGATCCAAAAAACGAAGGCTGCTTATTTTATCATGCAGCTTTTGCAGTTGTAATATTTTGCCCCTATCCCCTGAAGGGGAATTAGAAAGTGTATTAAACTCAGCCCACAGCTCATCCAGGAAAAGCGGCTTGATTAATTTTAAAATATTTTTTTCGCTGGTATAATGGGCGCCGAGATTGCGTCTTGCTTTTTCATCCATCACACTTTGAAACAAAGAACCAAAAATGGCGGGAGAAATACGGCTCCAGTTCAGCCCGCAGCATTCCAATAATATATTCCGCATGCCGCTGTCGAAGCTGGCAAAAGACAAATGCTCTTCAAAGAGTTTGCCGTTTACATAAGGAAATGCCGCTAATGATTCATCCAGGTTGTTCAGCCGTTTATCATCCGGGGTATTCAATACCTGGAAGAGTTCTGCAATAGCTCTTGCAAGGTCGCTGCCGTCTTCCGCAGTTTTCAGTTCGATGTATTCATTAAAAATATCTTTTTCAAAAATATTGCTGTCATCCGCAAACAGGCAGAACACTAAACGAACCAGGTACAATTCCAGTTGATGGCCTTCATAACCGATGGCTTTTAATTTATCGTGCAGTTTACCCATCAGTTCGGCGGCCTCTATATTTACGGGGTCCTGTTCTTTGTAGGTTTTCTTTTCATAGCCGGCAATAGAACCAAAGAGGGCTACATTGTCTTTTAATTGTGCAAGGGTGAATTCGTTTTGCGAATTTGTTTCCAAATCATACAAACGGAATTTTGCAAAATCGCAGACAAGAATATAGCGGGGCAGTTCTTTTTCTTTCAGCCCGGGAAAATAATCTTTGGCTTGTGCAAATGCTTTATCCAGATCTTTACCGCGACTTTTGTGTTCAATAAGAATGACACCTTTCCAGAGCAGGTCAATGAATCCCTGCTTAGCGTCTAGTTTGGTGACGGCTTTTTCAAAACTGGCAACCCGGTAGCGGCTGATACCAAAAACATTGAAGAAATCATCCCAGAAACTTTTAGCTTCCGCATCTTCACTGGTTTCGTTTTCCCATTTTTTACTGAAAGTAACGGCTCTTGATTTTATTTCGTTCCAGCTTAGTGGCATGTGGTTAATGGCTTGTTACCCGAAAATAAGAAAAAGCTGAGTAGTATTACCGAAAGCATTCCGGTAGCTATCGGGATGCGATGCAACAGAAATAGGTAGTACAACGAAAGCCGGTAACTTAAAAATTCCTTCAACTATCTTTGTCACCATGCGAATAGATATCCTTACTGTACTTCCTGAACTACTTGATAGCCCGTTTCAGCACAGCATCATGAAAAGAGCACAGGAAAAAGGTTTGCTGCAAATTCATGTTCATCAGTTAAGAAAATGGGCGGTGAATGAATATGGGCAGGTAGACGATTACCAATATGGCGGCGGCGCCGGTATGGTGATGATGTGTGAGCCGCTGGTAAAAGCAATTGAAGAACTTTCTGCAGAAAGGAAATATGATGAAATAATTTTCCTGACTCCTGATGGAGAAAAGCTGAATCAGAAGATTGCGAATACACTTTCTTTAAAAGAAAACCTGTTGATGATCTGCGGGCATTACAAAGGAATTGATGAAAGAATACGGGAGCATTTTGTCACCAGAGAAATTTCCATTGGGGATTATGTGCTCAGTGGTGGCGAGCTGGCAGCAGCTGTTTTAGTAGATTCGATTGGCCGGTTAATCCCTGGAGTATTGAATGATGAAACATCTGCCCTCACTGATTCATTCCAGGATAATTTATTATCTCCCCCTGTTTATACCCGCCCTGAAGATTTCCGCGGTTGGAAAGTACCGGATATTTTAATGAGTGGTGATCATAAAAAAATTGAGGAATGGCGGCATGAACAATCCTTGAAAAGAACTAACGAAAAAAGACCGGGTTTGCTGCACGATGAAATGAGTTGATTAAGTTAACTTTTTTCATTCCTCTTTTTTTTTCGGATATTTCATCAAATTTCAATGAAAAGCGCAGCACTTATATGTTTATAGTTTACTACATAAAATCCATTATTTCATTCTTACTTTTTTCATTTTTACCAATTGTTTTTTTTGCCCAGGAAATTAATAATACCAACTATCAGCAGGAATACCAGCTTCGCATTGCCAAAGCAACTGATGTAATTAAAATAGACGGTGAACTGAATGAAGCCTCCTGGCAAAATGCACATTTCATAAATAATTTCTGGCTGCAAAACCCCGATGATAACCGCTATGCAAAAAGGCAGACAGAAGTAAGAATTACCTACGATGCCAACTTTCTTTATGTGGGTATTATTAATTACGATACCAGTTATTATGTAATTCAAACATTAAAAAGAGATGTGAACCCCGGTGGCAGCGATGGTGTGGGAGTTGTAATAGATCCTTTAAACGGCCGCTCAAACGGATTTCTCTTTACTGTAAATCCTTATAATGTGCAGGCAGAAGATTTGCTTTCCGCAGGTGGTGGTAATAATGAAATTAATTTCAGCTGGGATAATAAATGGTTTTCACAAACTGCAAGGCATAAAGACAGGTGGATCGCTGAGATGGCTATTCCTTTTAAAACTCTTCGTTACGAGGAAGGCAAAACCACCTGGGGTATTAATTTCGTCCGTTCCGACCGTAAGAATAATGAATACAGTACCTGGACAAGGATACCGGTTAACTTACAGTTTTTTGATTTTGGTTATACAGGTGCCTTGATCTGGGATGCGCCGCCACCAAAGCCGGGAAGAAATATTTCTGTAATTCCCTATATCACTGCTGCTGTTACTGCCAACCCTGAAGATGGTGAAAAAACAGATGGCGAACTGAACCAGGGTTTTGATGCAAAGATTGCTTTATCATCAAAACTGAATCTTGATCTTACCGTGAATCCTGATTTTTCGCAGGTGGAAGTAGATCAGCAGGTAACTAATCTTACACGGTTCAATATATTTTTTCCTGAACGAAGAACTTTTTTTATTGAAAATGCTGACCTCTTTACACAATATGGCATTCCGCCTATCCGTCCCTTTTATTCAAGAACGATCGGATTGGATAAAGATGGAAACCGCATACCCATTTATGCAGGCGCCCGGCTCAGTGGTAATCTTGATAATAAAACCCGGTTTGGAATAATGACGATGCAAACAGGAAAAAAAGGAGATTTTGCAGCACAGAACTACAGCGCTATATCTGTAACCCGGCGATGGCTGAAGCGGTCAATTATAAAAGCTTATTACCTCGGCAGGGAAGCATTCATGAGTCAGCAAAAGAAAAAAGATAACCCGCTCGACCGTTACGGAAGAAATGCCGGATTTGAAATTGGATATACCAGTAATAAAGGAGATATACAAAACTGGTTTAGTTTTCATCAAAGCTGGAAATACGGTATCAATAAAGATGATCATTATCTCAATGGCGGCTTTGCCTATTCCAGCAGAAAGATAAATGCAGTTTTTAATTATGATGGTGTAGGAGTAAATTATTATACGGATATGGGATTTGTACAGCGGATAGAAAACTATGATGCTGCACTGGATACCAGTTTCAGGCTTGGGTTCAAACAACTATACTCTAATATAAACTATACCATGTTTCCTGAAAAAGGAAAACTTAATTCACATAAAATAAATGCAGTTAATTTTTTTGTGTGGAATCCTGACGGAAGTTTTAATGAAAGAAGCAGCGAATTTGCTTACCTGTTTAATTTTAAAAATACAGCCGAATTAAAATTTGGATTAACCAGCCAGGATGTCCGGCTTTTGTATCCTACTTCATTTACTGATTACGATCCTTTGCCGAAAGACACTTACCGGTTCAGCAATTACAGTGTAAGATATCAGTCGGACAGAAGAACTAAATTCAATTTCACAGCCGGCATACGGGAAGGTGGTTTTTATAACGGCAGCATCCAGCAATACACACTGCAACTTAATTACCGCACACAGCCATGGGGAAATTTCGGAGTGGCATTTGAATATAATGATTTAGATTTTCCCGATCCTTATGGTAAAGCTGCATTGTTTCTTGTTGCGCCGCGGATTGAAATCAATTTCAGTAACAGTTTATTCTGGACCACTTTTATTCAATATAATACGCAGGAAAATAATTTCAACATCAACAGCCGTTTTCAATGGCGGTACAAACCCATGAGTGATATCTTTCTTGTGTACACCGATAATTATTTTGTTGACCCTTCTTTCAAAAACAGGAACAGGGCTTTGGTGTTTAAGATGAATTACTGGCTGAACTTGTAAAATAAAAAGGTTGCCTCAAATGTTTTTATAACACAAAGAACATTAAGGAAACACAATGGACACAAAGTTCCTAATTGGTAAAACTTTTCTTTGTGTTCTTAGTGTCTTTTTTTGTGCCCGTTGTGTTCCTTGTCTCTTCAACTTTTATGTAACAGTACAAAGCAAAGAGTAATACCTTTCTTGTTTATATTGATAACTATTTCAGCCATCCGTTTTTGAAAAAAAAGAATCGGGCTTTGGTGTTTAAGATGGACTATTGGTTGAATTTGTAATTTCTGAAAACTGTAATGTCAAAAAAACCGCTCTGCAAAAACAGAACGGCTTTTTCATTTTCAGGCTAAAGTTTAATGCGGACTGGCCATATAGGGAAATGAACTAAGAAAAGCTTTGTCATTGGCATTTACATGATCGCTGGTTAATCCGGGGTTGGAACCACCGGTGGCTCCACCAAAGATCAGGATCAATTCTACATCAATTACGTCATCAGCCAAAGCACGGCCGGTAAGTACATTGGTGCCATCATAAAAAGTTGTAACACCGGTTGTGCTGGCATTCAATACATCGGTTACCAATACACCTGCAAACTGGCTGGCATTTAACCCAAGAATATTGGACGTGTATCCAAATGCATTCAGCTTATTCACAAAGTCAGTATGAAATGCTGCATTCATGGCAGAAGGAGTTGTTGTGTTGAATTCATTTTTTCTTGCCGAACCGACAAATACCGTATTGATTGCTGGTCTTGCCATCTGGTCGCCCTGTTCATATACTTCCAGCTGCGGAGGATTGCCTCCGGCTTTTGAAGCGATAGCCAGATCGTTACTTATATTTTTCTGGCAGGCAGCTAATAATACTACCGTGGCCACAAAACTGAATTGAAATAATTTTTTCATGTTGTTGTTTTTGATTTTTAAAAATTAGTTAGAGACCATTCCTGTTTTCTTTTTCGATTCAGCCCATACATTAATGGTTCCGCTTCCACCCAACATGGATTTAGGAACTTCTACAACTATGCCTAATACATTGGTACCGGCAAATGTATCCGTTCCCGGATTGTTGAATGAAGATGCAGTACCGGCAATAATTTGTTGAAAGGCACCCAGGTCAAAAAAGAAAGGATCATCTCTGGGACCGGCAAAAACTTTTACGGCTTTTTGTTCAGTAACAATAGCAGGCTGTCCATAAGGAGTAATATCTACCTGTGCAGTAAAATCACTAATGTTTAAATAGCTTGTAGTGCCGGGTGTTTTTGGTGCCACGGGTCCGTACACTTTCATTTTACCATTTTTGGCAATACATTGAATAACCAGATCTTCTACATTGTCACCATTGTTGTCAATGTTGAACTCGATCATTGTCCCTTCGTCAAATTTTGCACCGGCCGTGGCGCCGGGAGATAATAATCCCTGTGTGTTGGCAACAAAGACCATGTTGTCCGGATTTTCAGCACGGAAAACATACACATCGGTAATGTCAGTTGACTGGTTCGTAACAGCCGGTGCATCTATATGATCAGCGGCCAGTAAAATACCGCCAATGGCAACAGAAAGACATACGAAGGCTGTTATGAAAATTTTTGTTTTTTTCATTTTAATTTTTTTTTTAAATGATGATGATTAATAGTTCACAGGTTGGAAAAAAGGTTTTCTCTAAAACGGATCAGATTAAGCAACTACCGGGTAATTCTGGTTTAGATACGGGAGAAGGGAAGGTCTGGATTTATAGAAATAAAAAAAGTCCCGCTTGATGGCAGGACTTGCTTATGTAAAAATTAAAAGAACTCATTTACTACATCTTCACCAGTTTCACCAGCTTCCTGTTTTTACCTTGTATAATCTCTACAAAATAAACTCCTGCCCTGTACATTTCTCCGAAATGGATCATTTGATCAGGTTGCAGGTTTTGCTTTGTTTCAACTACTCTGCCTAGAATATCCACTACCCTTAATTTCATGCTTTCATTATTATCCGTTTGTACTTTCAAAGTAAATTGTGTTGAGCTAGGATTAGTCAGCACTTTTACCGTTACCTCACTTGAATAAGTCCTTTCCATAATATTTTCACTTTGAGAAACTGTATTCATCGATGGCTTATGAATTACTATAGAACCACCAGCAATTTGTGTATTTAATGCATCGCCATCTGAAGCTCCATATTGATTGTCATATACTATTACATCAGCATTATTTTTATCCCAAATCTTAATACGGAACAGATCAGGATATACATTGTTTCCTAAATCACCATCAACTGCTGTTAATATGAATCCAAAATTACCACTTCCATTTATCGTTCCTGTCCCCTTAAATTGAGCTCTAGAACCAGCTATTACCAACCAGTCATAATTAGTGCTTTTAAAATTCATTCCACCAGTTTGAAATTTGAATTGAGTATTACCACTTGGAACTGATGTGCCTTTTTGATATTTAGACTCAAATCCAAAATTTGCCTTACCACTTAATGTTAGATCTGGCCGGTAAGCACCTGCTAGCGAATTAATCCATCCTCCACCAGTAACAAAACCACCATTTGCATCATAAACTACTACATATTGATATTGATATGGAATACTGATTACACCACAATTATTTTTAAGAGTTACTATTGCTGTATAAACACCGGGTACATTATAGGTATGTGGCACGATAAAGTTATTACTAGGAAATGCTATAGTTTGCTCTGGGCTTACATCACCCCATATGATACTGGCACTCGTTATATTGTTACCTGAATATGTGACATTCAGATTTATTGGGATATTTACAACCACAGGATCAACTGGTCCTGAAACGGAATTGATCGTTGGTGGTTGGTTGTCAATTACGGTAACCATTTGTGAGCAAGTAGCCGTATTGCCGTTTGCATCAGTAGCTGTCCATGTTACTGTGGTGTTTCCAATTGGAAAGATAGCAGGAGCATTGTTGGTAACCGCCGGATCAAATGACTGCCCGCCAACCCAATTGGATGTCGGCCCTGTAAGCGCAAAACTTAACAGGTTTCCATTATTATTATTACCTGAAGCATCAAATGCTGTAGTAATTCCCGCATTGTTGCCGTCAGCTATTCCCTGGTTGAAATGATACAAAGCAACCAGGCCAACTTGTGCACTCAGCTCTCTATTCATGCTGGACTGTATTTGTGCTTGTGTACGTTCTACGTTCCATATTCTCATTTCGTCAATCAAACCGCCATTACTTAACTTGGAAGCCGCATCATCTCCCCTAGCACCCAATTTAAGAGATGCAGTATTAGGTATTGTTGGCAAACCAGTCATGCCAGTAACCTGGGCATCCAACACACCATTTACATAGAGCTTCATTACACCTGTCGTTCTGTTAACGGTTGTAGACAGGTGATACCATGTGTTTGGCAGGATGGTAGTAGTGCCGGTAATGAAATATCCACCAAAACTACCAAACACAAAACCAGCCATTGCCCTGTCGTTACTAAGAATTCGTAACAAATAACCATAAGTATTTCCAGGTTCGATATATTTTTCAATCAAACTTTCCTGCACACCAGTATTTGTTCTTTTCACCCAGGATTCAAGTGTCCATTCATTGAATGGATTCAATAAAGAAGAATTCGGCACATCAACATAACCGCCGGCAAAGCTCAAGGCATTTCCAAATGAATTACAATTATCAATTACTGTAGGAGGTGTTAAGGTAGTGGTACCTGTACATAAACCTGGAGTAGTATTGATTGTAACAGGCCCAGAGCAAGTGATTGAGGGAGGATTATTGTTGATCGTAACGCTGAAAGTACCACAATCCCCAGGTACAACACAGCCACCTTCTCCCCTAACATAATAAATTGTATTCTCAACAGGATTTACAGTAATTGAAGTACCTGTTCCAATTAATGTACTGCCGCAGCTATTTGTATACCATTTCCAAGAGGTTGCATTATTGAGATTTCCACTACTTATACTTAAAGTAGTGTTTGAACCATTACATATGGGATTTAAAGAAGCCGTTATTGTGGGTATTTCAGCCCCTTGAAAAGAAGTTATCTCTGCTGAGTATTCCCACAAATCATTATTTACTCCGCTGCCTACACCCATACCTAAATATCCCTTCCCGCAAATAGCAAATCCTGTACTCATATTTCTTCCGCCACCTCCAAAATCAGCTTTTCTATTCCAGATATTTGTTGTGGGATCAAATTCCCAAAAATCACTTGCTCCAAGACCAGTTCCAATATAACCTTTATTACTAATACTAAAACCTACTGCCAGTTCTCTTGCACCTCCTGCAAAATTTGCTTTCTGTGTCCATTGATTTGAGGCTTGGTCATACTCCCAAAAATCGGATCTAAAAGTAAATCCACCACCAGTGAAATCTGTGCCTGTTCCAATGTATCCTTTATTTCCAATGCTGAAACCACTAGTAGCATATCTTGCACCTCCGGTAAAATTTGCTTTCTGTGTCCAATTATCCGTAACAGGATCATATTCCCAGAAATCGGCAAACAAACCAAAGCCTCCTGTTCGACCTAACCCTAAATAACCTTTGTCACCAATAGTAAAACCTTGTGCCACCGTTCTGGATGCACCTGGGAAATCCGCTTTCCTTGTCCAGATATTTGCGGCTGGATCAAACTCCCAAAATTCTTTAGTAGTCACGTCAGAAGGATTCAGGGAACCGGTTCCCACATAACCTTTGTTACCTATTGCAAAGCCAGCAGCAGCAGATCTTAAACCCCCACCGAAGTCAGCCTTTTGAGTCCAAACATCTGCAGAAGGATCATATTCCCAGAAATCTTTTAAGAAAACTGAAAAATTAAAACCCAATCCCATGTAACCTTTGTTACCTATGCTAAATGATGTTGGAAGAAATCGTGGGCTAGCAGGTAAGGATGTTTTTTGTTGCCAAGTATAAACCTGTTCAAAGCTTTTCAATGAAACACAAAGAAATATTGCGGTAAATAGACTTAACAACTTTAAATGAGCATATAGTTTTGGTGGTTTCATAATTCTCTTGTTTAAGTGGTTAAAAAATGATTTTTAATTCAATTAATTCTTTTTCTTCAATTGTAGGCGGCATTATGCCCTGTGAAAGTTTTTTGATTACAAGTCGAACTACTTTTTCTGCGTCAGATTTATTTTGGAATCCTGTTATTCCTGTTCTACCCGGAATGTTTAATTGCCTTATTAATATTTTGTTTCCAATCAATATTTCATAACCATACGTATTTTCAAGCGCTTGAATGATACGAAAAATGGTATCTATATCATTAAAAACACTTCCTTTAATTTCTTGATTTTGTAATGGACTGTTTGATTCTTTATAAGTCAATTCATAAAACGAAGTAACAATGGCTAAATGAAGTAGAATCAGTACTGGGATATTTATCATATTTTAATTATTTATCAACGATTTACAGTAAACAATTCCTCCTGGTGTAATACAGTAGTTTTTTATATTCAAAATATTCTTGATTTTTCGTAAGGGTGGAAAAGGGGGAGATGATGTTTACCTGTTACAATTAATACTTCCTTTTGTTATATGATGTGAATGTAATCGTAAGGGAACAATATTTATATAGCAAGAACTTGTCATTTTTTGGAATAGTAGTATCTTGTGATTCGACCATCAATTTAAGTTTAACCTTCTAAAGCATATGTCCTCTGCGTCATTAAAAAAGGCTAATACATGGGTTAGCTATTTGGAACTGCTAAGAAAAAGAAAATTTGCACCAGATCAATTAATCATTGAAGGGATTGACAAGTTTATAAATGTCCATCATCAAACCTTTAATATTCTGAATCATAGTGTACCCATGATTTATTTATTGGATTACACCACCGGTAAATATATATTGGTTTCTAATCAATGCCAGGCACTAGTAGATTTTTCTTCTGAAAAAATGATAGATGGAGGTATTGGATTTGTTATAGATAGATATCATCCTGCTGATCTACGTCTATTTAATGAACAAATATTTACTGATAGGCAAAATATTCTTAAAAAAATCCCGGTTGATCATCACAAGGAATATATATTCTCTTACAACTATCGTGTCAAAAACAGTAGAGGGGAATATGTAAATGTGCTACAGCGAAATTCTTTTATAAAATCAGATGAAAAAGGTAACCCGCTGATGAGTCTTGGTGTAGTAATTAATATTGATCATTTTAAAGAAGAAAGCCCAGTAATACAACTAGTGGAAAAAGTGGACAGCATAACCGGTAAAGTAGACCCAATTATAAAAAATACATACTATCTGTATGAGGAGCATAAAATATTTACTAAACGAGAAAAAGAAGTTTTACTTTACATGGCTGAAGGACTAACCAGCAAGGAAATAGGGATTAAATTATTTATTAGTGAGCATACTGTGATTAACCACAAGCGCAATATGCATAATAAGTCGAATACACAAAATGCTGTTGCTTTGATGAGTTTTGCATTCAGGCAGCATCTTTTTTAAAAATATCTTTGGCATACTCTGCCATCAATTCATTCAGTTTTTCTGATTGATCAATAATTACGAAATGACCGGCTTCTTTAATTTTATATGTTTTGCCCTTCCACAAATTTAATTTTGCATTATCCATGTAATTTATTTCACAAACCTTTTCATCTTTACCAAAGACAATAAGAATGGGAAAAGTTTGTTGTTGCAGTGCATATATCTCGTTACTTAATTTGCCAGCTGCTACTGTGGCAATCATCTTAGATCTAAAATTATCTTTTACCTTATAATAATCTCCAGAAAAACATAGCCAATCTTCTTCTTGTACTGAAAAGGAACTGAGAGTGAAATATTTTTTCAATTCTGATTCCGGTACATAATCTGTAAATACAGCATGAAGATCAATATCTTTTAAAAATATTTTATCCATAGTTATTTCACCCCCAATAACACATGAACCCGTTAAAACAATTCCGGAAGGCTGCAACTCATAAGGCAGCATTTCGGCAATAATGTTTGTACCAAGTGATACTCCAGCAAGAATATAAGATCTGTTGCCTGCAAGCTTTTTTACAGCAGCTGCCATGAGTTTCCCAATATCAGGTAAACTGTAACTAAAGAGAGAGCCGTTTAGTGAGTTTGATTGTCCATGAGCCGGGAGGTCAAAGGCAATTAACTTATAAGAGGATAGAGTTTGACTTTTGAATTGTTTTCTCCACGCATTTGTAGAAGTAGAATTACCATGGATTAAAAAAATAATATTTTCAGAAACCGTCTTTGTTTCTAGGTAAGATATTTTAACTCCCTCAATGTTAATAAACTGATATTCCATAGCTGCCTGTTTATGAAAGTAAATGAAATTTGTTATATTTCCCAATCCTTATTTATTAATAATTTATACTAAAGCATGATCATTCCATATTGATTAATTTAAACCATATAAAAGAATTCCAGGATTTCAAAGATAGTGATGTGATTATGAAAATAATTTAAAGCTTGAAGTATCCTATCGTAAACGCAAAGACTTTCTCAATGCAATTGATGATTTGGTGATTAAGATACTACTCAATAACAAACTGTAATCCCGCATGAATGTTTAAGATAAATTACTGGCTGAAATTGTAAGTTAATTTCTTTAAAAAAAAGGCCGGAATAGCCCGGCCTCAAAAAAATAAAAGAAAGTAATTTGGTCACTCCTTCTTCACCCCAATCACCGGTAATGTTTTTTCATGAATCAACTGGTTCAGTTTTGATACATCCTCACTCATGATTTTTTTCAGCTTATTCAGTTGCTCGTCTATCAGCGGAAGCAGTTCGTAATATGCATCTTTGGTTTGCTTAGTTAAACCCGACTGACCTGCCGATGAAGCATTATAAATGCTGGACAGTTTATCATCCAGCCTGATGGGGTAGTTCAGGACATCCTGCCCGCTCTTGGCCTTAGTTTGATGAAGCGCCTCTTCTACAGCTGTTATTTGTTTATTTACAGTATCCATCTGTTGTTTTACTTCTTTGGGTAAATCTTTTCCCAGCCTGTCGCTGAAGTCTTTCATCTGCTGGCGCATTTCCCGGATATTTTTTATCGCCTTCATAATTTCAGATGATTTATCCCGGATAGTGATCAGGTGATTGAACTGCTCTTCGTATTCTGCCTGCGAGGTTTTGTAATTAGGATCGGGCAGTATAGTAAAAGAAACTTCTGCAGAATCATTGCCTGATTTGAATCTGGCAAAATAATTTCCCGGCGCTGCTTTGGGCCCACCCACAAATCCATTCCAAAGAATCAAACCTTCTACTCTTTCAGCTACTGGATATAACATATCCCATTCAAACTGGTTCATTCCTTTATTTATTTCAATTTTATTATCCTTTGATGAAGTGGAAAATGTTTTGATTGTTTTTTTATTTTTATCCAGAACTTCAACAGAGAGTTTGGAAGAGTCAGTTGCATTCTTTATAAAATAATTAAACACAACTCCATTGGGCGGATTCATCCCCACATTCCGTAATTCGCCGCCGCCAAACCGGCCGCCACCTCCACGCCTGCCGCCGCCGGGCATGCGATAGGCAGGATTTACACTGAATACATGCAGGTTCTTATTTAATATTGCTGCATTTTTTTCCTGCACAACCGTTAAGTCATCCAGTATGTAAATACTTCTGCCCTGTGTGCCCACAACCAAATCATTATTTTTAATGGCCAGGTCAGTGATGGGTACAACAGGTAAATTCAATTGAAATGATTTCCAGTTAGCGCCATCATCATAAGAGATATACATGCCGTATTCTGTACCCGCATATAGCAAG
This sequence comes from Chitinophagaceae bacterium, assembly GCA_035292525.1. Classification (GTDB taxonomy): domain Bacteria; phylum Bacteroidota; class Bacteroidia; order Chitinophagales; family Chitinophagaceae; genus VBAS01. Next base: position 13,267 of record DATDPZ010000116.1, read on the forward strand.
CCCTGTCTTTTTCTATCTGCCCGCATGGCTCTTGTAAAATGCAGGGAAGGAATTCCATTCACAATCAGTTTCCACGTTTTACCATAATCTTCGGTCTTATAAATGTAGGGTCTGAAATCATCCAGCTTATACCTGGTACCTATAAAATAAGCGGCTCCTTTTTTAAACGGATCCACTTCTATCGAGTTCCACATCATCCACTTCGGGCAATCTTTTGGTGTTACATTTTCCCAATTCTTGCCACCATCTTTACTTACATGAATCAATCCGTCATCACTGCCTGTCCATAGTAAATCTTTTTCCAATTCACTTTCTGCTGCTGTAAAAATGGTACAATAATATTCTACACTTGTATTGTCCTGAGTAATCGGGCCCCCGCTTGAAGCCATTTTAGTTTTATCGTTGGTGGTCAGATCCGGGCTGATCATTTCCCAGCTCTTTCCTTCATTTTCCGAAACAAATAAATGATTGCCTGCCGTGTATAATCTTTTAGGATTATGTGGAGAAAAGAAAATAGGGAAGTTCCATTGAAAACGATATTTAGCCGCTTCGGCGCCGGCTCCCATATTATCCACAGGCCACACATTAATGGCCCGGTTTTCTCCGGTACGATGATCCATTCTTTGCAATGAGCCCATATAATTACCGCCATAAGTGATCTCGGGATTCAATGGATCAGCTACTACATACCCACTCTCACTTCCGGCTGTATTCTCCATATCTGCAGCTGTGATAGCTGCTCCATAAGTACGACTCTTGATCCTAAAAGCACTATTGTCCTGTTGTCCACCCATGATTCGATAGGGAAAAGCATTGTCTGTGCTGACACGATAAATCTGTACTGTGGGCTGGTTTAAATAAGTACTCCAGTTATTACCGCCGTCAAAACTTACCTGTGCACCGCCATCATCTGCCACAATCATTCTGTTTGGATCTTCGGGATCAATCCATAGATCATGATGATCACCATGCGGTGTGCTGATACTTCTGAAGGTGCGGCCTCCATCCGTACTGAACATAAACCCTACATTAGGACAATACACTTTGTTCTCATTTTTAGGATCCACAAATACTTTGGTATAATACCAGGCCCGCTGGCGAATATTATTATCATTACTTGTCAGCGTCCATGTTTCACCCCCATCAGCACTCATGTATAATCCGCCATTTGCATTTTCAATGATGGAATAAATTTTATCGGTATTGGAAGGAGCTACAGCCACACCCACTATTCCCCATACACCTTTTGGTAATCCTTTTTTTGTTGAGATATTGCTCCATGTTTCGCCAGCATCGGTGCTTTTCCATAAACCACTTCCATCGCCACCACTTTCCAAAGAATAAGGTGTACGGATCAACCGCCAGGTACCGGCATAAAACACATTGGGATTGCCGGGTTCCATTACCAGGTCGCTGGCACCTGTCTGGTTGTTGATGTATAAAGTTTTTTTCCAGGTTTTACCGCCATCCGTAGTTTTAAACACACCTCTTTCTACATTGGGACCGAACAAATGTCCCATCACTGCTACCCACACGATATCCGGATTTTTTGGATGGATGACAATCCGGATGATATGACGACCGTCTTTCAATCCGATATTTTTCCAGCTTTTGCCGCCGTCATCGCTGCGCCACATGCCGCCGAGACCTTCACTTACATTTCCCCGCATGGAGTTTTCTCCTTCTCCTACATACAAAATGGTTTCATCGGAAGGAGCCACCGCCACAGCGCCAATAGAACCGCCGAAATATTTATCAGAAATATTGATCCAGTTGCTGCCACCGTCGGTTGTTTTCCATACACCGCCACCGGTAGCGCCGAAATAAAATGTGTTTTTATTTTTATAACTGCCGGCTACCGCGGCGCTACGGCCACCGCGAAAGGGACCAATCAACCTGTATTTTTGAGTGGAGAATAATTGTTCTTCTTCATTGGAAGGAACAGGAGTCGTTGCCTGTTTTGTTGAACGCTGACTGAAGGAAACCAGTGTAATGCCGGCGAACGTCAGCAATAAAAATATTTTTTTCATGATTAGTATTGTTAAAAAATTGAATATACGAATTGTTGTTAATCCGGTTTTTCTATTATAAATTTTTATTAAAAATAAATATAATGAAAGTCATAATGGAATAAATACGAAAAGAAAAAAATGACAATTTATTTCATTGCAATTCCGATTAAATTTTTTCAGAATGCTTTGGGCTTCACCAAACCTTCTTTTACCAACTGATCAAAAATTGGTTTATAATATTTATCGTTAATCTGCTTCACCGCCATTTTTGATTTAATTAAATCCTTTTCCAGTGATCCGACTCTCTGAACCTGTAAGTTGGAAGGTGGCGCTTCCTGTCCGGCCACTGAAGCATACACATCGCTGATTTTTTCTCTCAATCGTTCTTCATCTGCAAAAATGGACTTTTGTTTGGTGGCCAGCATTTCTGCTCTTTCTGTTTCCAGTTTAACATTGAACTCTTCCATTAATTTTTTTGTAGCCGGATCTTTTACTTTCTCCAGGTTATCTTTTATAATTTTTTGTTTTTCATTGATGTCATCTACCACCGCGGCCAGTTCTTCGTGCATTTTATAAAGCTGCATGGCAGTTTTGAACTGCAGTTGCCGGTCTGCAAGAGTAAAATCTTTATTTTTCTCATCATGAACCAACTTCACTGCCTGTGAATATTCTTTATCTTTTGTTTTTATCTTAATTGTATAATCACCGGGCAATACCATTGGGGCAATGAATCCGCCGAAATCCAATTTCGTTCCGCCAGATGCAACTTTTGGCGGTTTCATCCGCAGGTTCCAGCTCACTTTATTCAATCCTTTTCTTTTACTGCCGGGAATTGATTGTACCAGGTTGCCCTGCTTGTCATAAATTTCCACTGTCACATCTCCGGAAGATATCCTGTCTTTCAGGTAATATTGAATGGGAGGAATAGAAACAGGATTTGGGGCCACCCAGCCACCCGTGCTGGGGAAACCTCCATCGCCGAATTTTCCGTTAGTTAATGTAATTGTCGGTGTAGGAATAAAATAAAAATCTTTTTCAGCAATATTTTTTGTTAATGTCCTCATGGGTGTAATGTCATCAACAATAATCACACCCCGGCCATGAGTTCCTAATACAAGGTCATGAGTGGACGGTTGAATCTGTATATCTCTCACCAATGCTTTTTCAGGAATATTATTTTTCATCCGGAACCAATTTTCTCCGCCATCCACGGTAGCAAAAAGACCCATTTCTGTTCCCAGGAAAAGTAAATTTTTATTCACCAGGTCTTCTTTTATTTTGTGGGCAAAGCCGGTGAACTCAGCACTGTTGAAGAGCTTCCAGGTTTTTCCCATATCGGTTGATTTTCCCAGATAAGTTTTATGATCTCCATACATATGATTATCAAATGTGGCGTACACTGTATTCTTCTCAAAGTGACTGGGTTCTATACTGCTGATCCAGGTTTGTGCAGGGATGCCAGCGGCGGTATAATTTTTTGAAACATTGGTCCAGCTTTTACCGGCATTGATAGTAAACTGAATATTGCCATCATCTGTTCCTGCCCAAATAATATTTTCATCTAAGGGAGATTCTGCTATAGCAAATATGGTACAATGATTTTCT
>DATDPZ010000117.1:0-15096 GCA_035292525.1 Chitinophagaceae bacterium
CATTGGAAAAACAATGCTGTTTATAATAAAAAACAAATCGAAAAACTTTCATCACGGGGTTCATCTGCATTCCGGGAAATTGCTTTTTATTATTTTGTTCAATATCATTTGCACCTGCAATTGAAAGAAGCAGCAGATTATGCACATAAAAAAGGCGTGGTGCTCAAAGGCGATATAGCTATCGGCGTTTACCGCTATGGTTGCGATACCTGGGTGGAGCCCGGTCTTTTTAATTTGCAATGGCAGGCAGGGGCGCCTCCTGATGATTTTGCTGTGAAAGGTCAGAACTGGGGTTTCCCAACTTATAACTGGAAAAAAATGCAGGAAAACCAGTTTGACTGGTGGCGAAAACGTTTTGAGCAAATGAGTAATTATTTTGATGCATTCAGAATAGATCATATCCTTGGTTTTTTTCGTATCTGGAGTATCCCGGAACATGCAGTGGAAGGAAATATGGGACATTTTATTCCGGCTTTACCGGTTTCAATTTCAGAGTTTGGTGAAAAAGGGATCTGGTTTAACCAGGACAGATATTGCAAACCCTATATCACAGAAGAAATATTAAATGAAAATTTCCCGGACTATGCTGAAAAAATCAAATCAACTTTTTTAATCCAAAATGAACATGATTTTTTTGAACTGAAACCTGAATTTGATACCCAGAAAAAAGTAGCATCTTATTTTCTTGAAAAAGAACCGGATCAGGAAAATGAAAAAATAAAAATTGCCTTATTTGACCTGATTTCAAATGTTATTCTTATTGAAGACCCCGCTGCTGACGGGCAACAATTTCACTTCCGGATTGAAATGGAAAACACTTCTTCATTTAAAAAGCTGTCAGCAGATCAGCAACACAAACTGAATGAGCTTTATATAAATTATTTTTATCGACGGCAGGATGATTTCTGGAAAAAAGAAGCTATGCGAAAACTTCCCTGCCTGAAGAGTGCTACCAATATGCTTATTTGCGGAGAAGACCTCGGCATGGTGCCACATTGTGTGCCGGAAGTTATGAAACAACTGGGCATTCTGAGCCTGGAAATTCAGCGAATGCCAAAAAAAGAAGCCATTGAATTTTTGCATCCCAATGATGCTCCCTATCTTTCTGTTATTACTCCTTCCACACATGATATGAGTACCATCCGTGGCTGGTGGGAAGAGGATAAAACAAAAATCGCCAACTTCTATCATTCTGTTTTAGGGCAAAAAGGAGAACCCCCGTTTTACTGCGAGGCCTGGATCAACAGGGCCATCATTCTGCAACACTTTTATTCACCGGCTATGTGGAGCATCTTCCTGCTTCAGGACCTGTTAGGTATTGACGAAAAAATCCGGAAAGAAAATCCGCATGATGAAAGAATCAATGTGCCTGCTGATCCAGGCCATAAATGGAAATACCGGATGCATTTAACGCTGGAAGAGCTGATCAAACAAAAAGAATTTAACGAAGAACTAAAAGAATATATTCATCATTCGGGCAGATAATTTTCCGCAATTTTGCAGTTATGAAAATCCGCACCTTCAAATTTAATATCCCTTTCCATTATCCCTTCACCATCTCCCGTGGCAGCAAGACCCGGCAGGCCACACTGATTGTAGAACTGGAACATTTTGGCATTAAAGGATATGGCGAAGCTCCGGCTATTACTTATTATAACATCACAGTAGAACAAATGATGGCCGACCTGGAAGCAAAAAAACAATTAGTTGAAAAATTTGCCTTCACCGATCCGGAACGTTACTGGCATTACCTTCATCATTTATTTCCAAAAAATCCTTTCCTTGTTTGCGCACTGGATATGGCCGCATGGGACCTCTACGGGAAAATGAACGGTAAAAGATTAGTGGATTTGTGGAAACTGGATATTTCAAAAAATCCGGTCACCGATTACACCATTGGGTTAGATACCATTGATAAAATGGTAGAGAAAATAAAAGATAAACCCTGGCCAATATATAAAGTGAAAGTGGGAACAGGGGATGATATTGAAATGATAAAAGTATTAAGGGAAAACACAGATGCTGTTATTCGTGTGGATGCCAATGCAGGCTGGACACTGGATGAAGCTCTGAAAAAAATACCCTTATTGAAAGCATTAGGAGTGGAGCTGGTAGAACAACCATTACCACAGGATGATTGGGAAGGCATGAAAATCCTCTATGATAAATCTCCGCTTCCCCTATTTGCTGATGAAAGCTGTGCATTGGAAAATGAGGTGGAAAAATGTCATGGCTTCTTTCATGGTATTAATATTAAGCTGACCAAATGCAGTGGCATTACCCCAGCCAGAAGAATGATAAAAAAAGCAAGAGAACTGGGTATGCAGGTGATGATTGGCTGTATGTGCGAAACAACAATTGGCGCAGCCGCTATTGCTCATTTGCTTCCATTGATAGATCATGCAGATATGGACGGTCCTTTATTGCTTGCTGAAGATCTTGCAGATGGAATATATTTTGAATATGGAAAAGTGTACTATTCTTCTGGTAATGGTCTGGGTATAACAATAAAGCAGGAAATTGATTTCTGAATTCTTTCATCAACTTAATGGATCAGGCCTTATTTTTGCTAATAGTATTGTAACCCTCCTGTATGAAAATCTTACTTACCATACTACTCTTTTCCTGTTTTACTTTCCATGTTACAGCACAGCGGGTTCATGTGGGAGTGGCAGGAGGATTGGCAAATTACAACGGCGATCTTTTAGAAAAATTTTATGTAAACAAACAAACCAATGGCTTCATTGGCGCCACGGTTCATTATGAATTGCAGGACCAGATATTACTAAGAGCCGGTTTTAGTTTTGCCAGATTAAATGGGAGCGACAAATACAATTCGAAACCTAATCTACAAATGCGAAATCTTCATTTCGAAACAGCCCTTACAGAATTCAGTTTGGTGGGAGAATATTATTTGTTCAATTTATATGAAAAAAATTATTCGCCTTATGTATTTGCCGGGCTGGCATTGTTTCATTTCAACCCATACACCTACGATGCAACAAAACAAAAAATTTTTTTAAAACCCCTCAGCACGGAAGGACAGGGAATATACCCGGAGAAAAAAGCTTATTCGTTATTACAACCCGCTATTCCATTTGGAGGAGGATTCAAATACGCTGTTTCAGAAAATGTCAGGATTGGCATTGAGTTTGGTATGCGGAAAATTTTTACAGACTACCTCGATGATGTCAGTACCACCTATGCAGACTACAATGATTTGTTGTTAGCTAAAGGCTCGCAGGCAACAGACCTGGCCTATAGAGAAGATGAATACCCGGGTGGCAACCCGGCTTATCCGACCAAAGACACACAGCGTGGCAGCAATAAACAAAAAGATGTTTATTATTTCACCGGGCTCAACCTGACCTTGCGTCTAGGTGGCGGTTCAGGTGCCGGTGAATCATTTAAAATTTCAGGAAAAAACAAACTTGGTTGCCCGTCTGTTCCACAATAACATTCAAATCTTTTAATTATTGCCCATTGCTTATTGCAGTTTAACTTTGAATTTCATTTTTTAATTAATGGCTTATTACAACCAGCAGCATTTTATTGACGTATTGGAAAAAGAAGGGGAGTTACTCCGTATAAAAACGTTTGTTGATCCTGTTTTAGAAATGGCAGAGATCACTGACCGGATGAGCAAACAACCCGGTGGCGGAAAAGCATTATTATTTGAGAATTCGGGTTATGAATTTCCGGTCTTAATGAATGCCTACGGAAGCGAAAAAAGAATGTGCCTTGCTTTGGGAGTGGAAAAACTGGATGATGTGGCAAAAGAAATTGAAACACTTTTCAAATTATTATCATCTCCCAAAGAAGGAATCATAGAAAAATTAAAATTGCTCCCTAAACTTGGCCAGTTTGCATCCTGGATGCCCAAAGTAAAAAAAGGTAAAGGAGAGTGTCAGGAAATTGTGATGAAAGAACCTGACATTACAAAACTGCCGGTCATCACCTGCTGGCCAAAAGATGGCGGACCCTTTGTTACACTACCGGTCATTCATACCAAAGATCCCAATACAGGAATAAGAAATGTAGGCATGTACCGCATGCAGATCTTTGGTCCCACACTTACCGGCATGCACTGGCATAAACATAAAGTATCTGCCAAACATTTTAATGAATATAAATTGCTGAACAAACGAATGCCTGTTGCAGTAGCTTTAGGCGGTGATCCGGTATATGCCTATTCGGCTACGGCGCCACTTCCGGAAAATGTAGATGAGTACATGCTGGCAGGATTTTTAAGAAAGAAAAAAGTGGAATTGGTAAAATGTATTACCCAACCGGGTATTGAAGTGCCATCAGATGCTGATTTTATTATTGAAGGTTATGTAGAACCTGATGAAGAACTTATCTGGGAAGGACCATTTGGTGATCACACTGGTTATTATTCTCTGCCGGATTGGTATCCCAGATTTCATATTACAGCCATCACGCATAAAAAAAATGCAGTTTACCCTGCCACCATTGTGGGCATACCGCCACAGGAAGATGCCTGGCTGGGTAAAGCCACCGAACGGATTTTTCTTGCACCTATTAAAATGACACTGGTTCCGGAAATAATTGACATGGATATGCCGGTGGAAGGAGTATTCCATAACCTGGTGATCACAAAAATTAAAAAGGATTATGCAGGACAGGGACAAAAAGTGATGAATGCCATGTGGGGTGCCGGGCAAATGATGTTTAATAAAATTCTTGTGTTAACGGCCCAAAATATTTCCACCAACGGGGAGACTTTTAAAGTTCCTTATAATCTAACGGATTATGAATCGGTTGCTAAAGATGTTTTTAGAAATCTGAATCCTGCCACTGATATTTATTTTTCACAGGGACCGATGGATGTGCTGGATCATAGTTGCAGCAAAATGGGATTTGGCGGAAAAATGTGTATTGACGGAACTTTTAAATTTGCAGAAGAAGTAGATGAAAATATTCAATATTCAAAATTCAATGTTCAACATTCAGTTGAAGAAATTAAAAATCATTTTCCTGAAATACACGCTGTCAATTCAACATTATTGACAAAAGAAATTCCTTGTTTGATTATTTCTGTGAAAAAAAACAGGAAGGGACATATCCGGGAACTGCATCAGCAAATTTGTGAATTGAAAGAAATGGAAGGCGTGAAGATGATTCTCTATGTAGAGCATACGGTTGACGCCAATGACCTGACAACTTCCTTATGGCGTTTTTGCAATAACCTTGATCCAAAAAGAGATCACCATCTGTCGAAAAGGCCAACTCACAACTCCCGACTTACGACCAACAACGCTTACACCGCCTGTATGGGCTTCGACGGAACCAGGAAGACAAAAGAACTGGATGATTTTAACAGAGACTGGCCAAATATTATTGTGGCAGATAATAAAACTATAGAATCAGTGGATAAAAAATGGAATGAACTGGGTATAGGTCCCTTTATCCCTTCGCCTTCTTTAAAATTCAAAGACCAGCTTTATGGTGAAGAAGCAGTGGTATCTTTATAAAAAAAAATCAGTATGAAAATCTTTTCTCTTGGTTTGCTGTGTTCGTTAGTAGCTTTTTCAGGTCTTACAGGCTTTACACAATCATCGCAAAAGCAATCTGAAAAAAGCCTGCTGTGGCAGATCAGCGGCAATGGGATGGAAAAACCTTCTTTTCTCTATGGCACCATTCATATGCTTTGTGAAGAAGATGCGGTGCTGAGCGATAGTTTGATTTATGCAATTGAAAACACAGAAAAAGTGTACCTGGAAGCGGACCTGGATAATCTTTTTGAATTGTTTGGAGCGATGAATCAAATGAAAATGAGAAATGATACAACGCTTAAAGATCTGCTGACTGCAGTGGAATATACCCAGGTAAAAGAATATATTGAAAGTAAAAACAGCCTGCTTCCTTTTTCAGTGCTGGAAACTCTTAAACCTTTATTAGTTTCTTCTACTTTATTAGAATCGGGTTTGTCCTGCGGTACTGCCGTAGCCATGGAACAGATCATTATGAAAGAAGCAAAGCGGAGAGGAAAAAGAATTGAAGGACTGGAAACCATGTCCTATCAACTCAGCATTTTTGACAGCATACCTTATAAAGTACAGGCAACGCAACTAGTTAAATACACAAGCTCTTCAGGAGAAATGTCGGGTGCAGATAAAGAGTTTACAGAAATGATGGATGCCTACAAAGAACAAGATCTGGAAAAACTGGATGCAATTATCAGAAAACCTGAAAGTGGCCTGGAAAATTATGAAGACATTTTACTTTTCAACAGAAATATAAATTGGGTTAAAAAGTTGAAAATCATTTTACAGGAAAGATCAGTTACCATTGCTGTTGGAGCAGGCCACCTGTCCGGGGAAAAAGGCCTGATTGAACTTTTAAGAAAAGAAGGCTACAAAGTAAAACCGGTAAAAAATAAAGTGAATAAAAAAAATGTGATCTGAAACATTATTCAAAAAAAAATCTGCTGATAGCTTTTCCCATTAAGAGATTTCATAAATTAGACTATCGTTTATTATTAAAATTGAGCTTCAGGCTACATTTATTAACTGGTAATAAAAACAAAAGAGCATTTTCATTATTTAAATTTTTTAATTAGTATCAATCCCTTTCATCTAAATAAGAATTTATGAAAAGTTTTTTCTTTTATTTTATAAAAACTGCACTTCTTTTTGTCTCACTTTTTTCAATATTACCCATCCAGGCATCAGAAAAAAATGGATTCTCAAAAGAGCTGCAATTATCATCAACAGAGCCAAGAGCTACATTTGAAAAAATGTGGGTGGATTATGATATTACAGAAGGAGGCCAACGGGGAATGATGTTACATGTAAAGTTTACCGCCTATGATATGTTGAATATGGATGCATTCCTGGCTATTTATTTTGAATTTGATGATGAATTAGGAGGCTGGCTGAAAGATTCAAACGAAAAATATAAAAGTTCTGATGGATTTGTGGCTGTATATAAAAGCATAAAACCCCTTTACAACCCGGCTTTATTCAGCGACCTGAGTGTTTTTATGCCTTATGCCGAACTGGATCTTGTTGAACCAGATATTTACTATCTGTCTATGGATGTTAAACTTATTTATAAAGAAGGGGGATTGATTCAGAAACTTACTGACTACCCGTTTGAATACACAAAACCCGGCAGCAATTCCGGCGCCCCGGCAACCAATGCTTCTGCTACGTTTGAAAACCTTTGGGCAGATTACAATATAACTGAAAATGGAAAATCTGGAATTAGGATTCATGTAAAATGCAGGTTATTAAACATGAAAGATATTGACAGCCACCTGGCAATTTATTTTGAAACCAAAGCAGGCGTAAAATTAAAGTCGGATAATACAAACTTCAAAAGTAAGTCGGGGCAGTTAGCTATTTATAAAAGTCTGAAACCGGGATATGATGAAGCAGTGTATAACGATTTGCAGGTTTTTATTCCTTATGATGAATTTCGATTACCTGCCGGAAAACATGATTTGAAAATGGATGCTGATATTATTTTTAAAAATGGCGACCTGGTAAAACATCTTACCTATTACGAATTTTGGATAAAGAAATAAAAAAACCGGTTTCAACAGAAACCGGTCAACGGGCAAACATTTATTTTAAAATTTTTCCAACTCCGAAAAGAAAAAGCCACCTTCCATCTTTGCATTCTCATCGCTGTCACTTCCATGCACTGCATTCTCTGCAACAGAAGATGCATATTTTTTCCGGATGGTACCTTCCTCTGCATTTGCAGGGTTGGTAGCGCCAATTAGTTTACGAAATTCTTCAACTGCATTATCTTTTTCCAGAATAGCTGCAATGATCACACCACTGCTCATATAAGAAACCAATTCATCATAAAATGGTCTTTCTTTATGCACTGCATAAAATTCACTGGCTTTTTCCGGTGTTAGTTTTGTTAGCTTCAGTGCTACCACCCGAAAGCCGGCGTGGATGATCATATCAAGAATTCCGCCGGCATAACCTTTTTTCATAGCGTCGGGTTTAATCATTGTCAAAGTACGTTTACTCATAATTTTTTTTGTTTGTTGAGTTTTTCTGCCTTATCCGGCGGCCGCAAAGCTAAGGGAAAGTTTCTGGTTTATAATTGAAGGTTCCTCGTTTTTGAAATGTAATCCTGTTGAATAATAGCTAAAGATTTTGAAATTCATAAACTATAAACCATAATCCACAAACACTTATCTTCGCAGCCGTTTATGAAACCCGTACAGGAAATATTTTCTATATTAAAAAATCCAAAACAGGTGGTTATTGTACCGCATCAGAAGCCTGATGCAGATGCGATGGGTGCTTCCCTGGCTCTCTATCATTTCCTGAAACAACTTGGCCATACCGTAACAGTTATTTCCCCAACCAATTGGGCAAGCTGGGTCAATTGGATGCCGGGATCCAAAGAAGTGATCGATTATGATCTTCAAAAAGAAAAAGCAATAAAAATACTGGATGAAGCTGCATTGCTTTTTTGTCTTGACTTTAATGCTTTTCACCGGGTTAAAAATCTGGCTGCCAAACTGGAACAGCTTACCTGTATAAAAATTCTCATTGATCATCACCAGCAACCCGACGAAAAAAGCTTTGATTTCGGAATAACTGATTCTAGTAAATCGAGTACCTGTGAAATGATTTATGACCTGATTAATTCGGCAGGTTATAATGAAAGTATTACTAAAGAAATTGCTGAATGTATTTATGCCGGCGTGGTGGCAGACACCGGCTCTTTTCGCTTTTCATCCACTTCTGCTGATGTACACAGGCTGGTGGCCGATTTAATGCAAAAAGGACTTGAACACTTGCATGTACACAATGAATTATTTGATAATTTCCTGGAAAACAGGATGCGGTTCATCGGGCATGTTTTGTCAAACCGGATGGAAGTCTTTTATGAATACAATACCATTCTCTTAAAAGTGCCAAAATCAGACCTGGTAAAATACCAGATCAAAACAGGCGATACAGAAGGGTTGGTAAATTATCCGCAGAGTATCCGCGGAATTAAACTGGTGGCCATTGTAATTGACAGGGATGAAGAACGCAAATGGAGCTTCAGGAGTAAAGGCAATTTTGATTGCAATATATTTGCCCGGAAATATTTTGAAGGCGGTGGCCATTTTAATGCTTCCGGCGGTCGCAGTTCAGATAGCCTGGAAAATACAGTGCAGGCTTTTTATACAGCAATGAAAGAAAATAAATCTTTACTTCAATAATTAAAAAAAAAATGAAAACAAAAATTACAGCTATCCTGGCAATAACATTTATGGTAGCACTTGCCGGTTGCGATCAGCTTTCCTATAAAAAAACAGCAAGCGGATTAGTGTATAAAATTATACCCGGTAAAGGCAAAGATTCATTGATCAAATCCGGTAACATTGTAAAATTCCAGTTCATCCGCAAGCTGAACGATTCCCTGATGTACACGAGCTACGGGAAAATGCCGGGTTTCTCACAAATGAATCAGACCCCCGATATGAATTACAGCCCTCTGGAGGTGTTTTTCATGTTAAGAAAAGGAGACAGTGCCGTTACGGTTGAATTGTATGATTCACTTGCAAAAAGAGGATTAACCAGTCAGCTGCCTCCCAATGCAAAAATGGGAGATAAGATTAGCACCTATATCAAGATCCTTGAAGTTTATACCAACGACAGTTTGGCAATGGATGACTTTAATGCAGAAATGGCGAAAGACAAACCACGACAGGAAAAGGAAATGAAGGAAATACAGGCAAAGGGTGAAGCAGAAAGAATAGAGATGGCAAAAAAAGAATGGGAAGAAATGAAAACTGCAGGCGTGATGGAGAAAGGGATAAAAGACATGGAAAGTTATCTTGCAGCCAAAAAAATAAATGCACAGAGAACAAATGATGGAACATTTGTAGTAGTAAAAGAAAAAGGTACAGGCGAACCGGCTGTTGATGGGAAATATATCAATGTAAAATATACCGGGAAAATTCTGGAAACTGACAGTGTATTTGAATCAAACGTTTACAAATTTAAAATGGGAACCTTCAGTGTGATCCGTGGATGGGATGACGGACTGAAATTATTTAATGTAGGTGGTAAAGGTACTTTGTATGTTCCGGGATTTCTGGCTTATGGCAAAAATCCGGGTCCGGGAAATAAAGAATACCAGGCATTGATCTTTGATATAGAAATATTAAGTGTAAGTGATAACCAGGAAGATCCTGCAGAACAGGTTCCTGAACCTCCAAAAGATATTAAAGGGAAAAGGCCGGTGAAGCAATAATAAACCGTAAAAAATAATTTTAAAATCTCTTTCTGATAAACCGGAAAGAGATTTTTTATTTGCCCATAGCTGTATAAAGTGTAATCGCTTCATGGGCTTCTTTCACATCATGCACACGGAGGATAGATGCTCCGTTCATCAGGCCAATGGTATTTAGAACAGTGGTTCCATTCAGGGCTTCATCCTGGGAAATGCCCAGGGTTTTGTAAATGGATGATTTCCTGGAAACACCCAATAAAATTGGTTTCTCCAGCATTTTAAACACAGACAGGTTTTTTAACAATTCAAAATTGTGTGCTTTCGTTTTTCCAAATCCAAATCCCACATCGATTATTATATCCCGGATACCGGCAGCTTTCAGTTCACTTATTTTCTTAATAAAAAAATCAAGTATCTCCTTAACTATGTCTTCATAAACGGGATCTTGCTGCATTGTTTCTGGAGTGCCTTTCATGTGCATCAGGATATAAGGCACCTGTAATGCTGAAACGGTTTGAAACATGTTACTGTCCATTTCGCCGGCGCTGATATCATTAACAATGTTTGCTCCCGCTTCAATTGCTTCCGCAGCACATCTTGCATAAAACGTATCAATCGAAATTAATACAGTTGGATGTTTTTTACGGATTGCTTCAATGGCCGGAATCACCCTTTTCATTTCTTCCTCCACGGGTATCTTTTCACTTCCGGGCCGGCTGCTTTGCCCGCCTATGTCGAGGATGGCTGCTCCTTCATTCAGCATTTTTTCTGCCTGTTCCAGTATATTACCTGCCCCGGAAAAACGACTGCCCTTATAAAATGAATCGGGAGTAGCATTGATAATCCCCATTACAAGCGGCTTTTCAATAACCAATAATTTTCCTTTACAATTGAGTGTAAACATTCCCTTTTTGTTCGTTATTTTTGACGATAAAGATAGTGAATGGTCAATGGTGAATTAAGAAATCCTGAATGGGTATCTGCATCTATTTATGAAAATATTGATTATTGACCATTGATAATTCCCAAAAAAAATGACAACAACCAATAATCAATACGACCAGGTGATCGAATCCTGCAAAAGAATTTTTCTGGAAAAGAACCGTGACTATGGAACAGCCTGGCGGGTTTTGCGAACCATTTCCATCGTGGACCAGATTTTTATAAAAGCACAACGTATCCGGACCATCCAGGAAAAAGGCGAACAACGGGTTACAGATGGACTGGCAGCCGAATTTAAAGGAATTATTAATTACGCTGTAATCGGCATGATGCAGTTGGCACTGACAGAAAACGATCCTGAAGAAATGCCGGAAGAGAAAGTAGCTGCTCTTTTTGACAAATTTGTAGAATCAGCAAAGGTTTTAATGCAGGATAAAAATCATGATTACGGAGAAGCCTGGCGAAACATGAGCCGGGAAAGTTTTGTGGACCTCATCCTGATGAAACTGCAACGCATCCGGCAGATACTGGTAAATGAAGGAAAAACGATTATGAGCGAAGGTATTGATGCCAACTATCTTGATATTATTAACTATGGCGTTTTTGCTTTGATTTTGATGAATGAAAAGCAGTGACTATAAAAGTATCAGTTACAGGATTTGGATTCAAGATTCTGGAATTTGGTATTTGGAATTTGAAATTTTAACATGTTGCCATTTTAAAAATATATAATGAAAGCTATTATTAATATCGTCAGATTTCCGGTAGGCATTTTATTTATTTTTTCAGGTCTTGTAAAAGCCATTGATCCGCTGGGATTGAGCTACAAAATGCAGGAGTTCTTTGAACTCTGGGGCATGGCTTCGTTCAATGAACATACTCTCCGGATGTCGGTTATTATGATTGCCTTTGAAATCATTGCTGGTTTTGCATTGCTGCTTGGCTGGAAAATGAAATTATTTAGCTGGCTTTTATTGTTGCTCATCATTTTTTTTACTTTTCTCACCGGGTATGCTTATTTATCCGGTAAGTTCAAAAACTGTGGTTGTTTTGGCGATTGCATTCCTATCACTCCGCTCACATCTTTTATAAAAGACATTGTTCTGCTGGCACTGATTTTGTTATTATTCTTTTACAGAAATAAAATAAAACCAATTTTTTCCGGGTGGTTAAATGGCTTTCTTATGCTATTGGTTACGGTAGCAGGTTTTGGGCTGCAGTTTTATGTTTTAAAACATTTGCCGGTTGTAGATTGCCTTCCATTCAAAAAAGGAAATAATATTTCTGAAAAAATGAAAATGCCTGCCAATGCCATCCCTGACAGCGTGGTTATGACTTTTGTTTATGAAAAAGAAGGGAACAAAGTGGAATTTACTGCAGATAAATTCCCGGATGATTTTAATGACTCACTTTATACATTTATTGACAGGTATGATAAGTTGGTGCGAAAAGGGAAAAATAACGAGCCTCCCATAAAAGGTTTCAGTCTTTCCGGCATCACTAATATTGACTCCACCGGCATTATTTTAACAATGCCTTATACCCTTATTTTATTTGAAGAAAAACCAACTGAAAATATTGACAATTGGGAAGAGCAGTTTTTCAGCATTGATGATGCAGCCGGCAAAAACAATATTCCTTTA
Source organism: Chitinophagaceae bacterium (assembly GCA_035292525.1). Taxonomy (GTDB): domain Bacteria; phylum Bacteroidota; class Bacteroidia; order Chitinophagales; family Chitinophagaceae; genus VBAS01. The sequence continues at coordinate 12,807 of DATDPZ010000117.1, forward strand.
TTCATTGTCACTACATCCATTGATGAATTTTTACTAAAAAGAAAAGGAGAGCTACGGTGGACAGAAAAACCAATCCTGAAATGTGATTTTACTGCAATCCGGTCGGCAGCAAGGGCCAACCCAACACTCTATTTATTGAAGAATGGAACCATAAAGGGAAAATGGAGTTATGCAGATTTTGGTAAAGCATATGAAGAAATTAAAAACATACCCGTACAACCATCGCTGCCAATAACCGACACTCTTGTCCGGGTTGATTCCCCCGGCAAGGAGAATGTCCCGGAAAAGAATTAAACTCCAAAAATGGGTTAGCTGATTTTTCTCAGGTTAGTTGATGACCTGCCCCTGCCTTGTTTTAAAATAATTATTCTTTCTTCACATTGTCTGCAGAGTGATTGTTTACATAAAATAATTCTGTAACTTGAAGGGCATGTGATGAATAGTCTTTAACCTTTAAACTTGTGCGTATGAAAAAGATCTCAGTCATCCTCAAAAAAAAGCAACCCCATTTTCATACAGTATCTCCACAATCTTCTGTAAGTGATGCATTACACCAGATGTGTTGTGAGCAGGTAGATTACCTTGTCGTTATTGATGAAAATGAACAATACCTGGGTCTGATCACAGAGCATGAGATTGCTTCCAAGGTAATTGCAATAAATAAATCATTGGTAAAAACTAAAGTAAAGGAGAGCATGAATCAAAGATTGCCTTTTGCCACCTCAGAAGATACGGTAGAAAAATGTATGCGTTTGATGCAACAGCACCGTGTACGCTACCTGCCTGTATTTGATGGATTCTGTTTTAAAGGCATCATATCCAGTGAAGATATTTTAGAAGAAGCTGTCAATAACCGGATGGAAATTTTTGATGCGGAAATCGGAAAGACAGGTCGCTTTGGTGTACTTAACTGATTACAATTTCTTCAATCACATTTTTACCTAAAGCTTCGTTCACCCGGAGCTTTATTTTTTCTTTCTGAAAAAGAAGTTCCTGTTTTAAAGGTCCTACAGCCGTAGAAATAAAAAGAGTTTTATCAATAATCTTTATACTATCTGTGTAACGGGCAATGGTTTTGCCCATGATCTGTTCCCACACATCTTCTACCTGCAAAGCCTGGATAGATCCTTTGATCCTGCTTTGATTAAGAAATTGCTGAATGGCTTCACCGATAGAAAATTCACCCATAGTCCAAAGGTAAAGAGTTTAAGGATTAAGGTATAAGGTTTAGGAGTAAGGGTTGGTTAAATTTTTCATTACCCTTTACTTTTACCTCATTCTTTTTACCATTTTACAACAAGATTGTTTGAAACTGTATGTTTAGATGTTCAAGATGCTGAGTCAGGCGATCGTTGTTAGTATCCGTAATAAAGACCTGCCCTTCATTTTGAATACAAACTCTATGCAGCAGGTTGACGATCCTTTCTTCATCCAGTTTTTCAAACACATCATCCAATAAAAGGATGGGAGGGAAGCCTTTGTTTTCTTTCAATACATACATTTCTGCCAGTTTGAGAGCAAACAGCAGGCTTTTTCGCTGGCCCTGCGAGGCTATCATTCTGAAAGGTTGATTGTCGAGAGTAAACAGCAGTTCATCCCGGTGGATGCCACCGGTTGTTCTTTGCGCAACCATATCTTTCTGCCTGCGGAGTTTTAATAATGCAGCAAAACTGCATTGCAATAATTCGCTTTGGTAAGTCAGTGTAGCATCTTCTTCTTTCTTTGCAATTTCAAAATATTGTTTTTTTACTTCCGGCAAAAAAGGCAGGAGAAATGCTTTTCTTTTTTCAAAAATATATTCACCCGGTCTTGCCAGCTGATCATCCAGTACATCCAGCAGGGAAAGATCCTTTGCTCTTGATTCTGCCAGGCTTTTCAATAAAGAATTTCTTTGCAGCAAAATTTTGTTATAACTGATCAGTTGTTTCAGGTATTCAGCATCCAGTTGGGAGAGTAGGGCATCCAGAAATCTTCTTCTTTCCTCACTGCCACCGGTGATGATCTGGATATCATCAGGGGCAATGATCACACAGGGATAACGGCCGATATGTTCAGAAAATTTTTCATACGCCACTTCATTTACCAAAAATTCTTTTTTGCCGGTTTCTCTTAATATGCAAACTGCTTTTTCGTCCTTTAACTCTCCTTCAATTCTGAAACCTGATTTTCCATTTTGTACATTCAAATTATCTCTTGTAAAATAGCTTTTGGTAAAACAGAGATAATGAATGGCATCCAGCAGGTTGGTCTTGCCCACACCATTATTACCACAAATGCCGATAATTCTTTC
>DATDPZ010000118.1:0-8774 GCA_035292525.1 Chitinophagaceae bacterium
AAAGGACTGGATGAAAATATGGAAGCAGTGCAGGATAATTTTCTGCTGAGAGGTTTCTTTAATAAAAAGAAAAAAGAAGAAGCAAAAAAACTTGCTGAATTAAAAAAGCTGGATGAGATAAACAAGCGACTCGAATTAAAAAGAACAGATGATGAGAAAAAGAAAAACAGCAGCCAGCCACCGGTTATAAATAAACCTGATAGTTCGGGTCATTAATACTTCGTTCCTGTTTTCACCTACTGGTAATATATAGGAAAAGTATTCTGATATACAGGTTATCCCATAACCAAAAAAATGAAATTTCAAACCCTGGAATATTCATTCCACCTGTGAATTATATAATTTTTTCATTTAGATCTATAACTATAATTCAATTCTATAGTTTCATATTTGTGTAAGGAAAGCTCTTTTACAAATTAAAATAATCAAATATGAAACATATAATATATGCAGGTTATGTAACGGCCTTTGTCATCTTAACTTCCATGCTGATTGCCGGATTTATTCTTCTTTTCAACTACCTGAGTTAATCAATAAATGATAACCTGAAAAATACCGAAGAATACAAACAGACTTTCAAAAACACTTGCAGCAACCCTGAATGCACAACTTACTAAAGAAGCACATGCTTCTCAGATTTATTTATCTTATGCTGCATGGGCCGATAGCCAGGGCTTCACCGGTGTTGCAGATTTTCTTTTCCGGCATGCACAGGAAGAACGTAACCACATGATGAAGATTTGCGGCTATATTCTGCAAAGAGGATCGAAAGTACAGATAACGGCTATCCCTGCCCCCCCGGCCCCACCGGTAAGCATTAACAATTGTTTTGAAAAAATATTTGCACATGAAGTGGATAACACAAAAACAATCTACCAGCTGGCAAAAATGAGTTTGAAAGAAGAAGATTGGGCTACCTGGAATTTTATACAATGGTTTGTAAAAGAACAGATCGAAGAAGAAAAGATCGTGATGAATTTATTAAATAAATTAAAACTGGCTGGCGGCGAAAAAATAAGTAACGATGCCATGTACACATTAGACCGGGACCTGGAAAAAACACCTGATGAAGCGAGATCAGCAGAGGATATAACGGCTGATCAACCGTAATGAAAATTGCAGATGAATAAATTAAATACTTAATTATAAAATATTTACCACATGCGAAAAACAGGAAACAATCTTAGTATGACGATCAATAATCTTGCCGTCAGCTACAATGACCATGGACCCGAAGATGCTCCGGCTGTTATTTTTATTCATGGATTTCCATTTAATAAATCATCCTGGGACAGGCAGGTGGAAATATTAAAAGATGATTTCCGGGTGATCGCTTACGATGTTCGCGGACATGGAAACTCTGATCCCGGAATCGGTGAATTCTTCATTGAACTTTTTGTGAATGACCTGTTCCGGATGATGGATAAACTAAATATAGAAAGAGCAACCCTGTGCGGTTTATCCATGGGTGGATACATTGCATTATCAGCCATTGTAAAACATCCGCAACGTGTGGAAGCCCTGTTGTTAAGCGATACCCAATGCACGGCTGATACTGCAGAAGGAAAAGAAAAGCGGATGATGACAATTGAAAATATTAAGAAAACCGGGGTGGAAAATTTCGCCGATGCAAGTATTAAAAACCTTTTCGCATCAGCATCTTTCTCTGAAAAAATCAAGGAAATAGACGAAGTCAGGGAGATGATCCTGAATACATCCAAACAAACACTTTTCAGTACACTGGTTGCATTGGCAGACCGTAAAGAAACCTGCAGCCGTTTACATGAAATAAATTGCCCGGTACTGATCATGGTGGGGAAAGAAGATAAAATAACCCCCTTAGCCGCTGCAAAGTTTATGCATGAAAAAATTCAGGACTCAACCCTGAGGATGATAGCCCATGCAGGTCATGTAGCCAATATAGAGAACCCGGATTCTTTCAATTACCAGCTTACGAAATTCATGGATCTGGTTGGTAAAAAAAGATTTTGCCTCAGTGATACGGATGGCAATTGACATATTACTGTTTTGTTTGCAATGATTAAAGTCTATCTTGCCATCAAATTAAAGAAAGAATATTCTCTTATTCCTGTGGCGGAATGAATTAAAAGTGATGGCAACTAAAAAATAAACCATGCTTTCAAAAACGAGCGGGATTTTCTTTATTGTTATTGGAATCCTTTTGATTGCCTATACCGGGTTCAACTATGTAACCACTGAAAAAGTAGTTGACCTGGGGCCCCTGCAAATCTCACAGGAAAAAAATCATCCGGTACAATGGTCGCCGGTCATTGGCGTTCTGCTCCTTGCAGGTGGAATTATTATCTTCATTGTTTCAAAAAAAAACCGGACCTGATTATTAAAAGCCGTGAATTGTGTAACAAAAAAAGGGTATTCTATAATGCTTCTCCACGCATAATCATGCAATTTTAACAGTCCTGTTAAAAAAAAGGAGACTTATCTGAAAATTTTCATAAAACACATGGTGAGCGGCCGTTGCAAAATGGTCGTGAAAGAAGAGTTGAAAAAACTTGGTCTGCATTTTATTGTAGTGGACTTAGGCGAAGTGGAAATCATGGAAAATATTACAACAGATCAGCGGGACCAAATTAAAATTGCTTTGAAAAGCTCGGGACTTGAATTAATAGACGACAAACGGGCTATCCTGATCGAAAAGATTAAAAATATTATTGTAGAAATGGTTCATTATTCTGATGAAATGATCAAAACAAACTTTTCAGATTTTTTAAGTGAAAAGCTTAATCATAACTATACTTACCTGGCCAATTTATTTTCTGAAGTACAGGGTACTACCATTGAACATTTTATCATTGCCCATAAAATTGAACGGATAAAAGAACTGATCATCTACGACGAACTGAATATTACTGAAATTGCCTGGAAGATGAATTACAGCAGTGTGGCTCATTTATCCAACCAGTTTAAAAAAGCAACCGGGCTCTCCCCTTCTCATTTTAAAAAACTGAAAGAAAAACGAAGAAAACCTATTGAAGAAATAGGAAATTTTCCGGAAACAGCCCAGGAATTGCAAAAAACAACCCGTACTGATAAAGAAATATTTACACTGATAAAAGAAACTTAATATACCTGTTTTGGTAAACACTAAAGTACAGAACTCACAATATGCCAGGAGTTTGATAGAAGCCAGCCTGGATCCGCTGATCACCGTAAGTACCGAAGGAAAGATCACCGATATGAATGAAGCATTGGAAAACATTACCGGATTGTCCCGTGAAAAACTTACGGGCACTTATTTCTTCGACTATTTTACTGATCCGCAAAAAGCCCGTGAAGTGTACGAGGATATTTTTGCAAACGGTTCTGTAGCTGATTATCCGCTCACCATCAAAGATGGTAAACTAATTGATGTATTATTTAATGGTTCTGTTTATAAAGACGAGCAGGGGAATGTGCTGGGCGCCGTAGTGGTGGCCAGAGATATTACCGAACAAAAAAGGATTGAAAAGGAATTGACAGAGGCAACCGTATTTGCAGAACTGGCAACCGGGATTGCGGAAGATGCCAAAATCAAGGCGGAAAGCGCCACGAAGGTTGCAGAAAATGCTGTAAAAGCAAAGCAGTTGTTTTTGTCAAATATGAGTCACGAGATCCGCACACCAATGAATGCCATTATCGGATTTACCAAGGTACTCTTGAAATCTGAGTTAACGATAAAACAAAAAGAATATTTAACAGCTATAAAACTCAGCGGCGATGCACTGATCGTACTGATCAACGATATCCTGGACCTGGCAAAAGTAGATGCCGGAAAAATGACATTTGAACAAACTCCTTTTAAAATGGAAGTGTCAATTTCTGCTATGCTGCACATGTTTGAACCAAAAATCCAGGAAAAGAATTTAAAGTTGATTAAAGAATATGACAAGAGAATCCCCAAGGTGCTGGTTGGTGACCCAGTTCGCCTGCACCAGATTATTCTCAACCTGATAAGTAATGCGGTAAAATTTACATCAAAAGGAAAAATTACTGTCAGTATCCGTTTACTGAGCGAAGATGAAAAAATTGTCACCCTTGAATTTGTAGTTGCTGATACCGGTATTGGTATCGCTGAAGACAAAATGGACAGGATATTTGAGAACTTTCAACAGGCATCCAGCAGAACTTCCAGATTATATGGGGGAACAGGTTTGGGACTTTCCATTGTAAAGCAGTTGGTAGAACCCCAGGGTGGCAGTATTCAGGTGAAAAGTAAAATTGATGAAGGATCAGTTTTCAGTTTCACCTTAAATTTTCAGAAAACAAACCTGGAAATTGAAACGAAAGAAGAAGAAATGGAATTTGACACGGAAGTTAAAAATATCAAAGTACTGGTAGTGGAAGACATTGCCCTCAACCAGTTGCTGATGAAAACACTCCTGGAAGATTTTGGATTTGAGCAGGATATTGCTGAAAATGGAAAGGTAGCTATCGAAAAACTCCAGTCAACTACTTATGATATTATACTGATGGATCTGCAGATGCCCGAACTGAACGGGTTTGAAGCGACAGAATACATTCGAAACAAAATGAAATCTAAAATCCCCATCATCGCTTTAACGGCTGATGTAACTACCGTAGATCTGGCAAAATGCAAAGCAGTTGGCATGAATGACTATATTGCAAAACCGGTTGATGAAAGAATATTGTACAGTAAAATAATCAACCTGGCACGGAAACCGGTTTTAAAAAACCAAATTAAAATTACCGGCCTTGATATAGCCCAGGTTGAAAAATTAAAATGTATTGATCTCGCTTATTTAAACCAGCGTACCAAATCTGATCCCAAACTGATGATGGAGATGATTTCACTTTACCTGGAACAAACACCTCCTTTAATCAACCTGATGAAACAAAGCTTCGGGGAAAAAGACTGGATTTCACTGAATACAGCTGTGCATAAAATGATTCCTTCATTTTCAATCATGGGGATGAGTACAGATTTTGTTAACATGGCCAAAAATGTTCAGAACTATGCAAGTACGCAACAACATGAAGATGGCATTCACGACATGATTTTACAACTTGAAAATATCTGCACCCAGGCCTGTAAAGAACTGGAGATAGAATTAACCTCAATTAAAAAAAACACCTTATGAATAGCGGCAACAAAATAAAGGTTTTCCTGGTGGATGATGACGCTGTATTTTTAAAATCGCTGGAAATTGAATTTTTTCAGCAAACAGATTTTTTGGTGGAAACTTTTGCCACAGGCGAACTTTGCCTGCAGCATTTATCAGATAATCCGGATATCATCATCCTGGATTATCACCTGAATGGTATTGACAAACAGGCTATGAACGGTATAGAAACCCTGGATAGAATAAAAGAAATAGACCCGGAAATTCCTGTAGTGATGTTATCCGCGCAGGATAAAATTGATGTAGCCATCAGCTGCATGCATCATCGTGCTTTTGATTATGTGGTGAAAAGCGAAACGGCCTTCATGCGGCTTCAAAAAAATATTACTGCGTTTTTTCACTATTCAAAGATGGAAAAAGAATTAAACTGGTATATGGCGAGAATTTAGTCAGGCCTGTCGCCTTTCACTCTTCTTCAAAGTTGCCTTTCTGTCGATCAGTATGTGAATCCTGTAATTTATTTATGAATTTATGTAATAGTATTCTGTTTAATGTAGTTCATCTTTACAGGCCCCGTATTTAATTCACTAATTCATTAATAAGATATTTCATTATATAATTTCTTACAACTAAACTAGACAGGAAAAATGCTGTTAGAAGTTAAAAAAGAAGGTATCCTCCTTAAGAAATCAGATCTCGGCTTTGAAAATGAAGGTGTATTAAATCCTGCAGTTATCAGCGGGGACAATTGTATTCACCTTTTTTACAGGGCTGTGGCCAAAGGCAATTACTCCAGCATCGGTTACTGCAGATTAAAAGAACCCCTAGAGATTGAAGAACGATTAGACGTACCAGTTCTCTTTCCACAATCTGACTATGAATTACAAGGCGTGGAAGATCCCCGTATCGTTAGGATTGAAGATTTATATTATCTCACTTATACCGCTTACGACGGTATAAATGCGTTAGGCGCATTGGCTATATCCAAAGATTTAAAGATATGGGAAAAGATCGGATTAATAGTACCCCAGATGACTTATGATGAGTTCAGCCGGCTGGCAGGGTCCAAAGTTACTTTGAATGAAAAATACCTTCGCTATAATAAACACGAGGGAATTGTAGAAAACCAGGGAATAAAAGTTTATATCTGGGATAAAAATGTCATTTTCTTTCCAAGGAAAATAAATGGCATGTTGTATTTTCTGCACCGGGTAAGGCCCGATATACAGATCGTTGCAATTAATAATCTGCAGGAGCTCAGCATAGGATTCTGGCAGCATTATTTTCTCCATCTGGATGAAGCAATAGTGCTTTGCCCAAAATATGACCATGAAGTTAGTTATATAGGCGGTGGGTGCCCTCCTATAGAAACAGAACATGGCTGGCTGCTGATTTATCATGGAGTTCATGATACTTTAAAAGGTTATGTTTATTCTGCATGTGCAGCCTTACTTGATCTCCGGAATCCCCGGAAAGAGATAGCCCGTCTGCCACATCCATTGTTTGAACCAGATAAAGATTGGGAATTGGTGGGAGAGGTGAATAATGTGTGCTTCCCCACCGGTGCAATAGTTACCGGGGATACATTATATATATACTATGGTGCGGCCGATGAACAAATTGCATGCGCCTCTATGAGTTTATCAGCATTGTTAAAGGAAATACTGCTCAATCATGACCAAACTATACCTTGTACTTCTACTGAAATCGTTTTAACCGGATGAAGGGTTTTCGTTATTACGATGATGAAGAAATAGACACTGATGGTAAGTAAAAAAAGGTAGTATATTTTTCACGTTACAAATCAGAAAAAGATGAAAAAAGATTTATTAGCTCCTTACAATAATACGCTGCCAGGCAATGGTCATCAAAAAATATTGAACAAACTGACTCATGAAACGGAGGTACTAAAAAAGGATAATGAATTACCCGAAATACTATTCATTACTTCTTATCCTCCACGGGAATGCGGTATTGCAACTTTTTCGCAGGATCTGGTACATGCATTAAATAAACAATTCCATCATTCATTCAACATCAGCATTTGTCCGCTGGAATCAGAAAATGAAAAACATACTTACCCGGAAAAAATAAAATATATTCTTAATACCGAACAACCAGATGCCTTTACCCGCTTAACTAAATCAATCAATGAAAATGTTGCAATCCGGATGGTATTAATTCAGCATGAGTTTGGCTTTTTTGTAAAAAAAGAAAAGGAATTCAACCTGTTTTTAGCTGCCCTCAGCAAACCGGTTATCCTTGTTTTTCATACAGTATTACCACATCCTGATGTGACATTAAAAACAAAAGTGCAGGAAATTACTGCTGCTTCTTATTCTGTCATCGTCATGACCCATTCCTCTGCGGAGATATTGATAAAAGAATATAAAGTACCCCCCGGGAAAATTACTGTTATACCGCATGGCACACATTTAGTGCTCCACGCAGATAAAGAACAACTGAAAAACAAATATAATTTATCAGGAAAAAAACTGCTCTCCACATTTGGATTACTAAGCTCCGGGAAAAATATAGAAACTTCGCTGAAAGCAATGCCTGCAATTGTCAAAAAATATCCTGAAGTATTATTTATTATTATTGGCAAAACTCATCCATCGGTCATGAAACAGGAAGGAGAAAAATACCGCAGTATGCTGGAGGCACTGGTAATTGAATTGCAACTGGAGCAGCATGTACAATTTATAAATCAATTTTTACCACTTCCTGTCCTGTTGGAATATTTGCAGATGACAGATATATATTTGTTTACTTCCAAAAACCCCAACCAGGCTGTAAGCGGTACTTTTTCTTATGCTATCAGTTGTGGTTGTCCTGTAGTATCCACGCCTATTCCTCATGCACTTGAAGTGTTACGAAATGATGCAGGTCTGATTTTTGATTTTGAAAATTCGCAACAGTTAATTGATGCGGTGATCAGTTTATTGAACGATGAACAGATGAGCAGAAATATCAGTTCGAACGGTTTGCACAGAATGGCATCCACCGCCTGGGAAAATGCAGCCATTGCACATGCCTTACTGTTTGAAAAAATTGATGCTGATTATATTTCATTGAAGTATAATAATCCTTCCATCAATCTGGAACATATAAAAAAAATGACAACAGGATTTGGAATCATTCAGTTTTCCAGCCTCAATCAGCCCGACATTGATTCTGGTTACACGTTAGATGATAATGCAAGAGCCATGATTGTCATGTGCCAGTATTATCAATTGACAGGTAACGAAGCAGCTTTAAAATATATTTCCATCTATCTCAATTTTATTAATCATTGCCTGCAACCTGACGGATATTTTCTGAATTATGTAAATGAAGAAAAGATTTTTACTCAACAGAATAGTTTAACCAATCTTGCCGATGCGAATGGAAGAGCCATCTGGGCATTGGGTTACTTAATATCCCTGTCTTCTTTATTACCACCGGAACTGGCAGCCACAGCCAATGCTACCATGCAAAATGCACTGGTAAATGTAAACAAAATATATTCCACCCGGGCCATGGCATTTGTGGTAAAAGGGTTGTATTACCGCTATACAATAAAAAAATCAATCAGGGGGATGTCTTTAATAAAACAATTGGCAAACCGTTTAGTACAAATGTACAGGCACGAAGCAGACAGCGAATGGAAATGGTTTGAAAGTTACCTCACTT
>DATDPZ010000119.1:0-10062 GCA_035292525.1 Chitinophagaceae bacterium
CACAGCTATTAAAGATCCAGGGAATCAGCCAGCAGGAATATGATATTAGTTTGCTCCAGGTGCACAATTTGAATGCAGATATTGATATAATTAATGAAGCCATCAGGAAAACAGAGATCCGCTCACCTTTCAGTGGTAAACTGGGATTAAGAAATGTAAGCCCCGGGGCATTTATTACTCCTTCTTTAATTCTCACCACTATCAGCCAGGTAAGCCAGTTAAAAATTCAGTTTAATATCCCTGAAAAGTATGGTGCCCAGTTAAAAATTGGTCAAAATGTTTCCTTCACTATTGATGGTTCCAATAAAATATACCATGCTTCCATTATAGCAGCCGAGTCGGGCATTACAGAAAATACAAGAAGCCTTGCTATCCGGGCCCTGGTAAAAAATCCAGACCAGGATCTGCTGCCCGGGGCATTTGCCAAAGTAAAGGTTGTATTGGGTAAAAACGAAAAAGCCATTATGATACCCAATAATATCATCATCCCACAGGGAAGAAATAAAATTGTGTATTTATACAAAGACGGTAAATCAATTCAAACCAATATCACTACCGGTGTAAGAGACAGTACAAGGGTACAGGTATTGGAAGGTTTAAATATTGGCGATACGGTAATTACTTCCGGCTTATTATTTTTAAAACCAGGTGCCGAAGTAAAATTATCTGCAAAAAGCTGATCCGGTTTTTAAAATCCTTTAATATGAAATTTGAAAAATGAGAATACCTGGTTGTAATTTTATTCTTTACAGAAAATAAAAAAATCTCCTTTTTTGGGGTTGAGATTTATGAATCTATCAGAATTAAGTTTAAAACGGCCGGTGTTTGCGATGGTCTGTTCCATCCTGATCATTATTTTCGGAACCATCGGTTATAAATATTTAGGGGTAAGAGAATACCCTGCCATTGATCCTGCGGTGGTGAATGTTCGTACTTCTTATGTGGGCGCCAATGCGGACATCATCGAACAACAAATAACAGAACCCCTGGAAAAAGCGGTGAATGGCGTGCCGGGTGTAAGAAACATCACCTCTTCCAGTGCAACAGGAAGCAGTAACATAACGGTAGAATTTGAATTGGGCGTGGACCTTGAAAGGGCAGCGAATGATGTAAGGGATAAAGTTTCGCAGGCACTGGGCAATCTACCCCAGGATATTGATGCACCTCCCACGGTCAGCAAAGCTGACTCTGATTCTGACCCCATTATTTTTCTCCAGATACAAAGTGAAAGTAAAGGACTGATGGAGCTTACTGATTACGCAGAAAATGTAGTGCAGGAAAGGTTACAAACCATTCCAGGCGTTAGCGGCGTAAGCGTTTTTGGCCGCCGGTATTCTATGCGGTTGTGGATTGATCCTTTTAAACTTTCTGCTTACCGGCTTACTATCAATGACATCAGGCAGGCATTGGACAGGGAAAATATTGAATTACCAGGTGGGAAGATCAGGGGTAATGCCACCCAGCTTATCGTAAAAACTTTTGGAAAGCTGACTACCGAAACAGATTTTAATGATCTTATTCTTCGCCAAACGGATAATGCTGTAGTGCGGTTCAGGGATGTAGGATATGCCGTGCTGGGACCTGATAACGAAGAAACATCATCCCGCAAAAACAATGTACCTTCTGTTAATATGGGTGTGGTGGCCCAACCCGGAAGCAACCAGATAGAAATAACGGATGAAATTTACAAACGTATTGCAGAAATTAAAAAAGATATGCCGGAAGATATCCTGCTGGAAGTAGGTTATGACCGGACCACCTTTGTCAGAAATGCCATTACCGAGGTAAAGGAAACATTATTGATTGCGATTGTTCTGGTAGTACTTATCATCTTCCTTTTTTTCCGTGAATGGATTATTGCATTCCGCCCCCTGGTCGATATCCCTGTTTCCCTGCTGGGCGCCTTTTTTATTATGTACCTGATGGGTTATTCTATCAATGTTCTTACGTTGCTGGCTATTGTACTGGCTACCGGGCTGGTAGTTGATGACGGAATAGTAGTCACAGAAAATATTTATAAAAAAATGGAGCGGGGCATGAACAAACACAAAGCTGCCCTGGAAGGTTCCAAAGAAATTTATTTTGCGGTCATTGCCACTTCTTTAACCCTGGCAATTGTTTTTCTTCCTATCATCTTCCTCGAAGGATTTGTAGGCAGGCTTTTCCGCGAATTCGGCATTGTACTGGCCGGCGCCGTGCTGATCTCTGCTTTTGTTTCCTTATCCCTTACACCGGTATTAAATATTTATCTTACTAAAAAAGACCCCACTAAACATTCCTGGTTTTACCGGGTTACAGAACCCTTCTTTGTCAGTATGGAAAACCTGTACAATAAAACCTTAACCGGATTCATGAATAGGCGTTGGCTGGCGTTTATCATTATTCTGGGCTGTGTAGCCATCATTTACTTTGTGGGTAGTAAGCTACCTTCAGAATTAGCTCCTTTGGAAGATCGTAACCGGATTCGTACCAGCATCCAGGGACCGGAAGGAACAGATTTTGATTACATAGACAAGGTGGCTTATGAAGTGACACAACAATTATTGGATTCAATCCCGGAAAAATATGTTGTGCTCACTTTTGCCCCGGGATTTGGTGGCGGAGGCAGCAATGCAGCATTTGTCAGTATGGGTTTGATTGATGCATCTGAAAGAGAAAGATCGCAGGATGAAATAACTCAGCAAATGAACAGGATGCTGAGAAAATATACCAACATCAGGGCCTTTGCCACCCAGGAGCAAACAATCTCTGTAGGGCTTGGTGGTAGGGGTGCTTTCCCTGTTCAATATGTTTTACAACACCTGAATTTTGACAAGCTGAAAGAGATGGTTCCAAAATTTATGGAAGAAGTAAGCAAGAGCCCGGTCTTCCAGGGTTTTGATGTCAATCTTAAATTCAACCAACCCGAATTACAGATTACAATTGACAGGTTAAAAGCGAATGAACTGGGCGTATCAGTACTGGATGTGACAAATACTTTACAACTGGCACTCAGTGGCCGGCGTTTTGGATATTTCATAATGAATGGTAAACAATACCAGGTCATTGCACAGGTTGGCCGAAACGACCGGGATGATCCACTGGATCTGAAAGGATTTTTTGTCAGGAACAACCGCGGGGAATTGATTCAATTAGATAACCTGGTGAACATGGTTGAAATGGCAAACCCTCCGAATATCTATCATTTTAACCGTTTCAAAAGTGCAACCGTTCAGGCAGGCCTGGCACCCGGCAGAACGATTGGTGAAGGCATTGCAGAAATGGATAAGATCAAAGCAAAGTTGCTGGATGAAACTTTTAAAACATCTTTAGCTGGTGCTTCCAGAGATTTTACAGAAAGCTCATCCAACACTTCTTTTGCATTTATCATGGCGCTTGTTTTTATTTTTCTTGTTTTGTCTGCTCAGTTTGAAAGTTTTATTGATCCCCTCATCATTATGATCACGGTGCCACTGGCTTTGGCCGGTGCGGTGCTTTGTATGTATTTATTTGGACAAACCATCAATATATTTTCCCAGATTGGAATGATCATGCTGATTGGATTAGTAACCAAAAACGGCATCCTGATTGTAGAATTTGCAAACCAGAAAAGGAGAAGGGGTGAACAAAAAATTCCGGCAGCCATTGAAGCATCAGTCGCCAGGCTTCGCCCTATTTTAATGACCACATTGGCTACTACATTGGGAGCACTGCCCATTGCATTGGCTATTGGTTCCGCAGGAAAAAGCCGTGTACCCCTGGGAATCGTAATCGTAGGGGGCCTGCTGTTTGCCCTGGTACTTACTTTGTATGTAGTACCGGCATTATATTCTTATTTGTCATCAAAAAAGAAAACAGGCAACTTCGATACAGAAATATCAGTAGCCGGCATGAAAGAAGCACATGATTAATATTTTTATTTATACTCCGAAACTTTAGCGTAGGAGTATGTAACCAGCAAAATAACACTACTCAGCTTATGTTGCGTCGCACACTTGTACATTCGGTTCTCTATTCAGCAGGCTTTATCCCCCTTACCCCTTCCCCAAAAAGGAAGGGACGGTTCTGCAATACTAATTCAAACTTAATCTTTTCCTTTGCAACTTTTGTACAAAGCCAAACATGTAAATTTTTTTCAATCATCAGATCTTGTGTGATTGCAAGTCCCACGTTGGTGGATTTAGGGGGCCTTTCTTTTCAGCTTAACGTCGTTAAGGTTAATTCACTCATTTTAACCAGTCTTCTTTTTTCAAGCACATTATGTATACAAGCCCAAAAATTTTTATCGCTGGAAGAAGCGGTTGCCACAGCTTTGCAAAACAATTATAATATCCAGTTATCCAAAAATGATTCCATGGTGGCTGCACTGGATTATTCTTACCGCAATGCTGTTTTTCTACCGCGATTAAATAGTACAATGGGTTCCAACTGGAGTGAAAATAACCAGAAACAGGAATTTACCAGTGGCACAAAAAGAGAAGGTGGAGTAAAAACAAATAATTATAACGCATCCGTTTCTTTAAACTGGACCTTATTTGACGGGCTGAAAATGTTTGCCACAAGAGATAAAGCAGAAGAATTCATCAAACTGGGAGAAATAGGCATCAAGAATGAAATTATAAATACGGTAGCTGCTGTGGTTGCCAATTACTATGCTATAGTCAGACAAAAACAACAACTGAAAGCTATAGAAGAACAAATGAGCATCAGCCAGACAAGGGTAGATCTTTCACAACGCCGGCTTGAAATAGGTGTGGGCGCCAAACCCGATGTTCTCCAAAGTAAAGTGGATCTGAATGCACAGATAGCAGCCAGGCTTAACCAGCAAACCCTGATTGAACAATTAAAAGAACAACTGAACCAATCCATGAACGTAGCTCTGAATACCGGCTATGAAGTATCAGATACCATCCCTATCAATATGAATGTTTCCCTGGATGATATTCAAAACAATATTGAAACAACTAATCCCATATTGCAAATCACTAAGAAAAATATAGACATTGCCTATCTTACTTTAAAAGAAAGAAAAGCGGAGCGTTTGCCAACACTCAGCTTTAACTCATCTTATAATTTTAACCGCACCAATAATAATGTTGCCCTCAATCCCGCCCTGCCTATTTATAACCGCAACAGGGGATATAATTATGGTTTCGTGGCCAATATTCCTATTTTGAATAATCGTAATAATAACCGCCTGATTAAACAGGCAGAACTTAATATCAGTTACCAGCAATTGGTATTTGATAACCAAAAATCATTATTGAATCTTGCTGTCATCAATGCTTTTAAAGATTATGAAATGCAGAAACAGGCATTGGATCTTGAAGAAGCAAATATTTTACTGGCAAGAGAAAATGTAACCATTATTTTAGAAACCTACCGGCTGGGTGCAGCCACTTATCTTCAACTTCGCGAAGCACAAAAAAGTTTAGAAGATGCTTTCAACCGTTTAATTGCTGCAAGATATAATACCAAGCTTGCAGAAACAGAATTGATGCGGTTGAAGGGAGATCTGGTTAAATAGTTTAAAGTTTATAGTTTGTGGTTTGTAGTTAATTTTGGATAAATCCAAAATAATGGCAACTATTCAAAAATTTGAAGACCTGGAAATTTTGGGAAAAAGCAAGAATTCTATCAGACAAAGTCTATCCACTTACATTCAAGGAACCAATTTCAAGCGATTTTAGAATGAAGGATCAACTTCGTGGAAGTTCCGGCTCAATAATGGATAATAATACTGAAGGATTTGAAAGAGGAAGCAAATTTGAATTTATCAACTCTCTTACTATATCAAAAGGAGAAACGGGAGAATTAAAATCACAATTTTACAGATGTCTGGATAATAAATACATTACTCAGAAATTGTTTGATGAATTATATAATTTAGCAGATGAGTTAACAGAAATGATTACTTCATTTATGAATTATTTAAATAACTCAAAGATCAAAGGGCAAAAGTTTAAAAACAGAACTACGAATGGCTAAACTACAATCTACAAACTACAAACTACAAACTCCTGTCGTAGGCATCATCATGGGCAGTGACAGCGACCTTCCGGTCATGCAGGCTGCATCAGAAATTTTAAAAAAATTCGGAATTGCACATGAAGTCACAGTCGTATCTGCACACCGGACACCATTAAGAATGGTTGACTATGCAAAAAAAGCCAAAAGAAGAGGATTGAAAGTGATCATTGCCGGTGCAGGTGGCGCTGCTCATTTACCAGGCATGGTTGCTTCTGTTACTGTGTTGCCGGTTATCGGCGTACCTATCAAATCATCAAACAGTATTGACGGCTGGGACTCTGTACTTTCCATTTTACAAATGCCCAATGGTGTGCCGGTAGCAGCCGTTGCATTGAATGCTGCAAAAAATGCAGGAATACTTGCTGCTGAAATTTTGGGTGCTCATGATGAAAAGATTTCTAAAAAAGTGGCAGCCTATAAAAATTCCCTTGTAAAAGAAGTGAATACAAAAGTAGAAAAGATGAAGAAAGCCGGTTGGGAGAATAAATATGATTAAGTTTATTCAGATTTATCTTGAATCCAGAATTATGAGAATATTTTTTCTGATTTTTGTTTTAGGGGTAATCAGTTTCTCTTCTTTATCTCAATCTCCTCTAAAAAAAAGAGATACAACTATCAAAGGTCCGCAGACTTTCGGGATGATCGTGGGGATTTCAAAATACAAATACATACGGCCACTAGCCTTTGCAGACAAAGATGCAGAATTGTTTCGTGATTATTTAAGATCACCAGCAGGCGGAAATGTAAGTAGCGATAATATTTTCGTTTTACTGAACGACGAAGCCGATAATGCTAATTTCTGGACAAAAGGATTTCAGTGGTTGCGGGCAAAACATCTTCAACGGGGTGATAAACTTTTCATTTACCTGGCCGGCCATGGCGATGCGATAGATGAAGACCAGTTCTTTTTTTTAAGCGTGGATTGTAACCCGGGCGGAGATAAAAATAATTACCTGGTGGGTGGCGCTATCCAGTTATTTAACCTGAAAAAGAAAATAGCAGCTGAAACAGCAAAGGGAGTGGAAGTATTTTTTATTATGGATGCCTGCAGGTCAAATGAATTACCGGGCGGTATTGCCGGATTGAATTTTTTAAATTCGGCCATTACAGAAAAAAAAGCAGGTGAAGTAATCATGCTGGCTACCGGCGCCGGACAGGAATCGCTTGAAGATGCATCCATTGGTTCGGGACAAGGTTTATTCACTTATTACCTCGTGGATGGATTGATTGGCGCTGCAGATACTGCTGAGAAAGATAACAGGATTACCTTACACGAAATTCAATCTTACGTTAATGCAAATGTTTTGCAAGTGGCACAAAACAGGTTTAACAGGATACAATCCCCGTTTTTTTGTTGTGATGATAAAAGTGAAAATGTGATCAGCAGGGTGGATACATCCTATTTTAAAAACTGGTTACAATCCAAAAAACAAGTCAACAGGACCGGTAATTCTTTTTTGGGAAATATAGCTTCAGGACACGTTGGGAAAGCCGTAAAACAAAAAGCGTTTCCGGATACTTCTTTGATTGAAACGTATGGCTTGTTTTACAAAGCAATTAAGGAAAAAAGTTATTCCGGCAGAACCACCGCTCTATCTTACTATGAAATATTGGAGAAAAAGTTTCCTGATAATCCTTATACACTCGATGCAAAATCTACACTTGCTTCAAGTTTTATCCGCTTTGCCCAAAGCAAAGTTTTACAACATATCAGTTGCGGAGAATTTCCCGGCAAAAATAAAAGCGAAATAAGAGAAGCAGCTGACCGCCTTGAGAAAGCGATTCATCTTTTAAAAGATGAAGACCCGGAATTTGCCCAAACATTATTAAGCAGGATGTATTTCTTAAAAGCCTGCGGCGAAGAAAATAACCATGCTTTTGCTTTCAGAAATGCGTATGCTTGTTTATCACTGGATCCGGATGCCGCTTTTATTAATAACAGGCTGGCTATACTGCACCTGGAAAATAAACAAACGGACAGTGCTGTTTATTATGCAAAAAAAGCAATCCGGCTGGCTCCCCAATGGCCTTGTTCTTATACCACTTTATCGCTTACTTATAATATTTTGCAGATGCCAGATTCTGTTTTAAAATACAATCAGTCGCTGAACCCCGATGGTTTACCAACTTTACCAGTTCATCAAAAACATGTTGCAGGCAAACCCCGGAAAACTCAATTTGGATTTTATACCGGCGCCGGCATAAACAATATAAAAATCAGTTTATCCAACTGGGATCAAAGAAATATTAATTATGCAGATAGTCTGAATAGCATCCAAACTAAAAATGGAAGCAGTACAGTCATTGCTTCTTTTTGCCAGATTAACTTCAATGAAGCTTTTGCCTGGCGCCCTGCAGTCTCACTTTTTAGTAATTCAAATAAAATTATTTATGACCGGAAACCGTCTTCTGGACTTCCTGATCGAATGGAAACACTGGTTATTAAATCTGCTTCTGCAATTGTTGAATCTCCTTTCATTTTTAATTTCAAATCCGGGAAAATAACTCCTTATCTCAGTTTCGGACCATCTTTTGCATTCCTGATATATCAACCCGTTGATATTTCTGAAAAATTTCCATTAAAATCTTTTGAGCTTTTGGGCAATGCAGGAGCGGGGCTTGATATCGGATTTAAACAAAGTAATATCATTCTTTCCCCTGAATTCAGGTTTTCTGCTGCTTTCAATAGTATTAAAGGAGATGCTAATAATATTTATACCAATACCCTTTCCTCTTTCAGGCGGCAAAGTTTTATGTTCAATCTTTATCTGAGGAAGAAATAAAAAAAGAGATTATTTTTCACGGAGAAGGATAAACTCTGACTCCAGTGCTAAAGAATTTTCGAATAGAATTTGCAAGAATTCCTTTCCCCATTTAGAATATAAAAACGAAATATTACCGTATCGCTCCTGTAATCCGTTGCCGGGAAATAGCTGGGATTTTATAGCCTGGATCTGTCTTTGCTGGGCAGCAAATTTACGTTTCTCTGCCCGCAGCATTTTCTTTTCCAGTTCCTGTAAATTTCTGACAGTTTTTATTTTCAAATGATCAACATGCCTGGCTAAGGTAACATCAATAGCCGCTGCCTGTTTTTTGAAACTATCATATAACTGTTCCAGTTCATGAAGGCTTCCGTTCAGTTTAATTTCATTTTTACTCTCCCTGGCCACCAGCTTATTCAGCAATTCCTGTTCGGTCAAAAAGAAATCATCCAAATCAAATCCAAGCTTTGCAATTTTATCCTGCCATTTTTTCTCTACAATCAAAAATGAATTTCTCAAAACTAAAACCGGGAATGGAACTTTATAATATTCAAATAATCCTTTTAACTGCAACCAATAGGCCGTTTCACCGCCACCGCCGATGAAAGCGATATTTGGCAGAATTGTTTCCTGGTAAATGCCACGCAGAATAACATTAGGACTAAATCGTTCAGGATGGTTAACCAATTCAGAAAGTAATTCATCTTTAGAAAACCGGATAATAGTATTCAAAACCAAATACTCCTCAGCCTTATCCTCAACCTTCCTCTCGATCCTCTCCCTTATATTATTTTTCAGGTAAAATAAATTAATCTCTCTTGGATAAGCCTGTACTTTATATCCTGCATCAGCGAGTTTGACAGCAGATTTTTCTATAATACCGGAAGCGGTTTGATTTAAAAGATCATCCTGAAAAATATCAACCATCTGGTTTTTTAATCCTTTATTGTCAGGAAGCAGGACTACCAACCCGAAATCTGAAAATAGTGCATGTATAAACTTGAAAGTAGCATATTGAATTGTATCACCAGGCTTATAACATTCTTTGATCAAATTTATTATTTCATTACCATGTGGCTGCACCAACAATTGGCCTTCCATTAATCCAATTAACCTGATTAGATCTTTATCAATCTTCATCCTCCCTACTGCACCGGTTTGATTAGTATTCCAAACAAGCTTTTCATCTCCGAGATAAATATGATTTAGTTCATCAAAATCTGCGTCCTCTGAACCCATATAAAATACAGGAACAAAATTATAATCAGGAAAAGATGATTTACAATGCTCT
>DATDPZ010000120.1:0-5345 GCA_035292525.1 Chitinophagaceae bacterium
ACACGTTGTTCTTCCGGCACAGCATTCATCAGGGCATGATATCCCCTGATATCATTTGAGTCGGGTCGGAGTTGAGGAATATCCATCAGGAATCCCAGATCTATTTTCAGATCAGTGCAAAGGGTCATATCTTTCAGAATACTCATTCGTTGCTGTTTAAAAGCAGGTCCGCGGTCAGCAGTATCGGCATAAAGTGTTTCCGGTTCCGGAAAGGTTTTCTTACTGAAGATTTCGAGCCATTTTAATTCAGGAAAAAAATTACGGTGCGGGGCTTTGTGGTGTAACATCATGAAAAAAGGTTTTGCCGGCTCTCTTTTTTCTTTTAACCAGCCCAGCGCTTCATCTGTGATCAGCGTAGTGGCATATCCATTATGCCGGACCGTATCCTTCGTCATAAGAATAAATTTTGTGGAATTATATAAACCCTGCCCGGGAAGAATTTTCCAGTAATCAAAGCCGGTGGGCAAGGAATGAAGATGCCACTTACCAATGAGAACGGTTTGATAGCCGGCTACTTTTAAAAGTTTGGGTAAGGTTGTTTTTGAGCCATCAAAAGGGGTTCTGTTATCTTTTATTCCATTCAGGTGTGAGTGTTGCCCCGTTAAGATCGTTGCTCTCACCGGGGAGCAAATCGAGTTTCCTACAAAACAATTGACGAATTTCATTCCTTCATTTGCCAACCGGTCAATATGGGGAGTAGAAATAAGGGTTTTATTATAAGCGCTGATGGCATCTGCATCATGATCATCACTCATGATATAAATGATATTGGGTGGCTGACCATATACTGGCAGGCCAAGTAAACAAAATAGTATAAGACGGTAAACCATATAAAAACTTTGATTGAAGTTAATCAATAACCATATTAAGCCGGCTAATGTCCTTAAGCTTTCAAATAAACAGCAATGTATTTTTTATTATATCAAGTTTATCTTTAAGTTTACATAGTTTTATTAAAAAAGCAAACTAATCCCATCTAACTCTTTCATGCACGGAGCCGTGAAGCATAAGGATCTTTTGAAAGCTGAGCCGTATTTTATCTGGGTGCTGGCGCCACAGTTAATTACCGACGACCTGAATCTTCAGCACTATTATGATTTTGATGCAAACATCCTGGAGTTTTCGTCTGCTTTTGAAAAAATAAAACAGCCCTGGAAGTGGCAATATGTTACGATCAATAATTTTAAAAAGATCATTGACCAGATTGCTGCATCAGCTAACGGGCATATTCCTGTTGTGTTTAATTTATGTGATGGTGATGAAGTAAACGGGGCGCCGGGTATATCTGTAATAAGATACCTGGAAGAGAAAGAGCTAATTTATACCGGTGCAAGAGAATCGTATTATCATCTTACCACTTCCAAGATTACAATGAAGCAGGCTTTTGATAATGCCGTTGTACCCCATGCTCCCTGGAATACCATTACCGAAATGAACCAGGAACTGAAAGGGTTTTGTAAAAAAACAGGAACGCCTTTAATCGTCAAACCAGCGGTATCAGGCGGTAGTATGGGACTGGGCGTAAAAAATGTGGTAAGCAATGATGAAGAGCTTTCCGGTCTGGTGCAAGAACTTTATACAGGGTATCATGGCTGGGATTTTACATTTGGCGGATTAGTTGCAGAAAAATTTATAACCGGGCCGGAGTTTACCACTTTTATTGTTGGCTCATTTAACCAACCGGAACAAGCCATTATTTACCAGCCGGTAGAAAGAGTTTTTAATAAAAGATTGCCCGAAAAAGAAAAATTTTTATCCTTTGACCGCCTTTGGGAAACATATGAATCAGAACAACCATGCGGCAACGGGGTGTACGAAGATTTTTACAATTATTATAAACCGGATCCCTCACTGCTTGATGCCCTTTGTAAACTGACATGGGATGCGTTTTGCGCAGTGGAAGGAACCGGGTATGGACGTATTGACATTAGAATGGATAAAGAAACCGGTGAACTGTTTGTGCTGGAAGTAAATGCCCAATGTGGATTGAGTGAAGATGAAAATTACACTTCCATAGGAGCCATGGTCCGGTTAGGAGAACATGACTTTAGTGATATGATCAACGCCATCATTGAAAATGCGTTGTCCACAAAACTAAAGAAAGTTACTGCTGAAAAATTTCAACAGTGATGCCACCGGTACTCCACATAAATAGTTTCAGAATTTATACCCAATAAAATGTTTGTATGAAGATTTGTGTATTACAGCCGGACTATTCCCCTTCCAAAGTGGATTATCAATATTATGATCCCGTTCGCAATCTTACGGACTTATTACCCGGCGCACAGGTAGATCATGTTTTAATTAATAAACTTACAACCTATAAGCAATTAAAAGAGCTTAAGAAAAAGGGCTATGATTGTTTTGTAAATCTATGTGAAGGCTATCCTGATTGGGAGGTTCCCGGCTATGATATTTATTTTAATGCCGAATTGCTGAATCTGCCTATCACCGGTCCGGGTTCAAAACTTTATGATGTACCCAAGCGACTGATGAAATATGTGGCTTATTGTGAAGGGGTGAGAATTCCCGCTTATACATTATTAAACTCATTGGAGGATATTGAAAAAAACATAGCGCATTTAAAATACCCGTTGTTTGTAAAGCCGGCTCATATCGGCGACAGCATAGGTGTGGATGAACATTCGCTGGTAAATAATAAAGAACAGCTTTTATCAAAATGCGCATCTATTGTTGACGACTACGGACCCCTGTTGGTGGAAGAATATATTGCCGGAAGGGAATTCACGGTGCTGGTGGCTGCCAATGCTGAGAATGAAAAAGAATGCACGGTGTTTCGACCGGTTGAGTACATTTTTCCTGAAGGCAGGGAATTCAAAACGTATGCGTTAAAAACTTCAGAACTTCATCCTGATTGCAATTATGCCTGTGATGACCCGGAACTGGATAAGCAACTTCGTGAAGCAGCAAGAAGAATATTTATTGGCTTTGGCGGGGTGGGCTATGCCCGTATGGATTTCAGGGTAAATGAAAAAAATGAAATTTACTTCCTGGAATTAAATTTTACCTGTTCCGTATTTTATTCGGATGGCTATGAAGGATCGGCAGATTTTATTTTAAAATTTGATGGTATTGGAAAAGCAGGTTTTTTGCAACACATCATAAAAGAAGCCATTGCCCGCCATCAGCGAAAACAAAATTGTTTTGAAGTGCAGGGTAATTCTATTTCCGGTTTTGGTATTTATGCCAAACAAGATCTTCCGGAAGGGCATATCGTTTTCAACGGAGAAGAAAAACCACAACGGCTGGTTACCCGGCGACATGCTTTACAAAACTGGAGCGAAAAAGACAAAGAGCATTTTCGTCGTTATGCTTACCCGATCAGTAAAGAAGTTTTTATTATCTGGGATAATGATCCGGAAGAATGGGCGCCGCAAAATCATAGCTGCGATGCTAATTGTGCGTACGACGGATTAAATGTAGTAGCCATCCGCCATATCAGGAAGGGAGAAGAACTTACACTGGACTATGCACTCTTTCTTGATAAAAACATGGAACCCTTTCATTGCAATTGCGGTTCTGTAAATTGCCGCGGCCTGATTATGGGAATGCCCAATAACTCTGTTACTCATCGTGAAGCACAGCTGGTGAAAAGTAAAAAAACAAGGAAAGAAAAAAGCAACTCTTAATATTCTGTCCGGGCCATCAGAAAATAAAAGAATGAAAACGATCCGGATGATCATAAAGGGCAAGGTGCAGGGTGTTTTTTTCAGGGCTTCTGCAAAAAAAATAGCCGATCAACTCAATATTTCCGGCTGGATCAGAAATCTCCCGGACAGGAATGTTGAAATAATGGCAAGTTCTTCCAATGAGGCAGTGGAAAAATTTATTGGTTGGTGCCGGCAGGGTCCGCCGGCAGCAGAAGTAAAAGAAGTGATTGTTGAAGAACTGCCGGAGGAGTCTTTCCCCGGTTTCAGAATTAAAAAATAAAACAAAAAAATAATGGTCAAGCGTCAACTAGCCTGCCTGCTTTGCTTTTTTATTTCTTTAAGTATTAATGTAAATGCACAAAACCTGAAATCGGGCGGGAAGTTAAAACCCGAACAGGCAATCATGGACATCCGTCATTATACAGTTGCATTGAATGTGGACCCCGTACAAAAGTCAATAAATGGTTATACAGAAATTGATTTCATTCTTTTAAAAGAAACCAACAATTTGTTGTTTGATTTCTGGCAAGGGCTTACCATCAGCCAGCTCTGGGTAAATGGGAAAAAAGAAAACTTTCAACACACAGCAGACGACCTGGTAAAAATTAACCTGCCTCAATCGTTAGCAACAGGGAAAGTAAAAGTAAAAATTGCTTACGGCGGCAAACCGGGAGTGGCAGAAAGAGCACCATGGACCGGCGGCTTTCAATGGGAAAAAGACACCAATGGTAATCCCTGGATAGCGGTTACCTGCCAGGGAGAAGGAGCCAAGATTTTTTTTCCGTGCAAAGATCACCCCAGCGACGAACCCAATGAAGGCGCCGAACTGATTATTACAGTGCCGAAAGGATTGGTAGTAGCCGGCCCGGGTTTGCTTCAAAACGTTTCAACAAAAAAAAACAAATCCACTTTTCACTGGAAAACAAATTACACTATCAGCAATTATTGTATCGTGTTTAATGTTGGAAAATACAAAGTAGTGAGCAGGGAATACACAACCATTGAGGGCAACAAAGTGCCGATGCAGTATTATGTACTGGAAGAAAATGTTGATAAAGCAGAAAAACTGCTTGACCTCTATGTACAATCTACCCGGTTGCTGGAAAAATATTTCGGAGAGTTTCCCTGGATAAAAGAAAAAATTGGATTGGCAGAAACACCGCATTTGGGCATGGAACATCAAACCATGATTGCTTACGGGAATAAATATCGTTATGAAAAAGTAGGCAACACGGATTTTGACTGGTTGCTGCATCATGAATTGGGGCATGAATGGTGGGGAAACAAAGTTACCAATCGCGACTGGGCACATATGTGGATACAGGAAGGTATCTGCAGTTTTGGCGATGCGCTGTTTACAAGAGAATACGCCGGGGAAAAAGCCTACCTGAACAGGATGAAAAATATTGCTTTTACCCTGAATGGAAAAATCCCGGTGGTGCAGGGCGAGGAAGTGGATAGCGACAGCGCCTATAAAGGACCGATATATGGTAAGGGAGCTTTCTTTATGCATTCACTGCGCTATATCCTGGGAGATAATATTTTTTTCCCGACCTTAAAAGAACTGGCCACCGATCCGCAATACACCTATGATAATACAGTGACCACCGACGATGTGGAAAAACTTTTCTCTAAGGCATACGGAAAAAACCTGCAATCTTTCTTTCACTTATT
>DATDPZ010000121.1:0-7009 GCA_035292525.1 Chitinophagaceae bacterium
GGATTGGCTTTTTTCCATGTCATGGTCTTTAATATGTTTACAGTCATGATCATTTTTATTGTGCGGTTTAATTATATCCTTTATAAAAATTCAAAATCAGTGCCTGATGAAAAATAATATTAAAGTAGAACGTGCCATCAAGAACCTGACCCAGGAGGATCTGGCAAACCTGATTTCCGTCAGCCGGCAAACCATCAATGCCATGGAGGCAAATAAATATGTGCCCTCTACTGTATTGGCTTTAAAGATTGCTAAAGTTTTTAAGAAGCCGGTAGAAGAAATTTTTATGCTGGAAAAAAATGACTGAGAAATTAAAGAATTTCTAATACCTGTTCCTTATTCCCTGCAAAAATTTCTCCACAGCTCTTCTGACAGCCACTGAAGAAGCCTGGTGATTATTGACCAGCGTAGAAAAGATCAGCAGATTCCCATTTTTACTGTAAAGAAATCCGCTGAATGCCACCACGCCGCTAAGTGTTCCTGTTTTTGCAAAAATAAAACTGCTGTCAGCTTTATAAAAATTACTGATGGTTCCTTTTCCTCCGGTAGGTAATATCACTTTTATTCTTTCCATCCCGAATTCATTCTTCATTTTATTAAGAATAAAAACAAAGTCCTGCGGTGTAAAAAGATTATAACGACTCAAACCAGAACCATCAGCCCATCTTGGTTTTTGTGGCAGGTCTTTAAAATCTGTTTTAAGAATGGAATCAATTATTTTTTCATCATTCATTACTCCCAGCACTTCATTGCTCACCATTAGTAAGGTTTGTTCTGCAAAAAATTATCACTGCGGTGCATCATGGGTTTTAAAAGAGAGTCGGTGTGTTGGGAATAAAATTTTTTAAAGTTTTCAGCTTGCTTTACGTTGCACAATCCTGCTGTTACAGGAATCTTTAAAGTATCCGCCAACAGTTTGGCCTGTAAGGAAGGTACCCATTCTTCAAATGGAGATTCACTTGTACTAAATGGCATTGTAACCGATCTGGCCTCTCCGGATGTTACTAAAAATTTATTCGAATCCCTGGCCCGGTTTACAGTCATTCCTTTTAAGCTTTGATTATCCGAAGGGGAAATAGTTTTTTCAAAAAAAGCCGGACTGGATTTCACCAATCTATCTCTTAAATAAAATCTTACCAGGTTACCATACATCGGAAAAGAATTTCTTTCTACCATATAGCTTGCCTGGTAATCATTCCACGACCACCCACTCCCCAGCTTCTTTGCAAAAAAACCATTTGCCTGTAAGGAAATGTTTTTAAAGTTTTTTAAAAATCCCATTGATCTTTCTGATGAAAAATCAGGATGTAAAAAGCTGGGTCTCCTGTCGGAAATACATTTATCGTCATCTCATTTTGCATCCAACTGAATGCCACCAAACTGTCTCCCAGGTATTTCATCGCTGCATAGCAGGTAGGAATTTTTGTATTGCTGGCAGGTACAAAATATTTTTCTCCATTATAATTATACCAGTATTTATTCGTTGCAGGATCGTAAATGCTGATACCGACATGAGCAGTAAGGAGTGAACTGTCTTTTAGCACCAGTTGTTTGGCAGATATGGAAATTTTCTGCTGAATAAAACATGATGTAAGAAAAAAAACGATGCCGGAATTGCGATGTACGATTTCTTTAATTGAACATTGAGCATTGAATATTGATTATTGAATATTTTTATTAACTCATCCACACATTAATTTCTCTCCTGTGCCCTCAGCCACCGCTCCGGTATTTCATTGCTGCTGGCCAGTAAATAATCCTTATAACTGCAGGCAATAAATCGTTTATCAGGAAGCTGCATCCACCAGCGGCCGGTTTTTTTACTTTGAAGAAAAGTGGTATCCACCTCTGCAAAAGCCATGTGGTATTCATTAAAGGAATCCCTTTCGTCAATCTTTGCTTCTTTTTTACCGCGGCTTCTGCCATCCAGTAAATACCAGAGCATCTGGCTGATTTGTTTGGCAGTAAGATCGTGTATGTCTTTATCCGGATCATACCCGTAAATACCTATGGTATTCACATTGGGACTCATTCCAGCATAGCGCATCAGCACACAGCTTTCTTCCCCGTTAAATCCATTAGGAGAATTTATATTAGCTGGTGCATAAGCATAAGCCAGTGCAGAAATGTCGAAGCTGAAAAGTTGAGAATTTCTTATTACAGGTTCCATTTCATCTATACTTTCTTTTACATGACCCACCCGGAAGCAGTCAAAACGCAGCTTATCCATGGTTTCCAGCATGCGGGGATGCACATAATAACTCTGAAACCCGATATGGTTATAATGACGAACATAGTTAGGTTCACTGGTCAGCATTTCCATCAGGAAATTATCGCATCGAAAATCAGAATCAAGGTCCAGGTCAACCAACGCATCTACATTGGTCACTTCAATGACAGATTTATTTTGTTCATACGCATAATACTGTGCCAGGGTAAGATCATGTGATCCGCCAAGGATAATCACCGTTTTTCTTTCATTGATCAGCTCATTGATTACTGTCTTTAAGGCTGCATAAGTATCAGCGAGGCCGGCTCCTTTTCGCAAATTGCCCAAGTCGGCCATCCGTATATCCTGGTGCCAGAAATAAAGTTTATAAAACTGTTGCCGGATGGCATCCGGTGCGGCGCTGTAAGCCAGGTGATGTCCATTGCCTCTTTGTTCGCCACAACCAATGAAAACAATATCCGCTTCATCTGCATCAGGAAAATCATCTTCTTCAAATACTTTAATGGCAAAGCCAATCATTCCTTCTTTATACCCCTGGTCAAATGATAGTTCAGTTTTACTGATTGGGGAAAGAAAATCAGCTATGTTCAGAAAGTCAGACATAGATGCAAGATAAGCTAAGAGAATAAAAGAGAAAAGGAGGATTATTCACCCGGGGTCATTCCAAAATCAAAATATTCTGAATTCGTTTTCCCCGCTTTTTCTTCTTTAACCTCTTAGCCTATCTTTGTCCCGTTATGGAAAACTTAT
The DNA here is from genome assembly GCA_035292525.1 of Chitinophagaceae bacterium. Classification (GTDB taxonomy): domain Bacteria; phylum Bacteroidota; class Bacteroidia; order Chitinophagales; family Chitinophagaceae; genus VBAS01. Next base: position 2,981 of record DATDPZ010000121.1, read on the forward strand.
TGCAACTTATTGAGGTCTTAAAAAAAGAAATAGACTCTTATCAGGCAGGTACTACACAGGCTGTGGAGGAATTTCGAATCAATTGGCTCGGAACAAAAGGAAAAGTAAAAGAGATCATGGGCGAAATGAAGAATGTGCCGGCTGAAAAGAAAAAAGAGTTCGGGCAAATCCTGAATGAATTCAAACAATACGCTGAAACAAAATATGAGGAGCTAAAGAAGTCAGCAATCGGAAGCCGGGAGTTGGTGGCCAGCAAAATTGATCTGTCATTACCGGGTGACAACTTACATTTGGGCACACGTCATCCAATAAGCCTGATCACCAACCGCATTATTTCCATTTTTCAACGACTGGGTTTTGCCGTCGCTGAGGGCCCGGAGATAGAAGATGACTGGCATAATTTCACTGCACTTAATCTGCCTGAATATCATCCAGCCCGTGATATGCAGGATACTTTTTATGTACAACAAAATCCGGATTGGTTACTTCGTACACATACCAGTAATATCCAGATTCGTGAAATGAAGAAAGGTAAACTACCGATTCGCATTATTTGTCCGGGTCGTGTGTACAGAAACGAAACAGTAAGTGCCAGAAGTCATTGCTTTTTTCACCAGGTAGAAGGGTTATATATAGATGAAAATGTTTCATTCGCTGATCTGAAACAAACTCTTTACTTTTTTGCTAAAGAAATGTACGGCCAGAATGTGAAGATCCGTTTCCGTCCTTCTTATTTTCCATTTACAGAACCCAGTGCTGAGATGGATATCAGTTGTATGCTCTGTAAAGGCGCTGGTTGCAACGTGTGTAAAAAAACCGGCTGGCTCGAAATTCTTGGCAGTGGCATGGTTCATCCCAATGTGTTATCAAACTGCAGCATTGACCCCAATAAATACACAGGCTTTGCTTTCGGAATGGGTATTGAACGGCCTGCCATGCTGAAATACGGAATTACCGACATTCGGTTGTTTAGTGAAAACGATGTGCGGTTTTTGAAACAGTTTACATCGGCTCTTTAACAATTCATTCCTCTAATATTTTAAACTGATGACTATCCCTGTTACGAGTACCGTTTGCGTTTGCGGAGCCGGCACTATGGGCAGCGGTATTGCACAGGCTACTGCTTCTGCAGGGTTTTATACTATTTTATACGATCTGAACGAAGCAGTGCTGGAACAGGCAAAAAACTCAATTGAAAAAAATCTGCAAAAGTTTTCAGATAAAAATAAAATCACTGAAGAGTCAAAGTTGAACACATTAAATAATCTTCATTTTACCAATGACCTTTTTTCCTGCCTGGCCGATATAGTGATAGAGGCAATCATTGAAAAACCTGAAGCCAAGATTGCCCTGTTCAATCAGTTGGCAGAGATCAATCATAGCGAAACAGTTTTTGCCACAAATACTTCTTCCCTTTCTGTAACTGAAATTGCAAAAGCTGTAAAAAAGCCGGAACGGGTGATCGGTCTGCACTTTTTTAACCCCGCTACCATCATGAAACTGGTGGAAGTAGTCAAAACAAAGTATACTAATGAACAAACAACAAAACTCGTGGTGGAGTTAACAAAACAACTGGGAAAGACAGCGGTAATTTGTAAAGATTCACCTGGTTTTATCGTCAACCGTGTGGCGAGACCATTTTACATAGAATCATTCCGGCTGATAGAAAATGATCTCTCAGATTTTGCCACAATAGATTCTTTAATTGAAGCAACAGGATTTAAAATGGGGCCTTTTAAACTGATGGACCTGATTGGGAATGATGTAAATTATGCTGTAAGTTGTTCCTTATACGAACAAACAGATCAACCGGAACGTTTTAAACCCTCGTATATACAGAAAGAAAAAGTGGAAAACGGCCAACTGGGAAGAAAAACCAAAAAAGGCTATTACGAGTACGAATAAAAATCGTACTTCGTAATCCGTAAATATAAACAGCATGATTCTTATAACCGGGGGTACAGGTTTTATCGGGGCATACATTATAAAAGAACTGATTCAGAAAGGCTACTCTGTAAAAGCCATCCGGCGCAGCCATAAACTCCCGTTTTTTATTTCTCCTGAAATTTTGCAAAAGGTTGAATGGGTAAACGGGGATGTACTGGATCTTTTTTCATTGGAAGAAGCTATGAACGGAGTGGATACGGTTATTCATTCAGCAGCCATCATTTCATTTTTAAAAAATGAACGGGAAAAAATGTACCAGGTAAATGTGGGCGGCACTGCCAATGTAGTAAATATAGCCGTGGAACAAAATGTAAAACGGTTCGTTCATATCAGCTCTATTTCTGCTCTTGGCCGGACAGCCAATGGAGATCATGTAACGGAAGAAAAAAAATGGACTGAAAGCAGGCTGAATACTCATTATGGCATCAGCAAACGTAAAGCTGAAATAGAAGTGTGGAGAGGAATGGCTGAAGGATTGAATGGTATCATTCTAAACCCAAGCACGGTGCTGGGCTTTGGCGACTGGCATCATGGAAGCTGTGCTATTTTTAAAAGTTTTTATAAAGAATTCCCCTATTACACAAAAGGCATCAACGGTTTTGTGGATGTAGAAGATGTAGCAAAAATTACTGTACAATTAATGGAAAGTAATATGAATGAAGAACGATTTATTATTTCAGCTGAAAACCGGGAATTTCAATGGCTGATGAATACGATTGCTGATGGATTTGGCAAAAAAAGACCTACAAAAGAAGCCACTTATCTACTTAGCGAATTAGCCTGGCGACTTGAAAAAATAAAATCTGTCCTCACAGGCGGTAAGCCTTTATTGACAAAGGAAAGTGCTAAAATTGCCAGGAGTAAAACATTTTGGGAAAATGAAAAAATCCTGAAAGCATTGCCCGGGTTTTCCTTTACTCCCTTGGAAAAAACAATTGCAAAAGCCTGTTCAAAATATGAAAATGCTTTACGGAACCTGCAACTAAAGCTGCAGTAATATTATCTTTATCCTGAAATAATTTATTCTATGAAAAACACAATTCTGCTTTTATTTTTTATTTCTTCATTCAATCTCTGTTTCGGGCAATCAACTTTCACAATAAGTGGAAAAGTTCGGGACGCTGCTTCAAATGAGCCGCTGGCCTTCGCATCTGTATTTTGTCAAAATACCACACTGGGTACAACGACTAATAAAGAAGGTTCGTTTTCTCTGAATGTAAAAAATGGTGGTTATGATCTGGTCATCACTTATACCGGGTACAGACCACAATTAATCCGGATAAGTCCCGATACCAGTACCACTGATTTATTGATTGCAATGGTAAAGGAAGAAATCAATATAGAAGAAGTGGTTATCCGGAATACCAATGAAGTAAAAAATGGCTGGGAAAAATACGGAGCTTTCTTCCTGGATAATTTTATTGGCAGCACTCCTTATTCCACACAATGTTTTTTATTAAATCCCGAAGTGCTTACTTTTTATTATTCCCGCAGAGCCGACAAACTGAAAGTACTCGCATCCGAACCCCTTTTAATAACCAATAATGCATTAGGATATAACCTGCGTTATCATCTAGATTCATTGGTCTTCGATTATAAAACAGATATATGCAGTTATCTTGGTTATAGTTTTTATGAAGAAAAGAGCGGCAGGTTTGACAGTGTCCGTCTTTGGAAAAAAAACCGGGAAAAAGCATATAATGGCAGCCGGCTTCATTTTATGCATAGTTATTTTGACAGCACACTTACCGAAAACGGGTTTGTATTGGCCGAACTGGATGAAAAAGACAATACTAAATTCAATAAAATTTCTGATCCTTATGATCCTGATTATTTTAATCGGATAGACAGCTTAAATGAAAAAGAATTTTTTTTCCCAAGGCGCATCAGTATTACTTATACAAAGAGCCACCCGGAAAATGAATACCTGAAAAAATATAATCTCCCCATCAGTATTGGTGTACAGACATCCTACATTGATATGTTGCACTCAATTACTATTCGCCAGAACGGATATTTTTATGAACAGAAAAACTGGATCAATTATGGCTACTGGAGCTGGAAGAATATAGCAGACCAGGT
>DATDPZ010000122.1:0-4214 GCA_035292525.1 Chitinophagaceae bacterium
AGCCCTTTAACAAGGCAAGTTTGATCTGAGACCGAAAAGATCCGTCAAAAGATTTCGTAGGTCTGCGATCGAAGGAATCTGTAAAAAGTGAAATTTGGTCGCTGGGGTGGATGGGTCCTAACAGACACAAAGCCTCACGAAAAGTGTTGGGTTAGTAAGACACACAAAAGTTTCGACCGATGTGTGGAAGAAAAATCCGGCACTTTTCTATTTTTACTACTTCCCGATTTTAATTTTCTTTCTTTTGTCTCTATGCGGGTTTTCAATTAGCTTTGCGGTCTTAAAAATTTTAAAAATTGTACAGTAACTGTTCTGGAAAGAATTAAAATCGGCTGTACATCCTTCAAATCAAAGAGTTATGAAAAAAGGTATTCATCCCGAAAAATATCGTTTAGTAGTGTTTAAAGATATGAGTAATGGACACACTTTCCTGAGCCGTTCCACTGCTGATTCCAAAGAAACCCTGAAATGGGAAGATGGTAATGAGTATCCGCTGGTAAAACTGGAGATATCGAACACCTCACACCCTTTTTTTACCGGTAAAAACATGTTGGTGGATACCGCTGGCCGTATTGATAAGTTTAAGCGGAAATACGAAAAGAAGAAATAATTCATAAATTTATTCTGAAAAACAGTTTTGTTTTTCATGGCTATACTTAAAGCCCCGAAGATTCTTCTTTGGGGCTTTTATTTTTAGAAATCTTTAGCTTTACCACATGTCCTCAAAAATTATTTTTACAGAAGAATTTTGCCAACCCGAAAATCTTTTTCCTTTTACGCTTACCAGGCAGATTCAGGATATCAGGGTAGGCATTCTCACGATCAGGGAAAAGTGGGAAAAGATGCTGGGAATGCCTTCATTTGACCGGTGGGCAGATGATTATAAAGACCTTCACCGCTCTATCCGTCTTGATAAAACGATTGGAGATGATATATGCTTTTTGATTCATGGAAATATTTTTCCAACTACTCAACTTATAAAAACAATAAAAAAAATAAAAAACGGAGAATTCATATCTGTAAATGGAAATGCTGGTGTTGTATTCCGGTTTACTAAAAATGAAATTGAAGCACCCAATAAAATCAAGGTCACAAAAGCAATTACTATCAGGGAAGATGTGAAAAGTATTCAGTTTCCCTGGAATATTTTTCAACTGAATGAATATGCCATCCGCCAGGATTTTGACCTGATCACAGGCAAAAGAAAATCACAGAAAATTTCTAAAACAAATAAGCTCATCAAACCGTCGCAGATTTTTCTTGAAAAAGAGGCGGTTGTTGAACATTGCATACTGAACGCATCGGAGGGTCCCATTTATATTGGAAAAAATGCTTTGCTGATGGAGGGCAGTTCTATCCGTGGGCCTTTTGCTGCTTGTGAAAAAGCAGTTGTAAAAATGAATTCAAGAATTTATGGGGCCACTACTATTGGGCCATCTTGCCTGGTGGGTGGTGAAATTAAAAATTCAGTATTCTCAGCATTTTCTAATAAGGCACACGATGGGTATATTGGTGATTCGGTAATAGGCGATTGGTGTAATCTTGGCGCAGGTACTACCAATTCAAATATGAAGAACAATGGCAGTACAATAAAAGTATGGACACCAAAAGGAGAAATGAATGCAGGAATAAAATGTGGTATGTTCATGGGGGATTATTCTAAGACAGCTATCAATACTTCTATCAATACAGGAACGATGATCGGCGTTTGTTGTAATGTTTTCAATAAAGGACTTACCCCAAAATATATTCCCGGGTTTTCCTGGGGCAGTGATGGAGTTCAGCGATACGGATTTGAAAAAGCAATTTCCGATATAAAAGCATGGAAAAAATTAAAAGGGCAGACTATGACGGAAGACGAAAAGAGCATATTAAAATTCATTTTTGATAACTATTAAAATAAATTATGAGAACACAAATTGCAGTCGCCAACTGGAAAATGAATTTAACCTATCAGCAGGGAGAAAAATTACTGGATGAAATATTAGGCACTGGTATTAAGTTGAAAGATAATCAGCAAACCATTTTTGCCGTTCCCTTTCCTTATCTTATTATGGCAAGGAGTGAAGTGCAGGAAGAAAAAAATTATGAAATAGCTGCTCAAAATTGTTACCATAAAACATCCGGGGCATATACCGGGGAAGTATCTGCGGAAATGCTTCATTCGCTGAACATTAAATATTGCATAACAGGACACAGTGAACGACGTGAATATTTTTCAGAAACAAATGAAGACCTTGCAAAAAAAGTGGATCGCTGCCTGGAGAATTATATCACCGTTATTTTCTGTGTTGGCGAAGGATTACAAATCCGTGAAGCCGGTACACAAAATGATTTTGTGGCCAGGCAACTGGAAGAATCACTTTTTCATTTACCGGGAGAAAAGATCAGTCAGTTAATAATTGCTTATGAACCTATCTGGGCTATTGGAACCGGAAAGACAGCATCTGCAGATCAGGCGCAGGAAATGCATGCCCAAATCCGATCTGTCATTGCTGGTAAATATGATCGAGCAATAGCGGATAAGATCTCCATTTTATATGGCGGAAGTGTAAAGGCAGGTAATGCAAAAGAAATTTTCAGTTGCCCCGATGTAGATGGAGGATTAGTAGGAGGTGCTTCCCTGGTGACAGCAGACTTTATTGAAATCATCCGGTCACTGAAACAGAATTAATGAAAGAAATTTTTAAAGCTGGGATTTACCGTCTTTTGTTCCTGGGGTTAAATTTCCTCGTTGGGTTATTTATAGCCGTCTTGTCCGGCACTGAATTATTCGGGACAATTTCTTTAATGATTGTAAATGCGGCATTGCTTCATTTACTCACGGCATTGGGTGCTGACCAGGCAATTGTCTGGCATGGAGCCAGCAAAAAGTTCGACACAAATAAATTATTTACTTTCACTTTCTTCACCGCTTTCTTACAGCTTGTGTTGTTTTTCCTGGTTGCTTTTTTATTTTTTCAATATTCAGGCAGAACGCTGTTAAGTAAAAATTATACAACTCCATATTTTTACCTGGAACTACTCTATTTTTCAGGGCTTATTTTTCTGGACAAATATGTTTCGCTGTTATATGCTCAGCATAAAGCCAGGGTTTGTAATTTTATATTAACTGCTATTACGTTGATGGCTTTTATCATCCTGGTTTTATTCCGGTATCAGGTTATAAAAAAAGAAATAGATCCTTTTGATTTCTTTTGCCTGCTTACTTTTATACAGGCTGTCACAGTTATTTCTTTTTTTCATATCATCACTGAAAAAGTTCGTTTTTCTTCTTTCAAAAAAGAAGACATCGTTTCTTTTTACCGGTTTTCAGGAATCGTTTTTATTACGAATCTTATTCAATTTTTGGCCTACCGGGCCGATTTCTGGTTTATAGATTATTTTAAGGATACAGGACAGGTGGGAATTTATGCACAGGCAAACCGTTTTGCCGGTTTATTATGGATATTGCCCAATATCATTGCTGCTTTATTAATTCCTGTAATGAGCTTACCGGGGACAAACTTAAAAGAAAAAGAATTGGCAGGTATCACAAGAATTTTTAGTTTTCTGAACATAGTTATAATAGTCGTATTGGTATTTATATCTTTCCTGATCTATTCTTTTTTTCTTCAGCCTGCTTATGCATCTGGTTTTAAACCGATGCTTTTAATGTTACCAGGGTATTATTTTTTTTCAATTACTATAATACTGGCGGCGTATTTTTCAGCAAAGAATCTGCTGTTGGTCAACCTGGCCGGATCAATCATTTGTTTTACTTCAATTGCCGTTGCTGATTTTTTGTTTATTCCATTAATGGGAATTACCGGCGCTGCCTGGGCTAATACTATAGCTTACAGCTTAGCTTCCCTTTTTACCATCGTTATGTTTCTGAAGTATTCCGGATTTAAACCGGGTGAATTATTTATTTTGCAGAAAAGTGATTGGAACCTGATTGCTAAATTGCAACGATGAGTAAAGAAAAAGATTATTACTATATTTTATGGCTGCCTTCCTGGTATCCCTGTAAATTAACTCCCTATGATGGAGATTTTATTCAACGGCATGCAAGGGCTGTGTCTGCTTTTGTTTCCGTTCAGGTAGTACATTTTATAAGAGATAAAGATGGAACAGTGACAAAAGATATCCGGATTGAAGAAAATAAAACAGATAAATTGACAGAGACAATTGTGTATTACTACAGCAAGACTTTACCGGTACAGGCAGCAGAT
>DATDPZ010000123.1:0-5634 GCA_035292525.1 Chitinophagaceae bacterium
CTTTGCTGTCTGTAAAAGGAATAAAAGTAGTTTATCCATCCAATGCTGCCGATATGAAAGGATTGATGAAAGCAGCTTTTTATGATGGCAATCCGGTAGTGATGCTGGAGCATAAAGGACTTTACTGGAGTAAAGTACCCGGTACGGAAGAAGCAAAAACTATTGAGCCTTCTGCTGATTATATTTTGCCTTTGGGAAAAGCAAATGTGATTCTCCGGGCAGAAGAGGAAAAAACAGCATCAGGACAGAGTTGTTGTATCATTACTTATGGTATGGGGGTTTATTGGGCAAAAGCCGCGGCTAAAAATTTTATCGGGCAAATTGAGATCATTGATTTAAGAACATTATTTCCGCTGGACGAAGATTTGGTTTTTGAAACAGTGAAAAAGCATGGAAAATGTCTGGTACTGACAGAAGAACAACAGAATAATTCTTTTGCAGAAGCATTGGCCGGCAGAATTTCGAAAGAATGTTTCAAGTGGCTGGATGCAGCAGTTGAAGTATTAGGAGCAGCCAATGTTCCGGCTATTCCATTGAATATAGGATTGGAAAAAGCAGTTTTACCTGATGCAGAAAAAGTGGCAGTGATGGTAAAAAAACTTTTAAATAATTAAAATAAAAACCCGGTAAGCTCCGGGTTTTTTGGTAGCGGAGACGGGAGTTGAACCCGTGACCTTTGGGTTATGAATCCAACGCTCTAACCACCTGAGCTACCCCGCCAAAGGGCAGCAAAAATATAGAAATACTTCTGAAGATTGAAATTGTATTTATTTGATGAATATAAAAAACCGGATGAATTATTACGAACTGCGTTTATCTTTATTTCTTTTCATCTTTTCAGGAGGAATAAAAATAATTAAAGCATGATCATCAGGCAGGCAAATAAGAATGACGCATCTGCAATTCTTGATATTTATAAACCATATATCGAGAACACTTCTTTTACATTTGAAACGGAAGTGCCGGATTTAGTTGATTTTCAAAAAAGAATTGATGGCAACCTGGAAAATTGGCCCTGGCTGGTTTGTGAGGATAATGGAAAAATAACGGGCTATGCTTATGGATCAAAACACCGGGAAAGAAAAGGGTATCAGTGGTGTGTTGAATCTTCTATTTATATTCATGATGTTTATTTGCAACGTGGTGTAGGCAAAGTATTATATGAAACACTCCTGGAGATTTTAAAAAAGCAAGGATACAGAAATGTGTATGCCGTGATCAACCTACCCAATGACCGGAGTGTAAAATTTCATGAGAAATGCGGGTTTAGTTTTTTTGCTATGTATCCCAATGTGGGATATAAATTGGGTAAATGGAAAAATGTGGGCTGGTGGCAAAAAATTCTGAACGAATATAATTCAGAACCAGATCCTCCGTCTAAATTTTCAGAAATGAATAAAGAAATACTTGGTAAGTTATTTATAGAAAAAGCCCAGCTTATTCAACCATAAAAAAGGCTGCCTTTTTTTAGACAGCCCTTTAAAACATTGTTTCAAAAAGATAATTATTTTATGAGGTCTTTTGTAGCTTCCATGAGCGGATGCCTGTCAATATACTGGATTACTATATCAACTTTACCGGCATCATTATAATGATAATCGTTGTGTATCCAAAAGTTTAATTTTTTGCCATTCTTATATTTTACATGTACAAAACCCCAATGAAGTACCCATTTACCTAAAGTGTGATAAGGAGATTGCTGTACATTAACTTTTACTGGTAAAACAATGTGATCGGAAATATCTAATGAGTCAATAAGTTTCCAACGGCCATTGTAATAATCCTGAACAGCTTTTTTACCTATGAGGCTATCACCACCTGACCACAGATAACGTACATTATCATCGTAGTTAGATGTCATACCATCGACATCGCCTTTAGAAAAGGCCGCCATTGCACTTTTTACTCCATCACCATCACTTAGGGCAAGTAATTCATCTCCTGTTTTCGTTTCAGTAGTTGTTGCAGCATCTGTAGTTCCTGTGCTTTCTGCTTTCTCATCATTGCAGGCAAATAGAAAAGCAGAAAGAAAAACTCCTAAAAGTAATTTCTTCATAATGTTTAGTTTTTAATTGAAAAATTTAATTAAGAAATGTTTTAATAAGGAAGAATATACTGTTTTAATAAGGAAGGATATGAGACACCTAAAATAACAATTTTAGGATTACTGCCAAATAATTATTTAACACAAAGAAGGCGTCAGCTGAATCTTGTTTTGACAAAAAGACGTAGTGCTGTTAAACTGGTTATTATTAATGTGGTGTAGAAAAAGATCCGGATGATTTCCTTATCTCTCATATAGATCATTAAAAGAGTAGAGCAGATCATCATTAAACCGGTAATGAATACAAATGACAGGCGATTGATATTCATCCGGAATGCTTTGTTGGTAAAACTATCTTCCCTGAAATTGATCTCATGCTTTAATACCCCACCTTTCATTTTTGTAACTATTTCCTTTATGTCTTTGGGTAAGGTTTCTACCAGGTAGAGGTAATCTTCAACAGAATCAATTACTTTTTTGAAGATGGAATGAAGACCAAACCGCTCTTTAATTTTTTCGGTGGCATAGGGGCGGATCATATTAACGATGGAGACATCTGCCTGCAGGTGTTCGGCAAATTTTTGAATAGTGGCTAAAGATTTAATCAGGGTGAACAGGTTGCCGGGAACGATCAGTCCATAACGGGTAATAATCTTAAATGCTTCTGCCATAATATGAGAAATATCCACTTGCTCATAAGTCATTACGCTGTACTTCTTGATCAGTTCTCCCAGCCGGAATTCAAGATCTTCCATGTCTTTGAAGTAAGGAATTTCTGAAAGTTGCAATAAGGATTTCGCAATGCGATGCGGATCATTTTTCGAAAAGCCAAGCATAAAGTCGATCAGGGCCTGTATTTGTTTTGGTTTCAGGCTGGCTGCCATGCCATGATCGAGTAAAACGATCTGGTTGTCTCCACGGATAAATAAATTTCCGGGATGGGGATCCGCATGAAAAAATCCATGCCGAAGGATCATTTTTAAAATGATATGTGTTCCGTTCTCTGCAATTTTCTGTGTATCAAAACCGGCAGCTATCAATCCTTCTACATCATCGGGTTTATAGCCATCAATATATTCCATGACCAGCAGTCGTTGCTGCGTGTGTTTTGTAAATACATGTGGGATATAGCAGGTGGGGTCATCCTTAAACATATCTGTAAAGCGAAGCATGTTGGATGCTTCATTGGTAAAATCGAGTTCTTTTAATAAGTTTTCACCAAAATCCTGAACAAAACCAACTACATTAAAACTGGCAAGTCCCGGGTATGATTTAACCACCTGTTCGGCCAGGATCTTCATCAGCACGAGATCAACCTGTATTTTGTTTTTGATATTAGGCCGTTGTACTTTTACCACTACCTCTTCGCCGGTTCTTAAAATTCCTTTGTAAACCTGTGCTATAGATGCGGAAGCAAGATGTTTTTTTTCAAGGCGTAAAAAGACTTTTTCTATTGGTTCGCCAATTTCCAGTTCAATTAAGCGAAAAGCAAGATCGTCATCCATCGGTTTCGCATTGGTTTGCAGCTGTTTTAGTTCTTCTCTCAGGTGGTCAGAAGCAAGGTCAGGCCGGTCTGCCAGTATTTGGCCGAATTTTATAAAAGTTGGTCCCAGTTCTTCAATTGTTTGTCTGATCTGTTCGGAACGGGTTGTTAGTTTTCTGCCTTTCGGATCAAAAATTTTACGCATCCAGCTTGAATACAACCAATTTCTCCAAAGATGTTTAAGGATGATAAGAATAATTGCAATTAACCTGTAAGAGTTTCTGAAAAAATGAGTGACCTGGAATATCCACATCTGAAGTCTGTTTTATTTGATTAAAGATAAGGGACTTGACCTTCTTACTGCTTTATCTTTTAAATTTTATTCATTAAAAAAACCGGGAAATAAGTATCAGAAAAATCAATTTACCAGTAGCTGTTTTCTATTTTAATTTTGCCTGTTAAAATGGATTCTGATTTCTGTATAATTTATTTTACATAACGGGCAAAGCAATCAAGAGTTCTTTGCCAGGCAAGTTTTGCAGCTGTTTCATTATACCTGGCTGCAGAAGTATCGTTATGAAAAGCATGCTGTGCACCTTCATACAGGTATAACTCATAATTGATGTTATTTTTTTTCAGGGCTTCTTCAAAAGCAGGGATTCCTGCATTTACACCAGTATCCAGGCTGCCATAATGGAGTTGAATACCTGCTTTGATTTTTGAAACAGCATCAGCAGCCGGCTGCCTGCCGTAAAATGCGACAGCTGCTTTTAGTTCGGGTACATTTACTGCAAGAGTATTAGACATAGCACCTCCCCAGCAAAATCCAACACAACCCACATTACCTGAATAATCTTTTCTTGTTTTCAGGTAATCAAATACATTGATGAAATTTTTCAGGTTGTCTTCAGCTTTCAGTCCTGCGAAGGCAGCTCTTGCCGCATCTTCATCTGCAAAAGTTCTTCCCAGTGCAGACAGGGCATTTGGAGCAATGGCCAGGTAACCGGCTTTAGCAGCTCTCCTGGCTACATCTTCAATATGTGTATTTAGTCCGCGGTTTTCATGAATGACGATTACAGCCCCGTATTTTTTTTCTGCCAATGGCCTGGCTACATAAGCTTTCATTTCACCGGGCACACCGGGGTAATTAATATACTCTGTAAATAATTCCCCTGAACTGGTAATAGTTGCTTTAGCAAAATTACTTTCAAGCTGTGGCAAAACAGCCATAGCAGCTACTGTACTTCCGGTAAGCAGTGTAAGTTTTTTTAAAAAATCCTGGCGGCTGAGTGGTTTATGAGTGTACACATCATAGAGGTTAATAATACGCTGATCCATACGATAAATGTTTTTGATAGAATTAAAGTTACGAAACTGTTAGCTATTTAACAGCGTATCACTTTTGGTTATTATTTCATAGTTACCTTTGGTCTTTATTGAAAACCAAAATTTAAATCATGAAAAAATATCTGATTCCTTTTGCAGCAATTTTATTTTTAGTTGCCTGTAACAGCAGCAGTGATAAAACGACAGCTGATAACAAAGACAGCAGCATGCAGATGGATATGCACTCCGTAACACCCGTAGAAATGCCGCCCATGCCAGAAGTGCCTGCTACTGCAAAAGTTTTTTTTGTTAATATAAAAGACGGACAGACGGTGACTTCTCCTTTTAAAGTTGAAATGGGTGTAGTGGGCATGAGCGTTGACACCGCAAATGGGATTATTAAAGTTGCTTCAGGCCATCATCATATTCTGATTGGAATAGATTCGGTAGCTACTGAAACAGTGATCCCGAAAGATTCCGTGCATCTTCATTTTGGAAATGCACAAACTGAGGCTGAAGTAACACTGCCTCCCGGAAAACATACTCTTACATTACAGTTTGCTGATGCCTTGCATCGTTCTTATGGTAAAAGACTTACCAGTAAAGTGACGGTAAATGTAAAAAAATAATATTTTAAATGAAAAGAGGCTGTCTCAAAAGTCTGAAGTAACACTAAGAACACAAAGAAAGCACGACGGGCACAAAGAATTTGGAATTTATTTTCAACACGTTGTGTTCTTTGTGTAATACTTCGTGAACGTTGTGTTACTAAATTCATTGC
>DATDPZ010000124.1:0-8492 GCA_035292525.1 Chitinophagaceae bacterium
CAGAAATGAAACAGGGTGTGGCTTTTTTTAATAAAATGCGAGACCTGGTAGCCACCGGTTTTTATACTATGGAGATCGGAGTAAAAGATATTGGTTATGCCGGTAACACTCCCAACCAGTGGAATGGCATACCAGATGATGTATTGAAACAATATGGGTTGGCATATTCAGAAAAAGAACTGAAAGAATGTGTAAGTTTTGATAAGAACTAAAGACATTACTCATTTTTGAGATAATATCGTAATTTTATTGAAATCATTTTCCATGGAAATTATTCAATTTGATACACGGCTCACCTCTTCATCAGAAATAAGGATCCCGGATAATTTGAAACTGAAAATTGAATTAAATAAGGATGTCAGAATTTTAGTTCTTCCGGCAGGGGAAAAACTTTATGATGATTGGGAGGATGATGAATGGAACAAATTATCAACGATCCTGAGAGATGATGATTAATCAGACTGAAAGTAAATGCCAGCCTACCGCTTTGGAGATATTTTAATTCTGAATTTCCCTTTTGCAGAGGGGAATAGTTCAAAGAGACGGCCAGTAATGGTTATTTTGGATACTGAGGATGGTGATTTATTGATTTCTAAAATAACCAGCAAAAAATATTCCTCATTATTTGACCAGGAAATTATTGAATGGCAATGTGCTAATTTATTGACATATTCTGTTGTAAGGGTACATAAAATCCAAACTGTAAGTTCTAATCTTATTTTTTGCAAAATCGGGAACTTGCATCCCGTTGAAAGAAAAGCAATACGTCATAAACTTGTGAAATTGATTATGAAAATTTAATTATATCAGCTATCAAAATTTTTAAATTAAAGCTTCTATGAAAAAAAATAATTTTTCACGTCGCAGATTTTTAAGAAACACTTCAATTACTGCTGCAGGATTTTTCATCATTCCCCGTCACGTTATCGGCCGTGGGTTTATTGCCCCCAGCGATAAATTAAGAATTGCCGGTATCGGCGTTGGCGGTAAAGGACAAAGTGATCTTAGTTCATTTGCAAAAAGTCCGAATGTGGATATCGTAGCTTTATGCGATGTGGATGACAGGCAGGCAGTGGCTTCAAGAAAAAGTTTTTCCAAAGCACCTTATTACCGCGATTACCGGGAAATGCTGGAAAAAGAAAAAAATAATATTGATGCTGTCTCTGTATCCACACCGGACCATACCCATGCTGTAGCTACCATTGCTGCCATGCAATTGGGAAAACATGTTTATACCCAAAAACCGTTGACGCATGATATTTATGAAGCTAGAATGTTGACAGAAGCTGCAAAAAAATATAAAGTAGTAACACAAATGGGAAACCAGGGTGGTTCGGGTGAAGGTGTAAGGAAAGCAAAAGAAATAGTAGATACCGGCATGATCGGCGATGTGCATACGGCTTATGCCTGGACTAACAGGCCGGTATGGCCGCAAGGCATTCCTACGCCAACAGGTACACATGAAATACCAAAAGAACTGGATTGGGATCTATGGCTGGGGCCAGCGCAAAAAATGGATTACAACCCGGCTTATCTTCCTTTCAACTGGCGTGGCTGGTGGGCCTTTGGCACCGGCGCTTTGGGTGATATGGCATGCCATATCATGGATCCTGTTTACCGGATACTTCCAATACTTTATCCGGATTCTGTTGAATGCAGTGTTGCAACCCTCTGGACTAAAATGTGGGATGATTCTCAAAATCCGGATGCCTGCCCTGCTTCATCTATCATTCATTTAAATTATCCAAGAACTGATGGTAAGGGAAATATTAAAGTGTCCTGGTTTGATGGCGGTTTATTACCTCAAAGACCAGATGAACTTTTACCAGAAGAAGCATTTGGCAACTGGGATGGTGGCGTACTGTTCATTGGTGCCAAAGGAAAATTGTTGATGGATTGTTATGGAGAAAATCCAAGATTGTTGCCAACAACACTCATGAAAGAAAAAACAATGCCCGCAGAAAAAATAAAAAGAGTACCCGAAGGACATTACCTGCAGTGGGTTAATGCCTGTATAGCTGGTTATGGAAATGGAGAAACCAGTTCTTCTTTTGAATATGCCGGGCCTTTTACAGAAAGTATTTTAATTGGAAACCTTGCCTTAAGAAGTTTTATTTTAAAAAACCCAAATCTGAAAGGCTGGGGCGACAAATGGCTGGGACGTAAAAAACTTTTATGGGATGCAAAGAATATGAAGATCACTAATTTTGATGAAGCCAACCAGTTTGTAAAAAGAGATTACAGGGAGGGGTGGAAGCTGGGGGTATAATGCTTAATTCTTGTAAATAAATAAAAGGAGTATATTTTCATTCAGACTGATACCGTATCTTTTTAGAATCTGAGTTGCAGAAAAATTAATTTATATTTATAACTAATTTCTGGTTTAAGGCAGCCAACAAGTTTAATTTTTGATCGGGTCTTTTAATAAAAAAATAATGGCATGAAAAGATTATTTTCTTCCGGTATCGTAATGGTTACATTATTTCTTTTTACAACTGCATGCAATAAAGAGATTATTAATAGTTACCCGGATGAAGAAATAATGACATCACGTTTCAATGCTAAACTAAACAACAATAGTTGTGCAGTTATTACAGCGGCTCTGGTTGTACCTGATGAGGTTGAAGGAAATGCAGCGGTTCGCTATATTATCTCCTGGAAAAATCAGGGTGGGAAAAAATTTATTGAGGTGATTCCTGAAGATGAAGGGTCTTTTTTTATTAATGCTTCTGATGCAACAGGTTTATATTCATGGGCCCGGCAGGTAGAAAGCCCTTATGGAGAATTCACATTCCGGACAATTACCCGCACCGGTGGATCACCGGGAGAAGGTTCTATATGCCAGGATAAAACCTGGATTTTAGCAATTGAACCTCCCTTTTAAATCAGATTTAAAATAACTGATGAGTATTTTTACAAGGATTGCTTTTTTCATAAACTCATTTTCTATTAGAATCTTGTATTAAACAAGTAAAAAGTATTACAGCATTTAATTTCTTAATCCAGCACTTCATAAATCATAACCGGAGTAGCTTTGTTTTTCAAATTAACCTCTCCTACTCTTTTACAGTTAAATGATTCTTTCACTTTTTCGTAGGAATCTTCGCTGATAATAATTTGCCCTGGGCCTGCAGTTGATTGTAAACGTTGTGCTGTATTAACCACGTCGCCAATTACAGTATAATCCAGCCTGCGGAGGCTCGCCGATCCTATATTCCCGGAAATCATTTCACCACTATTGATGCCAATGGAAACTTTCGGTTTGTAGAAAATATTACCTGAGCTGTTCGGGAGTTCTTCCACTTTTTGTCTTACAGAGAGACAGGCATCAATGGCCTTGTCCAGGTGATATTCATTACGAAAAACAGCCATGATGGCATCGCCCATAAATTTATCTATATAACCGCCCTGCGCTATGATTTCTTTTACCATTACATCAAAATAATTGTTAAGCAATTTTACCACTGTATCCGGTTTTTCGTTTTCGCTGATGCTGGTAAAACTGCAGATATCAATAAAGGCTACGGTAGCATCCACCGTTTCATTTACCATCATGGAGGATTCAAACTCCCGGCTGCCCATAAAATTCAGTACCGTTTCATCCACATACATTTTCAGAATATTATTTTCCTTGATGGCTTTCATTGTTTCCCTTATCTGTTTCACATGTCTGATCGTTTTTTCCATCGTTAGTTCCAGGTCTTCAAAATTCACCGGTTTGGTAATGAAATCAAAAGCGCCGCGGTTCATAGCCGTGCGGATATTGTCCATATCTCCATAGGCAGAAACGATCACAGATTTAAAAAGTCCATTTTGTTCATTCAGTTTTGACAGCAGGGTAAGCCCATCCATTTCGGGCATATTGATATCGCTGAGTACCACATCCACGTCTTCATGCAACGACAGTTGTTCAAGTGCAATTTTTCCGTTTGCAGCAAATACAAATTCATACTGGTGCTCCCGGATTTTCTGCCGGAATTTCTGCTTGATCAGTACTTCCAGGTCCATTTCATCATCCACCACTAATATTTTTGCCATTACTGTATTGCTTTTAATTTTTCTTTTAAGGAAACAAAATCAACCGGCTTGGTCAAAAAATCATCGGCGCCCAGTTTCATAGCGGTATTATAATTTTCTGCATCCCCATAGGCGGTGATCATCATCACCAGTGGTGGAGGCGCCTTATATTTTTGTTTGATATTTTTTAAAAGTTCCAGGCCACTCATACCCGGCATATTAATATCAGACAGGATCAGTACGGCTTCATGTTTATGACCATTCAAAAAAGTCATGGCTTCTTCCCCGGAGTAAGCAAAAACAAAATCCATTTCCCGGTTTTTAATTTCCCGTCTGAATCGTTGTTCAAACAGAACTTGTACGTCTTTTTCATCATCAACAACTAATATTTTCATAAACTGTATTTAATATTTAATGTTCAATATAATCAAAAACTCCGTTCCTTCACTTTCTTTTATTTCCAATTACATTCCTATATTCCACAGGATGATGCAAGCGATCAAAATGCAATCCTTTTCAGGATGGCAAGGTGATTACAAACTCACTTCCTTCTCCTTCCCTGGTTTCCACTTTTATTTCTCCCCCATGTGCTTTTACAATATCATAGCTCAATGATAAACCCAAACCTGTTCCCTGCCCGGTGGGTTTAGTGGTAAAGAAGGGTTGAAAAATTTTATCCAACATATTTTGCGGGATGCCGTCCCCATTGTCAGATACTTTTATTTGAATACCCCGACCCCGTCCGACCGGGTCATCCGGGCGGGCCCCTAAAGGTGGCTGAATTGAAGCTGTTGCAATCGTAACAGTTGGTTCGTAATCCTGAACCCCTGATTTCTTCTTTTGATCAACTACATAAAATGCATTGGTAATTAAATTAAGTATTACTCTTCCTATATCCTGTGGAATGATATTGATGTTGCCGGTGCTTTCATCAAAATCAGTTTTCATCGTTGCATTGAATGATTTATCCTTTGCCCGCAGGCCATGATATGCTAAACGCAGATATTCATCAGCCAGTTTATTGATGTCTGTGGGTTCTTTTACACCGCTACTACTTCGACTATGCTGCAGCATGCCTTTTACAATGGCATCGGCCCGTTTACCATGGAAGATTATTTTCCGTTCGTTCTCGTCAATGTCGTTGGCAATTGTTTTGGCTTCTTCGATATTTCCTTTGGCTAACTCGTCTTTCATTTCAGCAATCAATTCAGAGTTTACTTCCGAAAAATTATTAACGAAGTTTAACGGGTTTTGTATTTCATGTGCAATACCGGCGGTCAATTCTCCAAGGCTTGCCATTTTTTCTGAATGTCTTAATTGCTTTTCGGTTAACTTTTGCCAGGTCACATCCGTTCCAAATACAAATACCAGATTGAGTTCAAAGTCACGGCAATGGTTAAAAACAAAATCTTTTTCACCAACTTTTATTTCATGAGGATACACTTTTTCCGACTGAATCAATTCCTTCCATTTGTCTACCGTCATATCCGGGCATACCTGTAGCCATGACTGACCGGTGATTGTTTTTCCAAAGACATTTTTCGCTGAAATATTTGATAGCAAAATAACACCATCTACATTCATTCGAATGACCGGACCCGGATTCATATCCGGGAAACGGGCCATAGCCGCTAAAGCTGTTTTCTGTTCTTCCAGTCTTTTTTCATTCAGTTTATTCAGTGTAATATCTGTTCCGTACACAAAAACAAAACCTGAGTGCCTGTCCCAGCGATGATGAAACACAAACCATTTTTCAGCGATGGGAATTTCAACCGGTATGACCTGATCCGATGAAAGAATCTGGTTCCATATGGCATCCGTAATCTGCGGACACAGGTCCCTCCAATTTTTTTGATAAAGGTCCTTTCTAAAAGTCGCAGAAGTTGCCAGGTTGGATAAATGTATTTTTCCATCAGGATACATACGAATTACAGGGCCGGGGTTCATATCGGGAAAGCGAGCCATTTGTGTAATTACTGCCTGTTGTTCACGGATTTTTATTTCATTTGCTTTCCATGAGGTAATGTTTGTCCCGCATACTATGATCCGATTGCGGGCCTGGTCATATACATGTGTGAATAAATAAACGGTTTCATTGGTAATGCATTCAATTTGCAGAGCCGGCCCTCCGCTTAAAAGCTCCTTCCAACTTTCTTTATTTAACTCCGGGCATAGATCCAACCACAATAAACCCCTTGCATCTTCTTTTTTTAAAAAAAGTTTTGTGGCCGGATTAATAACAAGGATCTCTGATTTTTTATCTAATAGTAATACCGGGCCCGGATATTTTACAAAATAATCTTCCATTCCCTGCGACTGGTTTTGAATATGTATTCTTTTTTTCAAATCACTGGGTTTTGAAATACTTTAAAATTAATTTATTTTTTGCCAGTTAAATATTGGCCGGTATGGATATAATGAATTCACTCCCCTCCTCCCTCTTTCGTCTCCACTTTCATTTCGAAAGCTTCCGATAGCTATCGGAACGGAACCCCGGCATTCCTATGCTGGCAAAATGATTGTAAATTCTGTTCCTTCATTTTCTTTTGTATTTACTTTTATTTCACCGCCATGTGCTTTTACAATATCATAACTTAACGATAAACCCAAACCTGTTCCTTGCCCGGTGGGTTTAGTAGTAAAGAAGGGTTGAAAAATTTTATCCAACATGTTTTGCGGGATGCCGTTGCCATTGTCAGCAACTCTAATTTCAATTCTGCCCCCATCCCCGTCCGAACGGTTCAGCCGGGCGGGCCCTAAAGGGGGGCCGAGTTTTTTGGTAGTAACAACCACTATTGGTTCGTAAAGGGAAGGCTGCTCATTCTCCCTTTTAGGGGATGGGGGCTGTTGTTTTTTCTTTTCATCCACCACATAAAAAGCATTAGTAATTAAATTAAGTATTACTCTGCCTATATCCTGCGGAATGATGTTAATGTTACCAATACTCTCATCAAAATCAGTTTTCATCGTTGCATTAAATGATTTATCCTTTGCCCGCAGGCCATGATATGCTAAACGCAGATATTCATCAGCCAGTTTATTGATGTCTGTGGGTTCTTTTACTCCACTACTGCTGCGGCTGTGCTGCAACATTCCTTTTACAATAGCATCTGCTCTTTTACCGTGGTGGTTTATTTTTTTTTCATTCTCAGAAATATCATTTGCTATCTCTATGGCCTGTTGTTTATTGTCTATTGCCAATTGTTCTTTCATCTCTTCAATCAACTCTGTATTTACTTCTGAAAAATTATTGACGAAGTTTAACGGGTTTTGAATTTCATGGGCAATGCCAGCGGTTAATTCTCCAAGGCTTGCCATTTTTTCTGATTGGATGAGTTGGGATTGGGTAGCTTTCAAATCCACCAGGGTCTGTTCCAGCATCCTTTTCTCTTCCTTGATTATCTTCGCCTGCTCCTCAGATTTTTTCAGGTCAAGAAAACGGGTATATAACAAGCCGAATACACCGGTCATCCGTATCATAATGTCTTTTTCTTCTTCAGTCATTTCTTTTTTGACTACCACATTGATGGTACCGGCTGAAAAGAAGAAAGAATAAAAATATTCACAATCGGAATCGCTCTGTTTACGGGGTAATCCGGAATAAGTGGACATGGTTTTATAGTAATTCTCCAGTTCCTTTCCCTCCAGCCTTGTTACAGAGAAGGAAGAGGAGCTGCCAATCATCTTTACAATATTTTCAAATACCGGATGTACATGAATATTGATATAATCCAGTATAAAAAACATGTGACCGTTGGGAGCAGCCACAGTGACCCAGAGTTCAATTGCGGTTTTATCTTCATCTAATATCCCAAGGCCAGAACGGATAACATCAATGTTCAGCTCTTTAAGTTGTTGAAAAAGAATAATAGAAGTTTCTGATAATTCAGAACTGCTGCGCATTTGCAGGGCTTTTGCCCTGACATTTTCCAATGCCTTTTCAACCTCTATTTCACGGTTTTTGACAGCAAGTTCCTTTTTCAGCGATTCCAGTTCCTCAATGGGTGATGGGGTCATTTTATTTTTCTGTTGGTCTTTGTCCTTACTCATTGCGGTCAAATTAGTAAAATAACTACTGAATAGATTTGCAGGTATTAAATTATCACCTACTGACTAAGTGAGTTCAGAAACTATACTTTACAGGCCAGGAAGATCACTCGGCCCATTCCGGATCTATAATGTTTGCAACTTCTGTAATACTGTTTACAGGAATGCCGGCCAGCCGGGCATGTTCATGGATGAGCTCTTTATTCGTTGCCATATATATGCAATAAATCTTGTCTCCGGCGATATAGCTATGTATCCATTGAATCTGTGTTCCTAAAGTACACAGTACATCCTTGGATCTTTTTGAAATGGCTCTTAAAGCATCTATATCAAGACTGCCGGCATCCGGTACTTTTCTTTCAATGATAAATTTTGGCATTTTTTTAATTTTTATTTTGAGTTAACAATCAGGAATGTGAATAGCAAAT
>DATDPZ010000125.1:0-15711 GCA_035292525.1 Chitinophagaceae bacterium
ATTGGCCTGGTCTTTTCTGCTTCTTTTTTTTCTTACAATGCAGTGAGCCAAACCACCCGGATGCTGAAAAAAAATATTGTACTGCAGATGCCGGGTGAAGACGGAAGTAATGGCGCCTCTGTAGCCTGGCACCCGGTTCAAAAAAAATATTATGCAGCTTTTGCAGGAAAAGCTTCTTTTCCCCTTTCGGTATTTGATGCGGCGGGGAAAAGAATTTCCCCTGATGATCTGACTACACAAATAGATGTTCGGGGATTGTGGTATAACGACGATTCAAAACTTATTTGCGGAAATGCCTATAAAGATCTTGGATGGTTTAGTTATAAGCCGGATGCCAAAGGAATTCCACAGGAATTAAAAATAGTTATACCGGGAATCATTCAACCTTCTGCACAAAGCGTTGGTACTTACAATTCAAAAAACAGGTTAGTCTATTTTCTTGATTACACAGAAATCCGGGCATTTGATGATGAAGGAAAACCGGTGGAAGATTCCTCCTTTTCACTCCTGTTAAATATACCGGAAGAGTTTGAAGATGATGCAGACCTCTATATGGAAGAAAATTATAATCTCACCACTTTAGTATTCACTGGTATTAATAAAAACGAATTTGGATTACTCAATTATGCCAAATCCCGAATAGAACTCTACGATAAAAAAACAGGCACCCTTTCCCAGATCTTAAAACTGCCGGAAGATGCTATTTCTTATGATTGGTTAAATTTTGCTTTTACCAACGGCATCTATTGGTTATTTGATAAAGATAACAGGAACTGGGTGGGCTATAAATGAAAATACTGCTTCGGTTACCTGATCCTGACAGCCGTACCGGAAGCAATAACCATTAACATACTTCCGCCACTGCCCACCGTTTCAAAATCCAGGTCAATCCCCACTATAGCATTAGCCCCCAGTGACTGCGACCGTTGAATCAGTTCATCCATTGCATTTTGTTTAGCCTCCATGAGAACTTTTTCATAGGTACCGCTTCGGCCTCCGAAAAAATCTCTTAGCCCTCCCAATATGTCTTTAAACACATTGGCGCCAATAATAACTTCTGCTGAAACAACTCCCAGGTATTGTTCAATATTTTTTCCATCAATGCTGTGCGTAGTGGTAGTAATCATTTTTAAAATTTTAGAAGATAAAAATAAAGAGAATTAAGCCATTTTATCGTTTTGATAACCGATCATTTTTTACGTAGGTTTGTTTACTTAAATATTTTTAGTATGAAAAAGATTTTTATAACCGTTATTTTCTTTGTCAGCTTCCTTTTCAAATCTGCTGCAGATGAAGGAATGTGGTTGCCATTGCTGCTCGGACAGCAGGTATATAATGATATGGTAAAGCGGGGTCTGAAACTCAGCAAAGAACAATTATACAGCATAAATAAACCCTCCATCAAGGATGCGATTATCATTTTTGGAGGTGGATGTACCGGTGAAATAGTAAGCTCCCAGGGCTTGATCTTCACTAATCATCATTGCGGGTATGATGCCATTGCATCTGCAAGCACAGTAGAACATAATTACCTGCAGGATGGGTTTTATGCAAAAAATAAAGGAGAGGAGATTCCCACTAAATTATCCGTTCAGTTTCTTTTAAAGATAGAAGATATAACTGCCGCTGTATTGGATTCATTGAAAGGATTAACGGGCAGCGAACGGGCACAAAAGCAAACCCGGGTATTAAACAACCTGAATGCGAAATTTTCTGATGCTTCTAAAAATATTGAAGCCAGGGTCAGCCCCCTTTTCAAAGGAAACCAGTTCCTGGTTTTCGTTTACCAGCGTTATAAAGATATACGGCTGGTGGGCACTCCTCCGGAAAGTGTGGGAAAATTTGGCGGAGATACTGATAACTGGGAATGGCCCCGTCATACCGGTGATTTTTCTGTGTTTCGTGTTTATATGAGTAAAGACGGAAACCCGGCCGAATTTAACACAGAAAATATTCCGCTAAAACCAAAATGGCATTTACCTGTATCTATCAAAGGTTTTAAAGATGGCGATTATGCCATGATCTATGGATACCCCGGCGGTACCAACCGGTATGAAACTTCGTACGGTGTAACACAAAAAATAGAAATTGATAACCCTACCCTGGTGAACCTGCGTGATATGAGGCTGAAGTATATGTTTGAAGAAATGAAAAAAGATCCGGCTACAAAATTACAATTGTCGTCCAGCTTTGCCGGTATTGCCAATTACTGGAAATTTTTTGATGGAGAAAGTAAACAATTGATCAGGTACAATGTGTATGGACAAAAGGTTAAAGCAGAAGAAGTATTTATGAATTGGGCTAAAAGCAAACCGGAATATGCAAATATCTTTTTAGAATGGCCTAAAGTTTATGCCGACTGGCGGCCCTATTCAAAACACAGAGTTTATATCAACGAAGGAATTATGGGTTCGCCGCTGATGGCTTTTGCCGGCAGTCTGCAACAAATTGAAAATGCACTGGTGCAAAAAGGGAAAACGGATGCTGATGTAAAAAAAGCGGTGGATGCTGCAAATAATGCAAGGAATAATTTTTTACAGGAAGAAAACAAAGCTTCTGATCAGAAAATTGTGGCTGATGTTACCCGTATGTTTTATACAGCTATTGACAAAGAGCAACACCCGATCGATTTTTACCGCACCCAGGTGGAAGCTTACGGTAGCCTGGCTGATGAGCAAACCTATAAAAAATATGCCGCCCATATTTTTGAAAAGACCATGATTTTTGATGATGCCAAATGGAATGCCTTTACAGCAAATCCCGATGCGGTCACTCTCCAGGATGATCCTGCCTATGCACATGTAAGTGCCTTCCTGATCAATTATCAGAATAAATATGCTGCCAAATTTCAACAATTCAATACCCGGAATAATGAACTGGGCAGGCTTTACCTGAAGGGCATTATGGAAATGGATCCCGTAAAAGCAAAAATGATGTACCCCGACGCAACTTTTACCATGCGGGTAAGTTTTGGAAATGTAAAAAGTTATAAACCGAAAGATGCAGTGATCTATGATTATGTCTGCACCATGAGCGGTGTACTTCAGAAATATATACCCGGCGATTATGAATTTGATTTGCCGGCAAAACAAATTGAGCTGATAAAGAAAAAAGATTACGGACAATATATTGATAAAACAAAGAATGACCTGGTTGTCAATTTCATCACCACCAACGACATTACAGGAGGCAATTCAGGTTCACCGGTGATGGATGCACACGGAAATCTGATCGGGCTTGCATTTGATGGCAATTATGAAGCCCTGAGTCATAAAATAGCTTTTGATAAAGACCTGAACCGCACCATTTGTGTGGATGTACGCTATGTGCTCTGGTGTATTGATAAACTAGGAGGGGCGCCGCATATTATAAAAGAACTGACTCTCGTAAAATAAACTGGAATTTTTTTCTGTAACCATCCGCCTGAAACGGGTGGTTTTTTATTTCTGAAAAAATAAATGCTTAACATTGTAACATAAGTTTTCCAATGAATGCCGGCAAAATTTTTACACTTTTTTTTCTTGCAATACTCAGTACACTGACCAGCCGGGCACAGTTCAGCCTGGCAACAGATATTTCTTTGCTCCACAATTTTGATGGTCAACAACCCTTTACTGTAATTGGTCAATCCGTGCATGGCCAGTGGCATGTGGAAGAAAAAATCACTTTATACGCTTTCTTCACTTATCATTCCAACGGTAAATATGTAAATAATCTTATGGCCAGTGCAAAATCATCCGGTACACAACCACAAAGTTTTACTTTTACCAACCGGTCAGAAATGAGATTGCGGCATTTATCTTTAGGCTTAAAAAAATATTTCCTGGGTTCTTATAAAAAACTGGAAAAAATAAATCTTTATGCCGCCGGAGGGTTTGGATTGATTATGGGAACTGCCTCCAATAACTTTACCACACCCGTTGACACTGCTTTATACACTGTACAAAACAATATCCTGAACGGGTCTGGAGATTTTAAAAGACTTTCATTTGATATTGCCACCGGCTTGGAAGTTCCGGTAGCTTACGAGATTTTTGCATTTTCAGAAGTAAGACTACATATTCCCACTACCAGTTATCCAAACAATTATCTTTTGAAAAACAATCAAGCGCCTTTCCTGGCCAGTGTTAACCTGGGAATCCGTATTCTATTTAATTACGAACGATAAAAATTATTACTGAATGAATGAGTTAATGACAATCTCACAAACAGAGATTTACAAACTACGCATCCCGCTGATTGAACCTTTTATCACTTCTCTTGCAAAGGAAGAGTATGTAGAAAATGTGATAGTGGTTATCAGAACAAGCAATGGTATTACCGGTTTCGGGGAATGCAGCCCATATATGCCGGTAAACGGGGAAAGCATGGACACCTGCTTTATCGTTGGCCAGTATTTTTCAATGCTGATAAAGGGAAAAGATCCGCTTAAAATTGAAGACCGGCTCAGAGAAATGGATAAGCTTATTTATGGAAACAGCAGTATCAAAAGTGCATTTGACATTGCACTTCATGATATCATTGGTCAACACAAAGGAGTGCCGTTGTATAAATTATATGGCGGTAAAAACAATAAAGAGCTGGTTACTGATTATACCGTCAGCCTGGATCGTAAAGAAAAAATGGCTGCCGATGCTCTTAAGATAAAAGCTGCCGGCTACCCGGCTATCAAAGTAAAACTTGGTCAATCAGGAAAAAAAGATGTAGAGAGAATAAAATCAATCCGGGAGACCGTAGGTTTCGATATTCCTTTGCGCATAGATGCTAACCAGGGGTGGAAGGTAAAAGAAGCAATTGAGACTCTGAATGCACTGGATGCATATAATATTGAACATTGCGAAGAACCCATTGCCCGCTGGAACTTTATGCGTTTAAGAAAAGTAAAAAAGAATAGCCCCATTCCCATCATGGCCGATGAAAGTTGTGGTGATGCTCATGATGCTGAAAGGCTGATTAACCTGAAGGCCTGTGATATGATTAATATCAAAGTGGGGAAGGCCGGCGGACTATTCAACGCTTATGAAATTGTGAAGCTGGCAGACAAAGCAGATATGCAGATGCAGGTAGGTGCTTTTCTTGAATCAAGATTGGGTATGACTGCCTCTGCACATCTTGCTCTCTGCAGCGATAATATCACCTATTGTGACTTTGATACTCCCTTAATGTTTTCTGAAGACATTGTTTCCGGCGGGATGACTTATCATGAAAACGGGCTGATGAAATTGCCGGATGCACCCGGCCTTGGAGCAAGGATTGATCAGGGAATCCTGGATAAACTGGAGAAAGTGATTATATAATTATTAAATTTACCCGGTATGCTTTTCCAACATTCAGTTAATAAAATAATTAATCAGCTGGTTGATTCATTACAACTATTATCAAATGAACAATACTGCCGGAAAATTCCTGCACTTTCCCATTTCTCTATCGGCCAACATGTGCGGCATATTATTGAAATGTTTGTATTGTTGCAGGAAGGATATGCCACCGGAAAAGTAAATTATGATAACAGAAAAAGAGATCCAGATATTGAATCATCCAGAAAGGTTGCAATTACAAGTTTGCAACAATTGCTTTCTTCCCTGCAAAAAGAAAATAAAGATCTTGTCATTGAGATGAGGTTTGATATAAACAGCAACCAGGCAAATTCAATTCCCAGTAATTATTACCGGGAATTAATGTATAACATGGAACATGCCATCCATCACATGGCATTGATCAAAATCGGTATCAGGGAGATTTCCGGTATGCTACCGGATTCCGATTACGGTGTGGCTCCCTCAACGATCAGGTACCGGGAAGAAAAAATAAAAACAAACCGGTGATCCGGATTTTAACATCCAGATTTAATTCTATATTTTTAGTTTGTTAACATGACCAACCTTATATTTTTACCATCATATCTATAAACTAATCTCTGAATGAAAAGATACTTCACAACAACCGCAGCGGGACTTGTGTTAATGACTGTTGCATGTTATGGTCAAACCACTTTGAAAGAAATAAAAATTGGCACTGTTTTGTATGTCAGTTTACCAGACTATATGAGCCGGACCATCGGGCTGAATGACGCTGCAGTTTTTCAATATAAAAGCACATTGAAGGACGTCTATGGATTCATCATAGATGATAACAAAGAAGAATTAAAATTAGCAGAACTGAATTTCACTTCTATCAATGAATTTTACGAAGCATTTATCACTGGTTTTCTTCAGGGAATTGAGAAGAAGAATATTTCAAACCCCCTGGTTCAAAAAAAGGGGAATCTGAATTTTCTGGAAGCTGATGTCACGTATTTCGACAAGGAAGCCGGAATAGATATTTACTACCTGGTTGGTATTGTAGAAACGGGGTCTTCTTTTTATAAAGTACTTTCGTGGGCAGCCGTTGAAAATAAAGATAAGTTCAAAGCTGATTTTCAAAAAATACTTTACAGTTTAAAAAATTAATTCTATTTCCCTTTTATTTCTTCCCTTTACCCAGGGGTAAATTATCTTTCCATTGCCACATGTACATGCAGGCATAGGTACGATAAGGACTCCATTTTTTAGAAATGTGCAGCAGATCTTCTTTCAGTTTTTTCTTATCTGTATTATCCAGTTTATATAACCCGGTCATGGCATTTTGAATACCCAGATCATCAATGGCAAATATATCTTCACGGCAGAGGGCAAACATCAGCAGCATCTCCGTTGTCCAACGACCTACTCCTTTTATTTGGGTAAAGTATCCAATCACTTCTTCGTTACTCATTTTGCTCAGCTTCTTATGATCCATTCCATATTCTATCTCAAACCTGGCTACATTTTGAACATAGTTCACTTTTGCATTACTCATACCTATGCCCCGCAATTTTGCAAAGGGAGTATCTATGATCTGTTGTGGAGTAGGCTCTCCGCCATAGAGATCAATAAACCGGTTTTTAATAACTGAGGCAACTTTTGTAGATAATTGCTGGCTGACAATGGAAAAACAGAGATAGAGATAAAGGTTCTTTTTCTTCTGAAGCTTAAATACGCCATGTTCTTCAATCAGCTTCTTTAATTTTTTGTCTTTGGAAAGATGATCAACATAATGCATAGAACCACGATTAACTTGATTTAAATGGGTTACCTAATTATTCATTATGCTTTGAAATTATTTCATTTACTTTTTCAGCTTCAACGCCATTTTGTAACGCTATTTCTCTAAGTAATTCAACTTGCATTCTTTGCAGTTTTAAAATGGAAGAGCTTTTAGTAGCAGATTGAATAATTAAGTAAATAATTATCAATGAAAACACTAACGCAGCTGCAGCAATAAACAAAATTTGTTCAGTAGTAAATTCCATATAATTAAGTTTTTATTCTATCGTCCAGCTCACTCCACCATCCTTCTCATCTTTCAATAAGATGCCGAGCTGCGCTAAATGATTTCTTATTTTATCACTGGTAACAAAATCTTTTTTCCCCTTTGCTTCTTTACGGATATCTATCAAAAGTTCCATAACACCTCTAAGTGTTTCGTTATCCGCTTCTGTAATACTTTTCAATCCAAGGATATCTTCTAAAAATATTTTCATTTGTTTCTGAAGCAGCATAAATGTTTCTTTAGTCAAAGCAGCCACAGGAATTGATTTATCCTTCATGGAATTAATTACCGGAACCAACTCAAACATGTTGGCCATTACTTTAGCCGTGTTGAAATCATCATTCATGAATTCGTCAAACCCGGCAACCAATTTTTTTACTTTAGTCTCAAGTTCTGTATCAACTTCCACCGCTGAATGCTGAACTCCTAACTCTCCCAGCTTCTCATAAGCTTCCCACAACCGTTTCAACCCTTTCTCTGCTGCCTGTAAGGCTTCATTGCTGAAATCAAGTGTACTTCGGTATTGTGTTTGTAAAATAAAAAACCGGACCACCATCGGGTGATAAGCTTTCTCCAGCGACGGATGCTGGCCGCTGAACAGTTCTGTCAGCCTGATCACATTATTATAACTCTTGCCCATCTTTTTCCCGTTAATGGTGATCATGTTATTATGGATCCAGTAACGGACGGGGCTCACCTGGTTGCAAATAGTGCTTTGTGCTATTTCACTTTCATGATGCGGAAATAAAAGATCCATTCCGCCGCCATGAATGTCAAACTGTTTTCCCAGGTATTTTGTTGCCATGGCTGAGCATTCAATATGCCAGCCGGGAAATCCCACACCCCAGGGGCTTTGCCAGCGCATGATATGTTCTGGTGCAGCGGCTTTCCACAATGCAAAATCTGCAGGATCTCTTTTTTCTTCCTGCCCTTCCAGGTCACGGGTAGTTTCTCCTCGGGAACCTGCGGTTAAAAGATCATCAATTATTCTTCCGCTCAGTTTACCGTAATCATGTGAAGCTGCATATTTCTTCACATCAAAATATACCGATCCTTTCACTTCATAAGCATAGCCTGCCCGGATCAGTTTTTCAATCATTCCGATCTGTTCCACTATATGACCCGTAGCGGTTGGTTCTATCGTTGGTTTCAGGGTATTGAACTGCTCCATGGCCCAATGATACAGGTTGGTATATTTCTGTACCAGTTCCATTGGCTCCAGTTTTTCCAGCACAGCTTTTTTCGAAATTTTATCTTCCGCTTCCCTGCCTTCCTCCTCAAAATGTCCCGCATCAGTAATGTTGCGTACATACCGTACTTTATAGCCGAGGTATTGCAAATAGCGAAAGATCACATCAAAAGTGACATAGGGCCGTGCATGGCCCAGGTGGCTTTCACCGCTCACGGTAGGTCCGCATACATACATGCCCACAAGCCCGGGTGTAAGGGAAGTGAAAACTTCTTTCTGTCTTGTATAAGAGTTATATACTTTAAGTTGACTCATTTTTATAATGTGATCAGCTGAGTTGCTTCTGGCATTGTCAGTTGTCAATTCCCGAAGGGACTCTCCGAGGTTCCGTTAGGACTCCTTTGGAAACACAACGAAAGCTCAATAGTAGCAATTAAACCAGGTTAATAAATAAAAAACTGTGGCAAAAATAATGTTTCTGTGCTCTGAAAAGGAAAGTTTCAAAGTGCCCGCCTGGTTTTTAATTTTACATCTGCCAGCAGCATGAAATGATCGGACAACCTTTTTACCACACGGGTAAACTGGCCGACCTGAAAATGGTCGTCGAAGAACAGGTAATCAATCCGAAGGGTAGGCGAAAGAGAAGAATAAGTTCGCCCCACGCCGAATCCTTTTTTTAGGAATGCATCCTGCATGTCGCCCCGGATGGTAAAATAAGTGTAGGAATTGGGTACATCATTCAGGTCGCCGCAAAAAATAACCGGGTACAGACTATCGTCAAGAATCTGCCTCACCACTTCTGCCTGTGTACTTCGGTACTTCATTGCTCTTCTCAGTTTGGATAAAACGGTTTTTGAATTGGCAAACAGGCTGTCGTTTGCATTCCGGATCTCACTGATAGCTTCAAAATCCCTTTGCCTGAATTGTACTGACTGCAGGTGAGTAGAAAATACCCTTATAGTATCACTATTAATTTTTAAATCTGCATAGATCAGTGCTTCGGGCATGGAGGGTCTGAAATAGCGGATAATCCCGGTATCAATAATCGGATATTTTGAAAAAATAACCGACCCGATATACTGGTCTTCGCCATCCGGATCATAAGAAAAGCAAAACCAGGGATAACCCATGTTCTGAATCTCTTTTACGTTATGATAAAATTTTTCGTTGGGAGAATAAAAGAATTCCTGCAGGCAAAGAATATCGGCATCCTGTTGCCTGATCTGTTCCAGCATTTTCAACCTTGTCCGGCTTTTTTCACTGCTATTTTTTTTCCACTCCAGAAAACGGGCTACATTCCAGCTGGCAATACGTATATCACTGGTTTTTTTTTCCTTCCTGAATTCAGTTGGTGTATTGAAACCCCAGAAAACAAGAATGCTTTTAAAGCCTGATAACAATATAATCACGGAAAGGATAACCAGCTTTGATCTTAATATAAGCTGGATAAAAGCAAATAAGATCATTAAGACCAGCAGGAAAGGAAAGGCCAAACCAAAAAAAGAAATGTACCAGGCGCCGGTGGGTTTTATATAGGGTGCCAGGCAGGAAAGTAAATACAACAACATGACCACTACATTAATAACAATGAATGTTTTCCTGGCAATGATGCGGAACCGTGATGGCATTCGGTAAATTTACAACTCTTCTTTGCTTGCTTTATCAAGCAATTTTTTTTCTTCTTCTGTCAGCGACTGATATCCTTTTTGATTGATCTTATCCAGTATCTCATCGATCCTTTGTTGTGTCAGGTTGGTTGTTTTGGAAAAAGGCTTTCTTCCGGATTTATAAAACAATTCTTCCTTCCTGTTCCCGGATGGTTTGCCTGGATTGAAAAGATTATTTACCCAGGTAAAGAATTTATTTACTCCTATACTCCAGTCGAAACCTTTTTTCATAAAAAATATAAACAGGAACCCGGTGAATCCACCAGCCAGGTGTGCAATATGGCCGCCGGTATTACCCGCTGGTATTAAAGCCAGGTCAAGAACCAGGTACACAACCGTGATGATCCAAAGCGGAATGCCACCACTGATCATGGGAAAAATCCTGTAGCCAGGAGCCAGGATGGTGGTAGCCACTACGATGGCCATGATCCCTGCTGAAGCACCGGTAGCGGTTGTATTTACTGCGTTCAATGTTGGAATAAAATTATAGGCCAGTATAAAAGCAATGGCTCCACCCAGAGCACCATAGAGATAAAGCGGAATTATTTTTTTGTTGCCGGTCAGCCCATAAAAAATATAACCGAACATCCAAAGCCAAAGCATATTGCCGATAATATGCCACACTCCCTTATGATAAAACATATGAGTGAGCATTGTCCAGGGTTTGCGGATGAATTCACTGAACGCAGCCGGTAAAGCAAGATTTACATAGATATCGTTATAAAACCTTGTTTCAGCAAGTTCTTTTGTATAACCAAAAAAATAAAATACATTGATAAACGTAAATAAAACAAATACCACCATATTAATGGCAATCAGCATCACTACCGAATTCTCGTGAAGGTTGGTGATAAAACTGTTGTTGTATTTATTATCGTAATAACGCATAGCATCAAAGATCAATAGTGTATGGTCCGTTATTCAACTTGTAGTTTTTAAACTCTTTTTTTAAAAAATTTCTTCGCCTTAATAAAATTTCTGCCGGTCCGTTTTATTCCAGTAATATACCAGCAGAAACCCTGCAGCCGCACCTCCCAGATGAGCCCAGTGAGCTATACCATCGCCTCCTGTATAACCCAGCCCGCCAAACAGATCGAAGGCAATCATGCCCATGATGATCCACTTTGCTTTGATGGGAACCGGTAAAAAGATAAACATCAGTTTTGTATTTGGAAAGGTGTATGCAAAAGCTACCATCACTCCCATCACAGCACCGGAGGCACCTACTGCAAAACTATAACCACCTGTAAAATATTGAACAGCCAGGTGGGCCGCTGCAGCAGCAAGTCCGCAGATAAAGTAAAAAGCAAGAAACTTTTTTGCACCCCATACATTTTCCAGGATCCGCCCAAACATCCACAGGTTAAACATATTAAAAAAGATATGGCTGAGATTTGCATGAGTAAACATGTGTGTGAAAAGCTGATATGGCTTAAAGTTTGGATCATTAATTGGCCATAGACCCAAGGTTCCTTTCAGGCCAAGCATTTCCAACCCTTCGATGGAAAATTTATCCCTTAACACAAACTCTGTGGCCAGGAAAAACAGGCCATTGATCAGCAACAGATTTTTTATAACCGGGGGAAAATTATCCGGCCTGGTAAAACGAAATTGATTCATTGGGTAAAATTAAGTCATGTAATTAAAAGAGAATATCTAAAATAATGATTCCCTACACTTTTTTGGAACAACTCCGGATTTAATGTATATGCTCTTTCTCCAAGCTTAGTAAACTAAAATCGGAGTATAATTTGTTTCGGATAATATTTGGAAAGCCTTGTTAAAACACCTATCTTCATTTTCTTATCCTCTTAATACAAAACCTGTTTGCTATGAAATATTTAGTTTATTGCTTGATGCCTTTGTTTATATCATGTACAAAAGAAAAGAGTGTTGATAAAACTCCTAATCAGATTGAAGCAATTAAACAAGTTTTATCAATTCAAGATATTTCTCAACAGAGAGTAGCATATGCTTTACTTTCTGTAAACCAAAAGAAAGATATTTGGCTTGATAGATTAAATAAAATAATTAAAACTAATAATTTAAGTGATAAACAAATACTATTTCTCAAACAAGAAATAGATAATTTATCTCCTGAAATGTTTATTCAAAATTCTATTGAAAATATTGAATTTAAAGAAAGTGTAAAAAAACGAATTAAAAATGAAGCAATATCTTTATTTGGGTTCTCTAATGCCCAATTATATTTTACTACATTAACTTCAATAGATTCGAATAAAGAAAATCATTTTACGACTACTTCTTTACAACCAAGCGATTGTGAATGTTCCACTAGTTCGGACTTTTGTAATAGTTCTTACAAGTGTAAAGTAATTGGTTGTACTCAAATTTCTGGTTGTGGCTTTTTGTGGCAATACACTTGCAATGGATGGTGTACGCCGACTCCTGAATAATAGAACATAAATTAGTAATTAAATTTCATGACTTCAAAAGTGTTGTATGTTAATTTAATTGTTTTATTTTTCTCGGCTTGTACTTACCAAGAAAAACAAAATAATGTAAATGCTCATTTATATAGTAAAGACACTATCAACATTGGCAAAATATCCAGGAACGATTTAATACCTGTGAGTTTTAAACTTTTAAATTCCAGTAATTCTGAAAATATTAAAATTTATAAAGTTTCCTCCGAATGCGGATGTTTGATCTTAAAAGATTCTACATTTATCATAAAACCTAAAAGCGAAAGGATATTTTCTGTTATTTACAAGCCAAACATTAAAGAAAAGGGTACTGTTGTAAAAACAATAGGCTTGCTGTCAAACCTTAGTCCACCAATAATATTTTTATATTTTAAAGCTGAACTCGAGAATGATTAAACCAATTATTACGATTTCAATATCCTTAATATTAGTATTAGCTTCATCTTATCTGGCCTCTTTTGGGCATAATATGAAAATGATATTCGGTTATATAAGTTTTACTTTATTTACATTTTTTATTCTTCGTAAATCAGAATCCTCAAAAAAAACAATACAATCAATTTTTATTGCTTTACCCATAATCATTTTATTAATGCCTGCATATATCTTGGATTATGAAAATACAAAATTAAGTCTTCCAAGCTCTATTGCTTTACTTGTTGGCGTTATTTCAGGTTTTTTTCTGACAAAACACAAAACCAGTTTTGTTTCTATAACACTAACAGTTATTATAGCTTTTATGTACTTTAAAGGATATTCTTTATGGGCAAACAATATCATGTATGGGTGGCATTCAAACACAAATACACCAATCAATACTTTTTACCTTTCTACTGTAAACGGTTATAAATTATCCAATGCTAGTTGGAAAGAAGAAATTGTTGTTCTTAATTTTTGGAACTCACATTGCAAACCTTGTATTAAAGAGTTCCCTGAATTTAATCAGCTTATAGAGAAGTATAAACAAAAGAAAATACTTTTTTATGGAGTAAATGTTCCAATAACTAAGGAAGACACTAAAGAAACTGCACTTGAACTCTTAAATAAATATGAAGCAAAATTTGAAAATATTTATAGTTCTTACCTTGATAAAACAACCTCGGTTTTTGAAATTAAAATATATCCTACAGTTTTAGTTATTGAAAAAAATAAAATTTTATTTAAAGGAAGTTTAAAAAATTGTGAAAAATTCTTGTCCTTAAAATTTAATAACCTTTAATTCAGAGTATCAAATTTTAATCTTAACTGAACCACATTTTCTATATGATGTGTATGCGGAAACATATCGACCGGCTGCACTTTAGTAACACAATACTTTTCATCCAGCAAATTCAGATCCCTGGCTTGTGTAGCGGGATTGCAGCTGACATACACCACAGTGGGAGCAGCAATATCCAGAATTTTCTTCACTAGTTTTTCATGCATGCCGGCCCTGGGCGGATCGGTGATGATCACATCTGGTTTTCCATGTAGCATAAAAAAATCATTGCTACATATATCAATTACATCGCCTGTAAAAAATGCTGCATGAGTAATCTTATTGAGTGCTGCATTTTCTTTTGCATCTGCAATAGCAGCAGGGATCACTTCCACTCCAATAATTTTTTTGGCCAGCTTACTGATAAAAATTCCAATACTCCCCGTGCCGCAGTAAAGATCATACACTGTTTCCTTACCTGTCAGCGCTGCAAACTCCCGGGTGATATTGTATAATTTCTCTGCCTGTTTAGTATTGGTCTGAAAAAAAGATTTCGGGCCGATTTTGAATTGAAAATCTTTTTCTCCGTTTCCTGCTGTTAATTTTTCAATTACATAACCCTTACCATGATACATCACCGGTTCCAGGTCAAAGATGCTGTCATTAAATTTTGTATTGATTGTATAAAGCAGGGTGGTAATGCCCGGAACTTTTTCCAGTAAATGATCCAGTAACTGTTTTCTTTTCCTCTCATCTTCTTCGCCCAACACCATATTTACCATCACTTCACCTGTTGTACAAATTCTCACCTGTGCATTTCTCAAAAACCCACTGTGTTGTTTGAAATCATAAAAAGAAAAATTATTTTCCCTGGCAAATGAAGCAATCGTATTCCTGATTGCATTTGTTGGTTCAGCCTGTAACCAGCATTTTTCTATTTCCACTACTTTATCAAACCAGCCTTTTGCATGAAAACCTGATGCTCCGGAAGAACCATATTCCTGTTTCAGATCTGTGGTAAATTCTTTTGTGCTGAAAGTATATTCAAGTTTATTACGGTAAAACTCTGTGGCATCTCCACCGGCAATTGGTAAAAAATCGGGTAATTGTACTTTACCAATCCGTTTCAAAGTTTCTTCAACTTGTTTTTGTTTATAAGCCAACTGAGTATGATAAGGAAGCATCTGCCATTGGCAACCGCCACAAACTCCAAAATGCGAACAAAAAGGAGTTACCCGGTTTGGAGATAGTGAATGAAAATGCACCGGGTATCCTTCGGCCCAGTCTTTCTTACTTTTTGATAAACGCAGATCCACCAAATCGCCGGGTACTGCTCTTTCAATAAAGATCACTTTACCATCTACCCTTGCCAGGCTTTTTCCTTCTGCTGCATAATCCTCCACCAGTACTTTTTCAAGAATAATGTTTCTTTTTTTTCTTTTCACGGCGCAAAAGTAGCCCCAATCGCCAAAGGCAACAATAAATCAACAATACTAATTTCAGATCGCTGCGCAACTAATTACCTGAAATAACCCTCCGGTAATATATATTCTCTTTAACGGAGCTTTAAAGAGTCTACGCTTGACCGGCAACTGTTTTTGAATAACTTTACATGCTCAATACCATTACTCCATGAAGCGAATTTTCTTCTTTTTGATTTCAGTTTTTTTCTGTCATTTTCTGTATGCTCAATCAGGCGAGTTTGAACTGAAAGTTACTTTCAAGCCTTTTAAAAACCAATACATTTATCTTGGTTATTATTTGGGAAAACAAAAACCCATTGTTGACTCCGTATTGCTGGACAGTAACAGTTATGGTGTCTTTAAAAAAAATAAAAAAATTGAAAAAGGAGTTTACCTG
>DATDPZ010000126.1:0-5191 GCA_035292525.1 Chitinophagaceae bacterium
AGAAGAGTTGTTTTTTAATAGTAGCCACGGAGGCACGGAAAAAAAATCTCCGTGTTTCCGTGGCAAAAACAATATAATTATGTCATTCAACGAAAAATTGGCCGACCGTACAAGAGAGATCATTTCTCTTACACATAAAAATGCAGAAGCGAAAAGAATGTTTGGCGGACTTTGTTTTATGGTAAACGATAAAATGTGTGTGGGAGTGGAAAAGGACCGGTTGATGGTTCGGCTGGATCCTGCAAAATATGATGAGGTGATGGAAAAAGAAGGATGCCATCCGATGGACTTCACCGGAAAAATCATGAAAGGTTATGTATTTGTGGATATTGATGCTCTTACAACAAAAAAGAAACTTGAATACTGGGTGAATCTGGCCCTTGAATTTAATAAGATTGCTAAATCATCAAAGAAAAAAAAGAAATGAAATACAGTCTGGATAAATCTTTTGAAATACTGGAAAGAACACCTGCTGTGCTGAAAACACTGCTCACTGATCTGGATGAAGACTGGATAATGAATAATGAAGGCCCCGAAACTTTTTCACCGTATGATGTGCTGGGTCATTTATTACACGGAGAAAAAACAGACTGGGCTGCCCGTATAAAACTTATTCTTGATCAGGGTGTATCAAAATCTTTCATACCCTGGGATCGCTTTGCCATGTATGAAGAAAGCAAAGGGAAAACTTTACAACAATTGCTGGATGAGTTTTCAATGGTAAGAAAAAAAAATCTTGAATGGTTAAGATCTTTGAACCTGGCTGAAGCTGACCTGGATAAAACAGGGATGCATCCGAAATTGGGAGAAGTGACGTTGAAAAATTTACTGGCAACCTGGGTGGTGCATGACCTCACACATTTTGCACAAATAACAAGGGTGATGGCTAAACAATATAAAGAGGAGATGGGCCCCTGGCCTGAGTTTTTCAGGATACTGAATTTCTGAAATTTACAATGGCATTTTTAAAAGATATTCTTAGCCCGATAAACCATTTTCAACAGTAGTTTTTGTAAATTACAGTTGATTTTATTATGAAAGATAAACGACCCCATATTATTAATCCCGCATTGCTTTGGGAATATGATCTGGATACCTTCAATTATCAGAAATCGTATAAAATAGTTATTGAGAGGGTGCTTCAGTTGGGCAACCTGGAAGAGTGGAGAAATATGGTAAAATACTATTCAACAGAACAAATACTTGAAACCATAGACTGGAGTGCACAGTTAGACCAGCGGGATAAAGAATTCTCCAGGTTTTTTCTTAATTCAGATTTTTTGAATGCTGCATAAAAATCCATTTATTATTGCACCAGAAACAGTTGGGCAAATTCAAAAGCTGCAGGCAATGCCTGAACTTAAAGAATTTTATCTGGTAGGAGGTACTGCCCTTGCCCTGCAGATGGGGCATCGTAATTCAATTGATATTGATTTATTCACTCTGAATGAATTTGATGAAGAAGAATTGTTTAATTCACTTAACAGGCATTATGTTGTTAAAGAAATATACAGAAGAAAACATACCATTATATCACTGCTTAACAATATTAAAACCGATTTTATCAGGCACAACTATCCTTTAATAAAACCAACCATCACTGAAGAGGGCATTACTTTTCTTAGTTTGGAAGATATTGCAGCGATGAAACTCCATGCCATTATTCAAAGCGGCAAACGGCTTAAAGACTTTATTGATATTTATTTTTTGCTGCAGCATTTCAGTATGCAGCAACTGATTGATTTTTTTACCCAAAAATATACATACAGCAACCCGATGATTGCCATGAAGGCTTTAATTTTTTTTGATGATATTGATGAAAATACTGACCCACCGAAATTGCTTACACCCCTGCCGGTTGAAAAAATAAAAAAACGGATCCGGGAAGCAACATTAAAGCCCGATAAAATATTTAATTAAAAACAGTATGCAATCCAAAGCTACCACACCCGAAGCTTACATTGCTGAAATGCCCGAAGAAAGGCAGAAAGCATTCAGCAAGCTTCGCTCAGTTATCAAAAAAAATCTGCCCAAAGGGTTTAAAGAAACAATGGGCTATGGTAATATGGGTTGGGTTGTACCACACAGTATTTATCCGGCCGGTTATCATTGCAATCCCAAAGATCCGTTACCATTTATAGGATTGGCTTCGCAAAAACAGTCCATTAATATTTATCACATGGGTATTTATGCTGAACCGAAATTGCTGAAGTGGTTTCAGGAAGCCCATGCAAAAGCCAGCCCTAAAAAATTAGATATGGGTAAGAGTTGCATCCGCTATAAAAAGCCGGAAGACATACCGTTTGATTTAATTGGCGAGCTGGCGTCTAAAATAACGGTGGAAGATTGGGTTAACATGTATGAAACAGGATTTAAAGACAACAGGAAAAGAAAATAAATTCAGCAATTAAATAATAAATATGAAGAAGTTACTTTTTGTTTTGAGTTTGATTCTCACTGCACCATCTTTTGCACAGGACAGTACCAAAGTAAAAATGAAAGAATGGCTGGGTGTGCTTACGCTGACTGAAAAATATACAGATGAAAAAAACTGGACAGAAAAAGACCAGGCTATAGTTGGCGAACATTTTCAAAGACTAATTAAAAAGAAAAACGAAGGTGTGGTAATATTGGCAGGAAGAACCCAGACTGAGCTAAACAATACCGAAGGAATGGGGCTTGTTATTTTTTATGCCAAAGATGAAAAAGAAGCTTTGCAGTTTATGACGGATGACCCGGCTGTGAAAAATAAAATCATGAAAACAAAAGTGCTTCCGTATAGTATTGCTTTGAATAAATGTGATTAAACTTCAAATAAATACCTTTCATCATAATTAACTAAGTTCCCTGAAAGAAATCAGTGTAACTTTTGGTGTAAAAAAATATAAATGAAAAAAATAATTTTATTCCTGCTGTCATTTTATATAGCAGCACAGTCAATATCTGCACAACAACCTGTCATTGTCTCTCCACAATGGTTGAAGGAAAATATTAATGACACGGCGTTGGTTGTTTTGTATACAGGCTTTGTAATAAAAGCAGATTATGACAGAGAGCATATTGAAGGTTCCCGTTTTCTCTGGCCGGAGTGGCTGGCTTATAACACACCTGAGGCAAATATGGTTTCTGCGGATACAAAAACAGCTACTAAAGTGTTGCAGGATTTAGGCATTAATAAAAATTCAAAAATTGTGATTTACCACAGGGGCGGGGATGTTACAATTGCATCCCGGATGTTTCTA
This sequence comes from Chitinophagaceae bacterium, assembly GCA_035292525.1. Lineage (GTDB taxonomy): Bacteria > Bacteroidota > Bacteroidia > Chitinophagales > Chitinophagaceae > VBAS01. The sequence continues at coordinate 3,243 of DATDPZ010000126.1, forward strand.
TCACTGGAGCATTATGGATTAAAAGGCCAGGTATCATTTTTAAATGGCGGGATCGAGGCATGGAAAAAGTCAGGTTATCCTGTTACAAACACAGCTTCTGTTTTTAAAAAAGGAAATTTTGTTGCTTCTGATAACAAATTGCTGGTTGATAAAAATTATGTTTTGAATGCATTAAATACTAACAGCTCAGAATTAGTAGATGCAAGATTGAAACGCTGGTACGACGGAGATCCTACGGGTAATCCCAGAGATGGCCATATCAGTGGTGCAAAAAATGTTCCTTATCCGGATATGATTGATTCCACCAATACATTTAAAAATGCTGAGGTACTTTCAAAAAATTTTACTTCAGTTGTACCTGAAAAAAATAAAGAAGTGATTGTGTATTGTTTTATCGGGCAAACTGCCAGTGTGGATTATCTTGTTGGCCGTTCACTTGGGTATAAAATGAAACTCTATGATGGCAGCATGCAGGAGTGGAGCCGGGATGAAAAGTTGCCAATGGAAAAAGCAAAGAAAGATTAAATTACATCGTCTTTTTATCGTCATCTATAAAAAAAACAAAATGAAAAAATCATTTCTGCTTTTGGCAATATTAATTTCTTCTTTCACATTTATTGCAAACAGCCAGTCCACGTTGAACGAAACAGTAAAAGCTCAGTTGCTGAAAGATTTTGAAAGAGCAAAAGCCTATACCATAGAATACCTGGATGCCATGCCGGCAGATAAATACGGATTTAAGGCACAGGACAGTGTAAGAAGTTTTGCACAGCAGATGCTGCACCTTGCACAGGGTTCTATCGGGTTATCTTCAAACGGAACGGGTAAAGAAAGAATCTGGACCGGTCAAAACCTGGAAGCCAGGGCCTCTGCCCAATCAGCCGATTCGGTAAAATATTTTGTAACCGCCAGTTATGATTTTGTGATTGATGGCATTAAAAATATGGATGCGTCAAAACTGGAGGAAAAAATCAAAAGAGGAAATTTTGATGAAACAAGATTGGCCTGGTTGCTGAAAGCTTTCGAGCACCAGTCACATCACCGCGGCCAAACCACTATTTATATCCGCCTGCTGGGGCTGAAGCCGCCGAATGAAAAATTGTTTTAAAGCAGCTATTGGAAGCTAATAATTTATTCAAGTAATTTATCACCTTCTTGCTCTTAAGATATGCGAAGTTGTCTGTTTTCAATTGTTACATTGAAATGAATGTTTGCTTTCAATGCTTTAAATACCTTTAAAACTGTGTCAATCGTTGCACTGTTAGCACTGCTTTCCAGTTTAGAGATTTGTGCTTTCTGAACGCCAACTAGTTTCCCAAGTTCCTCTTGTGTTAAATTACGTTCTTGTCTTGCTTTCTTAATCATATGACTTAATACGTCCATGTTGAGTTCGTATTCATATTGATCTCTGTTTTTTGTGCCGGTCTTACCGATATATTTGTCCTTCATTTCGGGAAGTGAATATGATTTTATGGTTGTCTTTGCCATGGCATTATTTTATTTTTTTAATTTGCTTTCAAAATATTTTGACCTTATATTCATTGCTATTTCAATTTCATTCGATGGTACTTTGTCCACTTTTTTTATAAAACCATGAGTTGCCAATACTAAAGTTTCCTGTTCATTTGTTTTATCCCAAAAAGCGAGCAGTCGGATTTGCTTACCTCCGGATTTAATTCTCAATTCCCAAATATCTTTTTGCAACTTTTTAAATAGTCTTGGATCATTTGTTTGTTCAGCTAAGTCGATATTATAAAAAATCTTCCGTACAGCTTTGGGGTCAGGTTCAGCAATAAATTTATCCGCTTCTTCCAGAAATCTTGTTTGAAAGTATCGCAATTAAACTGTTTTTGCGAAGATAGTTAATGTTTCCAAATATAGAAACAATAAATTTTATTTTCAAAGTATTATTAAGGAGTTCGGGAAGTTGTCGAAAACTACTTTTATAT
>DATDPZ010000127.1:0-2080 GCA_035292525.1 Chitinophagaceae bacterium
ACCAGCACCAGTATATAGATCATCTGCTCGTTGTTGCTGATCCAGTTTAATATTGATTCCATCATTATTTAATTTAAGTTTTCAAACATGCAAGCATCCATTCAACTGTTCATTCTTTCATTCACTATTTTCCCGTCGGATGTTATACAAGTGCCTTTAACCAGGTCGTCTTCCAGGTTAAGGATTGTATTTCCTTCTTTATTTATTATTAACTCTAAAAAATTAAGCACATTTTTACCATATACTTTACTGGCATCAGATGGCATAGTAGATTGCAATGATGAATTACCAACAATACTTACTCCATTGTACACAACAGTTTCATTATTTTTTGTAAATGGTGTATTGCCACCGGTAACAGCAGCAATATCTATGATCACAGATCCGTTTCGCATGGTCATCAGCATTTCTTCTGTAATCAATACAGGAGCTTTTTTACCTGGTATCTGTGCCGTGGTAATAACGATATCTGACTGGGCAATTCTTTCTGCAATCTTTTGTTGTTGCTTTTGTTTGTATTCTTCTGTTTGCTCCACTGCATAACCACCTGCCTTGCTGGCATCGGCGGCTCCATCCAATTCAATAAATTTTGCCCCGAGACTCTGCACTTCTTCTTTTACTGCAGGCCTGGTATCAAATACTTCCACCACGGCGCCTAAACGCTTAGCAGTAGCAATTGCCTGCAAACCGGCCACACCGGCTCCCAGTATTAATAGTTTGGCCGGCCTGATACTGCCAGCGGCAGTCATGAACATGGGAAAATAACGGGAATATAAATTAGCCGCCATTAATACAGCTTTATATCCTGCTATATTGGCTTGCGAACTTAATACATCCATGCTTTGTGCACGGGTAGTGCGGGGCAGCATGTCAAGTGAAAAAGTAGTGATCCCTTTTGCTGCCCATTCATTCATCAGCGGTTGGTTGTATAAAGGCTGGTAAACTCCAATGAGCATTACCTTATTTCTTTGTTCAATTTCAGAAGGATGAATGGCATGAATAGAAAGGAGGATATCTGCTGATGAAAGTATTTCTTTCCGGTTTTTTATTTGTGCACCGGCGGCTTCATATTCATCATTGCTGCTAAAAGCCTTTTCTCCGGCACCCGGTTCCACAATGATTGTAATTCCTTTCCTGGTTAATATAGCTACTGCTTCTGCAAGCAAAGATACCCGGGTTTCAAATACGGGTTCTTTCAATAAACCTATCGTCATGAGTAAATTCCAATTTTTAAAAACCGGAAGGTAGTCAATTTTAAAACCTGATAGTAAAATGTTGTTTTTCTTTAAACTCTTTTCTGAAAAAAATGATCCCGGTAAAGAAAAGATCAATACTGCACCGGACTGCCGGATTTTTTTTAATGCTTTCCCAGGCCAATTCCATATCCCTGCTCCAGTGGATGTCATCAAAAACCAAAACAGATTCATTATTAACTTTTGGAAGTAATTGCCTGAAATAGCGTTCTGTTGGTTCCTGCCGGTGATTACCATCAATAAATGCAAAATCTATAGCAGAAAGACCGCTGATAACTGATGACAGGTTATCGTCAAAATTACCTTGTACCAGTTCTATATTTTTTAATCCCAATAACCTGAAATTATCATTACTCAAATTCGCAACCTCCTTTGCTCCTTCCAACGTTATCACCCTTGCATTGGGACTGCCCAGCGACATATAATAAGAGGAAATACCTAAAGAAGTTCCGAGCTCAAGAATAGTATCCGGTTCAAAATGTTTGACGATCCGGAAAAGAAGTTGTCCGTATTTTTTGGGTCGTGCAGCATGTTTGGCTATGGAAGAAACACTTCGTTTTTTTTTATTGGAAATGGAAGAACCGGCGCCAAAATCTTCTACATTTAACATCTTGTCATCCATTAATAGTTTATGACGCAGGTTTTCTGCTTTCTCATACTCCGGGTAATTTGTTTTATCATTCAGAACTTTTGTAATGAAATCAAATACGAAAGGCGAATGCATGCCATGACCTTTGCTGCCGGAAGCAGTCAGGTAATAGTTCAGGTATTTTATTGTAAGTTGAAATGGGGAATACATGTGTAACGAAATTAGAAATAAGAAACAA
>DATDPZ010000128.1:0-8724 GCA_035292525.1 Chitinophagaceae bacterium
AAATAAAAAAGTCAGCAAGATTTAATTACTGACTATTACTTGTGCCCAGAACTGGATTCGAACCAGCACACCGTTTCCGGCGCTGCCACCTGAAGGCAGTGCGTCTACCAATTTCGCCATCTGGGCAGCCTGTCCCGATCACAATCGGGAGGCAGCAAATGTAAATTGAAAAAGGATAAATGTAAAATGTAAATCAGTAGATCCGGTACGCCTCTTTTGGGTATGGGGCTACACACTCACATTAAAATCTCTCAAAGCATCATTCAAACTTGTTTTCAGATCAGTACTCGGTTTTCTTTTCCCAATGATCAAAGCACAGCCCACGCCAAATTCACCTGCAGGAAATTTTTTCATATAACTCCCCGGAATCACTACACTTCTTGCAGGCACACGACCTTTCATTTCTACCGGTGATGAACCACTCACATCAATAATTTTTGTTGATTGCGTCAATACTACATTAGCGCCCAGCACCGCTTCTTTTTCCACCAGTACCCCCTCCACTACAATACAGCGGCTGCCGATGAAACAACCGTCTTCAATGATCACAGGACTGGCCTGCAACGGTTCCAGTACACCGCCAATTCCTACACCGCCACTCAGATGAACTCCTTTTCCGATCTGGGCACAACTACCCACTGTTGCCCATGTATCTACCATGGTTCCTTCATCTACATAAGCGCCAATGTTTACATAACTTGGCATCAGCACCACATTTTTCCCAAGATAAGCGCCATACCTGGCCACTGCATGCGGCACGGCCCGAACACCCAGCTCTTTGTAATTTTTCTTCAATAACATCTTGTCATAAAACTCAAAAGGTGCTAGCTCCCAGGTCTGCATTTGTTGTATGCCAAAATACATCAGGATCGCCTGCTTTACCCATTCATTCACCTGCCAGCTTACTGTTGGAAGCGAAGGGTCTGACGGAGAAGCTACACGTAATCTGCCTTTATCTGTTTCTTCAATCACAGCCCGAACGGCATCACTGTATTTTGATTGTTTAAGTAATTCATGGTTGTTCCATGCTTCCAGTATTAATTCTTTCATTCATTTTTATTTAATGCGAAAATAAAAGTAATTATGATACCAATCCTGAGCTATCGGTGTAATCCTGATTAACTTCTGTTGTATAGTTCTGAATCCTTTCATCGTTTAGTAGCTTGATAGTAATCAGGATTACTCAACATATTTTCCAAACAGGAGTCACTCCGTCACATATTGACCTTCTGACAGACAGCACCTGGTGATTGAAAAGACAAAGACATGATCAGAACAAAACTGAAGAATTTACCTTTTGTATTTCAGTTTTGGATGGCGAATGTTGCGAAAAATGTGCAGGACAATAATTTTTCTTTATTTTTTCAATACCTCATAAATAAAGATATAAGGGAATATTGGTATCAAAGCTTCGTGATATTTCCCTTAATGTTTGGGAAACCTGTCCGGATTTTCTTTGATAACATAGAGCCGGTTGTCAACATAAGAAATAAACCTTGCACTTAAACCGACCGACTTTTCCTCATACCATTTGTATGATTCATTTAATTCATTAAAAGCAGCAGGAGAAAGTTCGAAACTAAAGGTCAAATTGTTTTACGACCGTTTTAGCCATCTAAGATTTTCTTTTTTGCATCTTTCCGGGAAATGGTTTTTACCTTTCCGGTATTTATGTCGCTGGATCGTTTGCCCAGTTCTGTAATCAACTGTTTATCCTTCCACCATTCATAACTGGCATTAATATCTTCCTCCACCATTGTGAAAATGGCTTTTAACTTCTTCTCATCTGCAATCTAAATGTAGTCTTTAAGTTTCCGGCGTTGGGTTGTGAAAGATATAGTAATTGCTTTTGACAAATTTAATGATTTTCTGAATGGTTAGTTAGGCAATATTCATAAAACAATCTGCAAATTTGTATTTCTTATTCACAGGTTTTTCTATCACAATCATCAAACACTGTCTTTGAGGGGTCTGCCAGCATAGCATTGTACACAGGGCGACCTCTCGCCGCTAAAGCAGTTCGAAAGTATAAGTTCCTGATCCAAAATTTCAGAACTGGTCAACTGAAATTTATAAATTTTTGTCCTTGCACTTTCCCCTGTCAGTTTATTTGGCTGCATCAGCATGTAATCTTATTTCGTATTAATTATTTTCTTCCAGGAATAAGTAACCCGTACATCAATGAAATCAGCCACATGCCGGTGAGCCTTGAGATGAAAACCTGTACCCCAATGTTTGTTGATGCGGTAATGTATTCCCCAACGATGATACATGCGGTCAAAGTAAGGTGTTTGATTGAAAATATATACACCCAGCCGCTGGCTGAAAAGAAATTTACCCAGCAAAAATTCATGCCCAAACAACAGCCCCGCTCTTACAGCGCTGGCGTTAATGGAATCCCGCTTCAGCCGCATACGAAGTGATTTGTCCGTATATATTTCTGTGCCCAGAGTCAATGTATTTATTTTCCCCACTTGCCTGCTTCCCAGGATGCTGCCACCGATTAACGGCATTCGCCGACTGTAGCCGTTTTCATCGGTTCCTCTTTTGGCAATTCCAAATACTCCAATGTCCCACCGTAAAGGATCATCTTTCCAGAATTTTTCTTTATTGCGGGGCCTGGTATAATAGGGCCTGGGATTTTTCTGATAAGCCAGAGAAATACCTGCTGTCGGCCAGTTGATTCCTTTATTGGGCTGACGCAGTCCCCCGTTGGATATATGCTGATAATTAATTGATCCGTTCAGCCACCAATAATCGTTTATCAAAAACGATAATCCGATGCCGAACAATATATAACCGCCAATAGCCGAACTGTATGACTGGTTCGCCGGGTTTCGGATTGAGTCAAACGGATCAGTAAGATAGGCAAACCCGGCAACGCCTTTGAAAGAAAAAAAGGTTTTTTTACCCAGTTTGTAAGCAGGCTCTAAAAAATAGGATGTGCTGAAGCTTCTTCCCAACATTTCAGCATCATAATCATAATAGGAAAGCAAAAAGCCTTTTTTGGGAAAACAGTTGCACAGATTCCAGGCTGCTGTATCATTTCTTTGCCAGCCAAAATTGAGTTCTAAGCCTGTTGGACGGGCACCTTTTGTATTCTCCACCGCAGCAGAATGTGCAAAAATAAAACCATGCTGTACCCCTGCGCCAACACTAAAAATATTTTCTGTTTTCTTTGTGTTGAAAACACCTTTATCACGATTATCCTGTGCTGTACCATTAACAGCAATCACATTAATAAAAAATAATAGCAAAAACAACTTGTAATCATAATGACACATTTCACACTTTCTTTATCAACTGTTGGAAGCTCCGGGTTCAAATTGCGGAGGCCTGACTTTAGCAAATTACTCATTTCCCTTTACAGGTTAATTGCACTTATATTCTTTTGATTGTTTCGTTATCATGTGTTTTTCTTCATTGCAATCATCAGGCATTGTCTGCGAGAGGTCTGCAAGCATAGCCTTATGTGCAGGGAGACCCCCTCGCTGTTAAACCAGTTCAAAGTTATAAGTTCCAGAATTCATAGGGCCGGTATTTTTTCACCATTCCCGGTTCCTGAAGCGAAATTTCAAAATTTTCTTCCTGATATCTATCAGAACTTTTTTACCAATACTTTTGTTGCATGAATATCGGGTTTGACGCAAAAAGAGCTTATCACAACAGCACCGGCCTCGGACATTACAGCCGCACCCTGATCCGTTCATTAGCAGAATATTTTCCCCAACATCAATATTTTCTTTTTAATCCCAGACCCTCAGAACTGTTTAAGCTGGAAGGAAAAAATCTGCAGGAGATACTTCCACAATCGTTTCCAGATAAACTATTGCCTTTCCTTTGGCGAAGCAGCCGGGTAAAAAATGATTTGGTAAAACTGAAGATTGATCTTTACCATGGACTCAGCCATGAGATCCCGTTCGGAATTCATTTATCAGGAATAAAATCAGTGGTCACCATCCATGATCTGATCTTTGAACGGTTTCCTGAACAATATTCAAGGATTGATGTGGAAATTTACAGGAAAAAATTCCGCTATGCCTGCCAGTTTGCAGATCGGATTATTGCCATCAGTAAGCAAACGCAAAATGATATTATTGAGTTTTATCAAATTCCGGAAGATAAAATAACGGTTTGTTACCAGAGCTGTAATCCTGCATTTGGCAATCCGGTGAGTGATGTGGAAAAAGAGAAAATAAAAAAGAAATACGACCTGCCGGATCAGTTCTTTCTATTCGTTGGTTCCATTATTGAAAGAAAAAACCTGTTGAATATTTGTAAAGCTCTTTTTCTCTTAAGAAATGAATTCAACATTCCCCTGGTGGTTATTGGTAATGGGAAAAAATATAAGCAGCAGGTAAAAGATTATATCAGACAAAACGGCTTGGAAAACCGTGTATTGTTTTTATCAGAAAATCCGCTGGCCAGTGTTTCTTCTTCTTTTCTCCGGGCGGAAGATTTTCCTGCTATTTATCAATCGGCCATTGCCATGGTCTATCCTTCTTTTTTTGAAGGCTTCGGCATCCCGGTACTGGAAGCTTTGTGGAGCTGTTTACCGGTAATTACTTCCAATGTTTCTTGCCTGCCGGAAGCCGGTGGCGATGGAGTATATTATGTAAGCCCGGACAATGCAGAAGAAATTGCAACAGGCATGCTAAAGATCTATTCAGAAAAATTACTTGCCGGTACCTTAAAAGAAAAAGGATGGAAGTATGCACAGAATTTTACTCAACAGAAATGTGCTGGAGCAGTGATGGATGTTTATAAAATTTTAATGATTTAAAAGTTGAATTGTACGGAATTATCAGAATGAATTTTGAGAATGATATTATTAATTGCCTTGATGTTTTAAAAAAGGGTGGTCTGATACTTTATCCCACTGATACAGTTTGGGGTATTGGTTGTGATGCCACAAATGAGCAGGCTATAGAAAAGATCTACCTGTTAAAACAAAGACCGGAAAACAAAACCATGATTGTTTTGGTACCGGATAAAAAAAGTATTTTGAAACATGTAGCTGCACCCGACCCGGCTGTTTTTGATTTCCTGGAAAAAACGACAAAGCCAACAACAATAATTTATAATGGAGCATTAGGGCTGGCAGATAAACTGTCGGGAGATGATGGATCAGTTGCTATAAGAATTTGCCGGGATAAATTTTGCCGGCAACTACTGAAAAGATTTCGTAAACCTATTGTTTCTACTTCATCAAATATTTCGGGACACAGCACTCCAAAAATTTTTAAAGAGATCAGTGAAGAAATTAAAAAGGGAGTTGATTATATAGTTGTTTACAGACAGGATGATGAAATTGTGACTGAGCCATCATCCCTCATCAAATGGAATAGTAATGGATCGGTGATGGTAATAAGGGGATGAAGATTTTTGAGGGTTTTCATTAAAATAAAAGATGACCGGTTGCTTTTATTATTAAAAAACCAGTAATCAATAATCAGTAATTTTTTATCCATCTTTGCAGTGATGGATATTAAATGCTCAGAAAAAGAATTGTTCATTTTTAAGAAAATTGCCCATGCAGCTGAAGAGTTGGGTGTGGAAACCTATCTGATTGGCGGTTTTGTCAGGGATAAGATCATCGGGCGGGAAACAAAAGACGCAGATATAGTATGTGTGGGGGATGGGATTGCGTTGGCAAAAAATGTTGCCCATCGCTTTAAGCCGGCACCTCAAGTCAGTTATTTTAAAAATTTTGGAACAGCTCATATTAAAATACAGGACCAGTATTCAACAACGCTTTCTAAAGTTTCCATAAAAAGAGAAATTTCTGAGGAGGCGGGGTCGTTTCTTGATATTGAATTTGTCGGTGCCCGGAAAGAAAGTTACCAGTATCATTCTCGTAACCCGGCTATAAAACCGGGTAATATTAAAGATGATCAGGATCGTCGTGACTTTACCATCAATGCACTTGCCATCAGCCTGAATCCTTCAGATTTTGGAAAACTATCAGACCCTTTTGATGGACAAAGCGATATTAAAAAAAAGATTATCCGTACACCTCTGGATCCGGTACAAACTTTCAGTGATGATCCTTTGCGGATGATGAGAGCTGTTCGTTTTGCCGCTCAATTAGGTTTTACAATTGAAGAAAAAACATTCCGGGCAATAAAGGATAATGCAGATCGTATTAATATTATTTCGCAGGAAAGAATAACAGATGAACTGAATAAAATTATCGCCAGTTCAAAACCTTCCATTGGATTTGATTTATTATATCAATCGGGATTGCTTCATGTTATTTTTCCGCAAATGGTGGACCTGGCTGGTGCAGAATACAAAGATGGCATGGGGCATAAAGATAATTTTTATCATACCCTGCAGGTACTGGATAATGTAGCTGAAAAAACCAATGATCTGTGGATCCGCTGGGCTGCTGTCCTCCACGATATTGCAAAACCGGTAACAAAGAAATTTGAAGAAGGCCATGGCTGGACCTTTCATGGCCATGAAGTAGTGGGCGGAAAGATGGTGCCCAAAATTTTTTCTAAATTGAAATTACCACTGAATGATCAAATGAAATTTGTACGCAGGTTGGTGGAACTGCATTTACGTCCCATCAGCTTAACCAAAGAAAATATTACGGACTCAGCCGTCAGGCGGTTATTATTTGATGCCAGCGAAGATTTTGATTCACTCATGTTACTTTGTGAAGCTGACATTACTTCCAAAAACAAATGGAAAGTAAAAAAGTTCATGGAGAATTTTAAATTTGTAAGAAAGCGATGCCAGGAAGTGGAAGAAAAAGACAAGCTAAGAAACTGGCAGCCGCCAATTTCCGGCGAACTGATCATGGATACTTTTGGATTAAAGCCTTCAAAACAGGTGGGAATTATTAAAGATGCAATAAAGGATGCTATCCTCGATGGTGAAATTAAAAGTGATTTTGACACTGCTTTTGATTTTATGCTTGAAAAAGCAAAAGAACTGAACTTGCATCCGGTTAAATCATAAACCGTAAATTTGTTAAATGACAATTTTAAAATTCAGGGTTTTTTTTGAAGAGGACGATAGTATTTACCGCGATGTGGCTATCCGTCATTCCCAAACATTTTTTGAATTGCATGAAGCCATACTGAAATCTTTTGACTTTGACTCCAAGCATAAAGCTACTTTTTACCGAAGTAATGATAATTGGCAGCGGGGAAAAGAAATTACACTTGATTTTTATAATAAAGAATATAAAGCGCCACCATTGATCATGAAGGAAACTACGGTTGGCTCCGAGATCCGGGTACCCGGGCAAAAATTCATTTACAACTACGATTTCAATAAAAACTGGAACTTCCTAATTGAGTTGATTAATGTGACTAAAGATGAAAATCCTAAACTCAGTTATCCTGCTACTGTCCGCACCGAAGGTATTGCTCCCAGCCAGTATGGAACAAAAGGATTACTTGGCGATAAATTTGCAGAAGTAGAAGAAAAATACGACCTCACACAGGTTACAGATGGGTTTAGTGAAAAAGATGAAGAAGGGGAAGATCTTGGTTTGAGTGAGGAAGGATCTTTGGAAGAAAGTGAAGAGGGTTCTGTGGATGAAGGATAATTAATGATTATTAATTAATAATTATTGATTGTTATAAAAATATGACAATGAAAATAAGTAATGAGTATTTCATTGAGAAAGACAGTTATTATAATCGCCGGGCCAACAGCCGTAGGTAAAACCACTGCTGCCATCACACTGGCAAAACATTTTCACACTGAAATTATTTCTGCAGACAGCCGCCAATGTTTTAAAGAATTGAAAACCGGAGTGGCCAGACCTTCAGAAAGCGAATTGAAAGAAGTAAAGCATCACTTCCTTGCTTCTCATAGTATAAAGGATGAAATGACGGCTGCCGGATTTGAACAATTTGCTTTGCAAAAAGCTGCTTTATTGTTTAAGAGTCATAATAAAGTAATCATGGTGGGCGGCACCGGACTTTATATAAAAGCATTTTGTGAAGGATTGGATGAAATTCCGCCAACCGGTACAGGTATCAGGGAAAAAATTTTGAAAAACTACCAGGAAAACGGAATGAAGTGGCTCCTGGAGGAAATAAAAAAAAAGGATGCAGCATTTTTTGAAGTGGGAGAAATAAAAAATCCACAACGGATCATACGGGCACTGGAAGTGATGGAATCAACGGGGATCTCTATTCTTAAATTCAGAAAAGGGAAAAAGGCTGAAAGAGATTTCAGGATTATAAAAATTGGTTTGGAGTTACCAAGAGAGGAATTATACACAAGAATTAATGAAAGAGTAAACAAAATGATGGAATCGGGTTTGACAGATGAAGTAAAGGGATTGCAGGAATTTAAACAGTTGAGTGCTTTACAGACCGTAGGTTACAAAGAAATTTTTGAATATTTACATGGAAATATTACGTTGTCTCAAACCATTGAAAAAATTAAAAAAAATACAAGGAATTATGCAAAACGGCAAATAACCTGGTTTAAAAAAGATAAAGAGTTTGCATGGTTTCATCCCGGAGAAATAGAAAACATGATCAGGTTTATTAATTTAAAGGGCTGACAAAAAAAGCCCCCAACAACATTGAGGGCTTGATTTTTTATGTCGATAAATTATCTGAGGAAAAGAATCTCCCTGTATTTTGGTAAATACCACTCACGGTCGTCCACCAGTAATTCCAGCTTGTCTGCATGGTAGCGGATTTCATCAAAAAAAGGATCCTTTACTTTACTTTGATAAGCAATTGCTTT
>DATDPZ010000129.1:0-29181 GCA_035292525.1 Chitinophagaceae bacterium
AAACGTTACAAAGGTGAGATCTATTACGACCTGGATAATCTTGCCACCCTTTTCTCCGCTATAAAACGTGAAGGATGGTCTGAAGACTGGCTCCTTGAAAAAATTGATGAATACACCACAGAGATCCTTCCGGAAACGGATGGATTGTATAATAAACGTGAAAAGAAAAAAGGAAATTTTGTCCTCACTCAAAAAGGAAAAGAGGAAGTGGAAAGGATGGAAAAACTGAAAGCAGCCATACAGGCATTTGAACCTTACCAGGAAATTCTTCATGAAAATCACCGGTACGATTATGACGATATGATCACCTGGGTGATCAGTTTGTTTGAAAACAACCCGGATATATTATTGAACTACCAGGAACAATTGCAATATATCCTGGTAGATGAATACCAGGATACCAGTGGTACACAAAACAGGATCGTAGAGCTGCTCATCAGTTTCTGGCAGGATGAAAAACCAAACCTGTTTGTAGTGGGTGATGATGACCAGAGTATTTACCGTTTCCAGGGCGCCAACCTGAAAAACATGATGAGCCTGGCAGAAAAATTTGAAAAAGACCTTGTAAAAGTAGTGTTGACAGAAAACTACAGGAGTGTGCAGCCCATTTTGGATGCTGCCAGGCATTTGATAGAAAATAATGAACAGCGGCTGGTAAAGCAATACAAAGACTTAACCAAAGAACTTACTACTGCCAATCCTGATTTAAAAGGACTGGAAATTTTTCCTGAAATCAATATTTATGAAAATGAGTTTTCTGAAAATGTACATATTGCAAATGCTGTAAAAAAACTGGTTGACGTTGGCGTGAACCCAGGAAAGATTGCAATCCTTTACAAAGAACACCGTTTTGGTGATGAACTGTTGAAATTTTTACAATTACTGCAAGTCCCGTTTTATGTAAAAAGATCGGTGGACCTGCTGAAAGATCATTTCATCAGTAAGATCCTGAACATCATCCGGTACACGGTTGCAGAATTAGATACCCCCTTTAGTGGCGAACCGCTGCTGTTTGAAATATTACATTACGATTTTTTCAGGATCACTCCTTTCCGCATCGCTACCATTTGTAATGAAACAGCAGGTAACAGAAAAAAAGATTTTGCCGATTCCCTGCGTGGTTACCTGAACCAGCTATCCGAATCCAATAAATCAACTCTTTTTTCCAATGACGAACAAACAGGCGAACTGGTAAAAGTTTTTACCGTGTTAGAATCACTGCAGAAAGAAGTATATAATAAACCGATTCAACAGTGGTTTGAACTACTGATCAATGAAGCAGGCATACTGGCTTACATCATGCAACAGGAAGATGAAAAATCCTGGTTGCTGAATAAACTCACCTGCCTCTTTGATTTTATAAAAGACGAAACACACCGCCAGCCAGCTATCAGCCTGAAACAACTGATGCAACAGATAGACCTGATGCAGGAAAATAACCTGAGCCTTGAACTGGTACAAACTACCGGCAGTGAAACCGGGGTGAACCTGCTCACCTGCCACGGCAGTAAAGGACTTGAATTTGAATATGTGTTTTTGATAAATGCCCGGAATGATGTATGGGAAGGAAAGAGAAAAATCAACAGGGGATTCCGGCTGCCGCCCAATGTTTTTGACCAGGATACAGCAGCCGAAAAAACGGAAGAATTACGCCGCTTGTTTTTTGTTTCTGTGACAAGAGCAGAAAAACATTTATCCATTTCTTATCCCAAAATGAAAAATGATGGCAGTTTACTGGAGCCGTCACAATTTATTGAAGAAATGAGGTTACCCATGGAACTGACTGCCAAGCTGATCAACCTCTCAACAGAACAAAAAAATCATTTTGCCGCTTTACGTTTTGGCATTGTACAGAAACCGGTACTGCAACAAGCGGAAAAAGATTATATAGAACGATTGCTTGGAAATTTTGTAATGAACGTAACGGCACTCAATAATTATCTCGACTGCCCTTTGCGTTTCTATTATCACAACCTGGTCAGGGTACCTGCTGCTAAAAGCGAAGCAGCGGCATTTGGTACCGCCGTGCATGAAGCCCTCAGCGATTTCATTAACCACATGATGCAACACGGGAAAATTTATCCGGGAAAAGAATTTCTTATTCAGCGATACCTGTTCCATCTGAACAGTGAACGGGAAGTTTTCACAAAGGAAAGCATTGCCCGTTACATTGAACATGGAGAGAAGATACTGACAAAATATTTTGACAAATACTACTCCCCGGCTCCCGAAGGCGATTTCATCCTGACAGAATACCCGCTGACCAAAGTAGTGATGAATAATATTCCGCTGAAAGGATTCACGGATAAAATACAATTCTGGAAAAATGATATTGTGATTACCGATTTTAAGACAGGTGTAGTTGAAAAAGCAAAACGCCGGGGAGAGTTTTTATTGCCCGGTCAGAAAGAGGATAAACCACACGGAGGAAATTACTGGCGGCAGGCTGTTTTTTATAAAATACTTGTGGACAACCTGCCGGGGAAAAACTGGAAAGTACTGCATACGCAATTTGATTTTGTAGAACCCAACAGCAAAGACGAGTTTGATATAGAAAGATTGGATATTTCTACAGAAGAAACAGAGCTGGTAAAACAACAAATAATAAACACCTGGGAGCAGATACAACAACATAATTTTTATACCGGTTGTGGCAAACCCGAATGTGATTGGTGCAATTTTGTCAAAGACAACAAACTTTATCTCCGCCTGGAAGAAGAAGAACCTGTAGAAATATGAAATGCTTGAAATCCTGCTTTGTTTTTCAAAGAACTTAACACCTTAAAGGCTGAATATAAAAAGTTGACAGATTATTGGCTATCCCTTTACAGGCAAATGCCATAAACCCGTTAAGTTTGCAGGCTAAAAGCCAAACATCAGAATAGTCAACCGATTCTTTTAGAAAACTAATCAACGGGCATTTATTATTTCATGAAAAAAATCATTCTTTCCTTCTTTCTCTTTTTTTTAATCCTGCAGGGTATGCTCCTTTCTCCCGGTTGTGCCAATATTATTCCGCCAACCGGTGGTGACAGGGATTCTCTTCCTCCTGTATTGATACAAGCAAATCCACCAAATGGCACAAAAGAGTTTAAAGCTAAATCAGTCACTTTTACTTTTGATGAGTATGTAGAGCTGCAGGGCTTACAGGAAAACCTGATTGTTTCTCCCACCCTGGAATCTTTTCCGGTTGTAAATTCAAAACTAAAAACAGTTACCTTAAAAATGCCGGATGTGCTGGAGCCCAATACAACCTATGCTTACAATTTTGGTAAGTCAATCAGGGATATTAATGAAGGAAATGTGCTGAAAAATTTTACTTACATTTTTTCTACCGGTAGCATCATTGATACGCTGGAGTTTTCGGGGAAAGTATTACTGGCAGAAACGGGAGGTACAGACAGTACACTTATTGTGATGCTTCACCACAACGGAGAAGATTCTGCTGTTATCAAAGAAAACCCCCGGTATGTAACTACTTTGGACAGCAGTGGTAATTTTCGCTTTCAGCATCTTGCTGCAGGTACCTATTATGCTTATGCATTAAAAGATGATACCCGGTCCCGCCGCTATTTATCAGAAGGCCAGTTATTCGGATTTTCGGATGAACCGGTATATGTAAGTCCCGATCCCATACCCCTTACGCTATATGCATACATTGAAAAAAAAGATGCCGGTACTTCTTCTTCTTTATCCTTAAATCGTGGTGCAGTCAGCCGCCAGGATGCGGGAAAATTAAAATATACTACCAACATGGGTATTGGTCTGCTGGATATTACAAAAGATCTTATTATTTCCTTTGAACAGCCTCTTAGAAATTTTGATTCCAGCCTGTTGCTGTTCAGTACAGATTCTACTTTTATCCCAAACAAAAATTTTACCCTGGAGCTGGACAGCCTGCATAAAAAAATAACACTGAAAACTTCCTGGCTGCCGGGCACTCTTTATAACCTGGTCATTAACCAGGATTTTGCAGAAGATACTTTAGGAAACAAGTTATCGAAAACAGATACTCTGAAAATTAATACCCGTAAACTCAGCGACTATGGTTCACTCAGGATCAATTTTTCCAATACAGATCTTTCAAAAAGCCCGGTTTTATTTTTTTATTTAGGATCCCTGCAAATGGGTTCTTTCCCGCTTACCTCCTCTGTTTTTTATCAACCCCTATTCCTGCCCGGCGATTACGATTTAAGAATACTCTTTGATGATAATAAGAATGGAAAATGGGATCCCGGTGAATTCTTTGAAAAACGAAAACAACCTGAAATCGTAAGACCAATAAAGACCAAACTGAATATCCGGGTAAATATGGATAACGAATTTGACCTGGCAATGCCCGATAAATAACCCTGAAGAATAAAAGGAAAAGTGTCTGAAAGTTTTAAAGACGCTTCTCTATCTTTGCCCCATGCTATTTTCTTCTCAACTGCTGGAAAATGCCGTTAATGAATTTGCCAAACTTCCGGGCATTGGAAAAAAATCGGCTTTGAGGCTGGTCCTGCATTTGCTGAAACAATCTGAAAATGAAGTGCAGCATTTTAGTGAAGTGATCGCCAAAATGAGAAATGAAATAAAATTCTGTCATCGTTGTTTCAATGTAGCGGATGGTGATATTTGTTCCATTTGTGCCAACTCCATGAGAAAGCAGGAAATTATTTGTGTAGTGGAAACTATCCGCGATGTAATCGCTATTGAAAGCACACAGCAATTCAATGGCACTTACCATGTGTTGGGTGGCGTCATTTCACCACTGGATGGGATTGGTCCCGATCAACTCAATATTACGGAATTGATTCAACGGGTGCAAAAAGAAAAAACAGAAGAAGTCATATTCGCTTTAAACCCAAACATACAGGGCGATACAACCATTTATTATATTCAGAAAAAAATAGCCGCAGCCGGCGGCAGCGACATACATCTTAAACGCACTACCACCATTGCCCGTGGTATTTCCTTTGGCGGCGAGCTGGAATATGCAGATGAAATGACCCTGGCAAGAAGTTTACAGAATCGCCTCCCCGTGGAAAATTATGTCGGCAATAAATAGATTTGAACTTTGCTATTTACCCTTTAACTTTGTGCTTCTGGCGGATTTGTTTATTGTTCGGCCGAATACAGAACTAATAAACGTTGAAAACTTCACTACAGTTTCCATTCGTTTATTCAGTTCAATGATTTTGATTTGTTAGTCAGTTATGCTGCTGTCATCTTCTGTGTCGTCGAAGATCCTGGATTCAAGACATCCACCGGCAAGTCTGTTCAGCAGCATGCTAACAGCTGAAAAATGTTAAATTATGAGCATTCAACAGGAATTAGAAAAACGCATTCTCATTATTGATGGCGCCATGGGCACCATGATCCAGCGTTATAAATTAAGCGAAGCAGATTACCGTGGCGAACGATTTAAAGATTGGCCTACTGATGTTAAAGGCAATAATGATCTGCTTTCCCTGACGCAACCTCATATCATTAAAGAAATACATAAACAATACCTGGAAGCAGGTGCAGATATTATTGAAACCAATACGTTCAATGCACAAAAAATTTCTTTGGCCGATTACCAAATGGAAGACCTGGCATATGAAATAAACTTTGCTTCAGCAAATATTGCAAGAGATGCGGTAAAAGAATACCATTCGAAATACCAAATACCAAATACCAAATTTGTTGCAGGGGCCATTGGACCTATGAATAAAACCCTGAGCTTATCACCGGATGTAAATAATCCGGCTTACCGTGCACTTACTTTTGATGAAGCAGTAACTGCCTATTATGAACAGGTAAAAGGATTAGCGGAAGGCGGCGTTGATCTGCTGTTGATAGAAACTATTTTTGATACACTGAATGCCAAGGCTGCAATTTTTGCAATTAAAAAATATTTCAAAAATATCAAAAAGACCGGACTGCCAATCATGATCAGCGGTACTATCACCGATGCATCCGGAAGAACATTAAGCGGACAAACACTCGAAGCATTTTATACTTCAGTCATGCATGCCAATCCGATCAGTATCGGGTTGAACTGTGCTTTAGGTGCAAAAGAAATGCGGCCACATATTGAAGAACTGAGCCGGTTGGCTTCCTGTTATGTTTCTGCCTATCCCAATGCGGGGCTTCCCAATGCAATGGGTGAGTATGATGAACAACCCGAAGATACCAGCCATCACCTGGAAGAATGGGCCAAAGAAGGATTTGTAAATATATTAGGTGGTTGTTGTGGCACCACCCCAGCACATATCAGTCATATTACACAACATGTTAAAAATATAAAGCCAAGAAAATTACCGGAAGTGCTTGAAGAATTGACTTAATGGTATTACTTTAGCCGATCGCAAACAACAATGGAAAAAATACTTTTAGTACTGGCTATTCTGATACTTATCGTTAATAACTTCTCAACTATCCGCAATGTACTGGCTAAAAAGAGTACATAAATGCCGGCATCTTTGATCATCAAACCATATTTAAGACTTTCAGGATTAGAACCACTTGTGGTCCGGCCTGAAACCAATTTTGTAAACGTAGGGGAACGAACCAATATTACCGGTTCGAAAAAATTTGAACGGCTTATCAAAGAAAATAAATACGAGGAAGCACTTAGTGTAGCCCGTCAACAGGTAGAAAACGGCGCCCAGATCCTCGATGTAAACATGGATGATGCACTGCTGGATGGGGTGCAGGCCATGACCACTTTTATCAACCTGATACAAAGCGAACCGGATATTGCAAAAATTCCGGTCATGATTGATTCCTCAAAATTTGAAATCATTGAAGCCGGGCTGAAATGTGTACAGGGCAAATGCATTGTCAATTCTATCTCCATGAAAGAAGGAGAAGAGAAATTTATTCAGCAGGCAGAAACCTGTCATCTCTATGGCGCAGCCATTATTGTGATGGCTTTCGATGAAAAAGGGCAGGCTGATACAAAAGAACGAAAAATAGAAATTTGTCAAAGGGCCTATAAAATTCTTACCGAAAAAGTGGGCTACCATCCGCAGGACATCATTTTTGACCCAAATATTTTTGCCATAGCTACCGGTATGGAGGAGCATAATAATTATGCAGTAGATTTTATTGAAGCTACCCGGGAAATAAAAAGACGGATGCCGTTAACCAAAGTCAGTGGCGGGGTAAGCAATCTTTCTTTTTCATTCCGCGGCAATGATCATGTACGGGAAGCCATGAACAGTATATTTCTTTATCATGCTATCAAAGCAGGAATGGATATGGGCATTGTCAATGCCGGGCAGCTGGTCGTATATGATGAAATAGAGCCGGAATTAAAAAAATTATGTGAAGACGTAATCCTGAACAGGAATAATGACCATAATGAAGCCACAGAAAAACTGATTGCCTTGGCTGAAACAGTAAAAGCAAAGGGCAAGGTTGAAGTTAAGGATGAAGCCTGGAGAAATTCTACTGTAGAGGAAAGGTTAAAGCATGCCCTGGTAAATGGTATCACAGATTATATTGATGCAGACACCGAAGAAGCAAGACTGAAATATCCCAAACCGCTGGATGTAATTGAGGGCCCGCTGATGGCCGGTATGAATGTAGTGGGAGATCTGTTTGGAAGCGGAAAAATGTTTTTACCCCAGGTGGTAAAGAGTGCAAGAGTGATGAAGAAAAGTGTGGCTATCCTAACACCATTCATTGAAGCGGGAAAAAAAGCCCCCCTGCCCCCCAAAGGGGGGTTCAGCGACGACTCATATAAATACGAAACTGCTGATCCAACACTTTATGGTAAACTAAAAGAATTTGTAAAATCTAACAGAAGCCAGCCAACTGAGGCTGAAAATATTTTATGGCAAATACTAAGGGGGAAAAAAATAGAAGGATACAAATTCAGAAGACAACATATTATCGGCCCATTCATTGCCGACTTCGTTTGCTTAAAAAGCAGATTGATTATTGAAGTTGATGGACTAATTCATCAATTGCCAGAAAATATTGAAAGTGATAAAGAAAGAACACTCTGGTTATATGGAAAAGGATTTGAAGTCCTGCGGTTTACTAATCAAAACGTTTTAGAAGATGCGGATTCAGTGCTTAAAAGTATTTTCCAAAGACTGAATCAAATATCAAATTATAAAGAGTCTTCGGAAATCCCCCTTTCGGGGGGTGGGGGGGCTCGTATTTTACTTGCTACTGTAAAAGGCGATGTACATGACATTGGTAAAAATATTGTTGGTGTTGTACTTGGTTGTAATGGATATGATATTATCGATCTCGGGGTAATGGTACCTGCAGATAAAATTCTTGATACTGCTGAAAAAGAAAAGGCAGATATCATTGGCCTTAGTGGATTGATCACACCCTCGCTGGATGAAATGGTGCATGTGGCTCATGAAATGAAAAGGCGCAATATGAAGCAACCATTATTGATTGGCGGAGCCACCACTTCAAGAATGCATACGGCAGTAAAAATTGCCCCGCAATATGACAATGGTGTTTTACATATTCTGGATGCCTCCAGAAGTGTTTCTGCCGTTAGTAATTTATTAAATACTGAACAGCGGAAAATTTTTCTTGAAGAAGCAAGGCTTGAATATGATGCTTTACGTCAGCAGTTTTTAAATAAAAAACCCAAGTCTCTTATTCCGTACAAAGAAGCGGTTATTACCAAAGAATATTTTGACTGGAAAAATTATCAACCGGTAAAACCAGCTGTTGATGGTATAAAAGTGTTGAAAGAATTTGATCTTGACACCCTTGCAAAATATATTGACTGGGGCCCTTTCTTTATTGCATGGGAAATGCCAGGAAGATTTCCTGAAGTTTTATCCGATAAAATTTTTGGTGCTGAAGCAACCCGTCTATACAATGATGCACAAAAATTGGTTGAAATGATTGTAAAGGAAAAATGGTTTTCTGCAGATGGAGTCATTGGTTTCTGGCCGGCCAGCAGTAACAATGAAGATACAGTTACATTACAAACAAAAAATGCCCGCCCGGATGGCACGGTCAGACGGGGCGAAGTAAAATTGGAATCACTTCGCCAGCAGTTAAAGAAAGCTGTCGGGCAACCGAATTATTCGTTGAGCGACTTCATTCGGCCAAAAAGCCTAACCCCGACCCTTCCCAAAGGGAAGGGCCATCAACACACAGGTCCTGATGATCGAAGCTATCACTATCATACAGCAGATCCATCTTTGTATGAAACCCTGAAAGGGTATGCTGCACAACAAAAACAACATCCAACTGAGGCTGAAAAAATACTGTGGATACAACTTAAAGCAAAAAAGCTCGAAGACTATAAATTCCGCAGGCAGCATATTGTACTCCGATACATCGCTGATTTCATCTGTTTGAGGAAAAAATTAATACTTGAATTAGATGGTAACATACATGACCTGCCTGAGAATAAAATGAACGATAAGATAAGAACAGAGATTTTAGAATCAGAAGGATATAGAATCCTCAGATTTAAAAATGATGAAGTGATAAATGATACCGGGAATGTGCTGAATAAAATTACTGATGTCCTTAACCACCTTCCTGATGTCGATAGTAGTAATACAGATGCAGAAGTCCTCCCCTTAGGGGAGGATTTAGGCGGGGCTTCTGATTATATGGGCGCCTTTGCCGTCACCATTCACGGAGCAAAAAAACATGTAGACAAATTTGCTAAAGAACATGATGAATATAATAAGATAATGGTGCAGATACTGGCCGACCGTTTTGTAGAAGCATTTGCTGAATGCCTGCATGAAAAAGTAAGAAAAGAATACTGGGGTTATGAGAAGGATGAACAGCTTTCTAAAGAACAATTAATAAAAGAACAATATAAAGGAATTCGTCCGGCGCCGGGGTATCCTGCCTGCCCTGATCATACAGAAAAATTAAAATTGTTTGAGTTATTAAGTGTCACTGAAAATATCGGTATCGAAATGACGGAAAGTTTAGCCATGAATCCGCCGGCATCTGTTTGCGGCTGGTATATTGCCCACCCGCAAAGCCATTATTTTGGATTGGGAAAAATTGATAAAGACCAGTTGGAAGATTATGCGAAGAGAAAAGGAATGAGTTTGGATGAGATGACGAGATGGTTGAGACCGGTTCTGGAATAATAATTTTTTCAACCTTTTTTAAGTGGATAATATCTTTAAGACTACTTTTCACTTGTTAACATTCAGAATCACTACTGAAGAAATTTCATCATTCAGCAATAAACATCTTGCACTTGGTATAGCAGGCACATGGTTAGTGGGCATTGGCCGATATTGGGATCATGAAAATGCTAATCTTTTACAATATGCCGGGCTGGGTTCTGTTATTTATATTTTTATTCTTGCTGCATTTATCTGGCTAATTGTTTTGCCCTACAAACCCGCCAACTGGAAATATAAAACTGTACTTACATTTATTTCTCTTACTTCTTTCCCGGCTATTTTATATGCTATCCCGGTTGAAAAATTTATGAGCAATGAATTAGCTGCATCAACTAATGCCTGGTTTCTATTAATTGTTGCTGCATGGAGAGTCGCCCTTCTGTTCAGTTTTCTGAATAAATTTAAAGAACTGCTTGGTTATGTTACCACTATTACATTTCTTCCATTAGTCATCATTGTTTCGTCATTATCTTTTTTAAATCTTGAAAAAGTAGTTTTTAACATCATGGGCGGCATCAGGCATACCAATGCGGCATATAAAGCTTATGATGTTTTACTCTTCATGACCGTTGTTTCTGTAATTTTACTGCTTCCATTTATCGCAGCTTATATTTATGGAATTTTTGATAAGAAAAGATCCGATAGCTATCAGATAAAAAAATAAACGGTATGTCCATTACAGATAAACTAAAAGCATTTTTACAACAAAAACCAAACAACAACATGAAAACAGGCGAACAATTTTTAGAAGAGAATGCAAAAAAAGAAGGCGTGGTATCCTTATCCAGCGGTTTGCAGTATGAAGTAATAACAATGGGTACAGGTGAAAAACCATTAGCACATAATACGGTTACCTGTCATTATCACGGCACCGTTATCAGCGGCGAAGTGTTTGACAGCTCAGTACAAAGAGGTCAGCCGGCAAGCTTTCCTTTGAATGCAGTAATAAAAGGATGGACGGAAGCATTACAATTAATGCCAACGGGCAGTAAGTGGAGACTATTTCTTCCACCCCATCTTGCCTATGGAAGCAGGCAGGTAAGTAAAGTTATAGGGCCAAACAGCACTTTGATTTTTGAGGTGGAGTTAATCTCTTTCAGGTAACCGAATCTTATATCATTCCTAAATCAGTCAATTTAATTTTCAGATCAGCAGGATTTGTAAAATGAATACCCTGTATTCCCAGGAATTCAGCTCCTTTTACATTTCGTAAACTATCATCAATAAAAATGACCCGTGAAGGATCTATTGAATACCTGTCAAGCAGTTTTTGGTAAAAATCCGGAAAGGGTTTCCTCGTTTTTTCTTCACCACTTACCAGGCGGCCATCAAACCAATGTAAAAAATCAAACCGGTCTAAAGCTACAGGAAATGTTTCAGCGCTCCAGTTGGTCAGTGCATAAATCTTATAGGCAGGATTTTGTTTAAGTAATTTAAAAATGTCAACGGTTTCCTGTACAGGTCCTCCCAGCATTTCTTCCCAGCGGCCGTAATATGCTCTTATCTCTTTTTCCCAATCCGGATGTTTTCCTACTAATTCTTCCGTCGCTTTTGCAATCGGATAGCCCGCATCCTGGTTCTCATTCCAGTCATGGGTGGTAATGTTTTCAAAAAACCAATTTATTTCTTCTTCCGTTTTAAAGATTGTACGATAGACATACCGGGGATTCCAGTCAATCAGTACGCCCCCCAGGTCAAATATGACGGTATTTATTTTCTTCATTCTTTATAATTCATTTTAAAATAAATGAGAAACAGTGACAAAATAAAAACTACCGAATTGGTAATGATGATCACATTGTTTTTTAATAACAAACCATAACAAATCCACATGCTGACGCTGCCTGTTACTAAAAGTATCATACCAAAAGAAAGTTCTCCGGCTGCTTTCATTTTCCAGGTTTTTATTACCTGTGGTAAAAACGTGATTGCAGAAAGGGTTCCTGCAGTATATCCCACAACATTTATCCAGTCCATAAAATATTTTTAAAAATTAAAATTATCTTTTTTCAAAAAACCACCAGGAACGATTGCGGGGCCTCACCTCATAATACTGCCTAATATAAGTACGGATATGCTGCATGGCTTCATTAACATCATCGGTTAGTAATACAAGCGAAAGATCTTTTTTTGCAATGGTTCCTTTTTCTTCCATATTCCCGATCATTTCCCACAGATCTTTATAATATTCTTTGCCAAACAAAACAATCGGGAATTGAGTTACTGTTTTTGTTTGTACCAGCGTAAGTGTTTCAAAAAATTCATCCATCGTACCAAACCCCCCTGGCAGAATGATGAAAGCATAAGAATATTTTGTCAGCAATACTTTCCGCACAAAAAAATGTTCGAATGTAATGGACTCGTTTGTGTATGGATTGGGTTGTTGTTCAAACGGAAGCTGGATATTACAGCCCACAGAAATGCCCCCGTTTTCAAATGCGCCACGGTTGGCAGCTTCCATTACACCCGGTCCGCCACCGGTAATGGTAACAAACCCCATTTCAGCCACTCTTTTTCCAAATTCTCTTGCTGCTTTATAATAATCATGATCTTCAGCAAACCTGGCCGAGCCAAATACTGTAATGCAGGGACCCATAAAATGAAGTTTGCGGAATCCCCTGATAAACTGCCAGAAAACCCGGATGGCAAAATTGAGTTCAAAGCCCCGGCTTTTAGGCCCTTCCAGATACACATGTGCTTTTGGAGGAATGATTCGTGCTGTCGGTTTCATTTTTTTACTTTTTTCTTTGATCTGATGCGTACAGTTAATTTTTATTTCTTTACTTTCCAATTAATATTTTCATTCAATTGGCTTTTTTATTTTAATAAAAATAGAACAAAAACTTTCAAACAACATTTTCCTCCATCATACAAATTATTGCAGTAAAAAATATAAAATAGTATGCGAATCATTTCTTACAATGTAAATGGTATCCGGGCTGCGCTCAACAAAGGATTGCTGGATTGGTTGAAAACAGACCCTGCCGATATTATCTGTGTACAGGAAACAAAAGCGCAGAAAGAAAACGTAGATCATACACTATTCAATAGCCTGGGTTATCATGATTACTGGTTCAGCGCTCAGAAAAAAGGGTATAGCGGTGTGGCTGTTTTTACAAAAATAAAACCAGATAAAGTGGAGTATGGGAATGGATTGAAGTCATGTGATGAGGAAGGGAGAGTAATTCAACTGGACTTCGGGGATATCCGGCTGATCAATGCTTATTTTCCTTCTGGTACAAGCGGAGATGAGCGACAGGCATTTAAGTACAAATGGCTGGATGAATTTCAAACCTGGCTAAATAAACAAAAAAAGAAAACGCCAAAGATGATCCTTTGTGGCGATTATAATATTGCGCATAAGGAAATAGATATTCATGATCCGAAAGGAAATAAAAAATCTTCTGGTTTTTTGCCGGAAGAAAGAGAATGGATGACAAAATTTTTAAAATCGGGTTGGGTTGATGTCTTTCGAAAATTTCATCCGGAACCTCATCGTTATAGCTGGTGGAGTCAGCGTTTTCCCAGTGTACGACTGCAAAATAAAGGATGGAGAATAGATTATATAAATGTTACAGAACCCTTGAAAAAAAACTTGAAAGATGCTGAAATATTTCCTGACATAAAACATTCGGATCATTGTCCTGTATTTCTTGAAATAAAATAAAGATGATAATATATAATGTTACGCTGAAAGTGGATTGGATGATTCATGATGCCTGGTTTGCCTGGATGCAGCAGGTACATATGCCGGAAGTGGTAGCAACCGGTTGTTTTACCGGTTCACAACTGGTCCGCTTATTAGAAACAGATGAAAAAGACGGCCCTACTTATGCTGCACAATATTTTGCTGAAAGCAAACCAGATTATGATCGCTATATTGAAGAGCATTCTGTTTTAATGAGGCAAAAAGTAAATGATAAATGGGGTGATCAAATTGTTGCTTTTCGTAGTTTGATGGAGATTGTGCAATAACTGTGGATAAGAAAAAACAATCGCCGCACAGCTTAAAATTCAGTTTTACATTCTGCTAAAACCCTTTGGGGACAAGACTTCCAAAAGATTTCTTCTGAAACTGCTGACTGGTAAGGCTTTCAGAAACTGAAATCAAAAATTGCATAACCAGTATTATTTACGAATGTGCTCAATTCCTTATCCCTTGCGGATTACATAAGATTTTAATTAATTAAAAAACAGGAAATAAATTTTATTGGAATGTAAAAGCGGTTAAATTTGTTGCTGTTACAATAACATAAAATAAACGACTATGAACAAAGCAGAATTAATCAACAAGATCGCCGATGATGCCGGCGTTACAAAAACTCAAGCCAACGCATCAATAGATTCTTTTATTGAAGCAGTTACTAAAACATTAAAAGGAGGAGGCAAGGTTACTTTAGTTGGCTTTGGTACGTTCACCGTATCCAAGAGGAAAGCCCGTAAAGGCCGTAACCCGCAAACCGGCGCTGAAATTAATATCAAAGCTAAAAGAGTTGCACGTTTTAAAGCAGGAAAAGAATTAGCAGGTAAACTTTAATTTCACTTTTTATTTTCCGGGAAGCCCCGCACATACCTTGTTACGATGCTTTTTTCCGACACAAAGTATATTCGGGGTTTTCTTCTGAAATCAGTTTCTTAAAAAATTAAAAAAATAATTTATGGGCAGAGGTGATAAAAAAACTAAAAAGGGAAAAATCTTTAAAGGATCATTTGGAAAAAGCCGTCCGGCTAATCCGAAGAAAAAAGCAGCAAAGAAGAAGAAACCTGAATGATGAACAGGGAATTGGATTTTATAACCCGGTTTTCATTTCTGATGTCAAATAACATGGACATAATGCAAAATCAGGAACTGTCAGCATTCCTTCCATTTCCAGTTTTTTGGAGGGCTTGCTGCATGAAACAACAAATGAAATCCCCAGGATTAAAATGCCTTCCCTATATTCTGTTTTCCGCGTTAATGAAAACCGAAAACACAATGCCTTATATTAACCCCCACCAAACACTTTCCTCAGAATCTCTGTAGTTCTCGCCAGTGGGTTTGCCCTGATATTGGCTTCCTCCTTTGCCACCTGGTCAAATAATGCATCCACTGCTTTGCCCACCACATAAGAAGGAAGGTCCGGATTGATCTTGTTAAATGTAGTAGGAAAATTATTATAGGTGTTTATTACATCTGCATAATATCTCGTTGCATTTACTTTATCCAGCGAAGACTTAACCGATGGTGAAAAGGCGGCTATTAATTTAGCGGTTGTCTTTTGTCTGAAATAATTTGTAGCTGCATCATTACCGCCCCGTACAATGTTGATGGCATCTGTCAAAGTCATTTCTTTTATCGCATCCACAAAAATAGGTTTGGCATATCCTACTGCATCTTCGGCTCCCCGGTTGATAGCTAAGATTGCTTTGTCAACCAGGCTGCCCATGCCAAGCGTCTGTAACGTGTTTACAATTCTTACAGCATCGGGAGGCAGAAAAAGTTTATATGCTTCATTACCAAAAAATCCATCCGTTTTATTCAGGTTTAATACTGCGGTAGTTACACCCTGTGCCAGCGCCTCTTTGATTCCCTGTGCCGCTTCTGCTTCAGTAAAACTTCCGGAAGGCAAGCTCTTAAGAACTTCACATCCGGACAGAGAAAATAACAGTGCGGAAAAAATAATCAGTTTTTTCATTTTTACATTTTTTATTTGCTACCAAAAACTTTTTTAAGCAAATCGCTTGTTCTTGCAGCGGGGTTATTCCTGATATTCGCTTCTTCCACTGCTATCCTGTCAAACAAAGCGAACAGTGTTTTATCCGCCACATGATCCGCCAGGTCAGGATTCATTTTTTTAACTAATGGAATTTTATTGTAACGGGTAACGGCATCAGCATAATATTTGGTAGCATTTACTTTATCCAGTGAAGTATTTATAACCGGGAGAAAAACTCCTTTCAGTTTTGCGCTGGTTTTTGATTTAAAAAATTCTGTAATAGAATTTTCCCCGCCTGTTACCAGTTTCAATGCATCTGTAACCGTCATTTGCCTGATGGCATCCACAAAAATGGGAGTGGCAAAACCTACGGCATCTTCTGCTCCGCGGTTGATGGCTTCAATAGCATCATCTGCCATTTTTCCAAACCCGATATCCCGCAGGGTTTTTTCCATTTTCTGTGCTTCGGGGGGCAGCAGCACTTTATAAATTTCGCTTTTAAAAAAAGCATCTGGTTTATTCAGATGGGAAACAGCAGATTTGATACCATTATTCAATGCCTCTTTCACTCCGCTTCCTGCTTCAGCTTCTGTTACCTGCGTGTTGCCGGAATTTACATTCTTTGCTTTATCAAATATTGATTGTGCTCCTGCAGAAGTAATGAAAGAGATGGCAAATAAAAAAAAATAAACCCTTTTCATAGTTATCCAAAGGTATTTCAAATAACCTGCCAGTTAGTCCTTCCTTCACTTCTTTTGAAAAATATAACACTATACATGCAGCAGTTCCTTCCGTTTGTCTATGCGGTCATGCATTCTGCGGAAAAATCTTGATCTTTCTTTTTCACTTACTTCACTGATGAGAGTAGACCGTTTGACAAGATTTTGAACATACTGGTAAAAATTTTCAGAGTAAGCAATATCCCTTGTCATCAAAAAGTTGATGGCCGTGTGCGGCACAAAAGAAATGCGGGTATTGTCCAGCAGGGCCATCATGTGGTTGTCCTGTATTACAATTTCATTGAAATACATTTTGAACTTACCGCCGGGTTTTTTATCCGGGTCGCTTGCCAGGAATTTATATCCCCGTTTTGCCTGCTCTTCCAGGTGATCTACTACTTTTTCCATGCCTTCATAAATTTTCAAAGCTTCTTCATCCGATTCAAACATCTGGCTGTCGATATAATAATCAATCTGGTGAAAGGTGGTATTCCAGCTTTCAATATTCCATATTTCCAATGAATCCAACTGGGTATAAATTTCATTCGCCTTATTTCCCAACGTTTCCAGCTCTGACGGGTATTCAGCCAGATTTACTTTCCTGTTCCTGAATTCAGGAAAATAAATCAGGGTACCCATCCAGAAAAAATATTTAAATGCCGCCAGGTCTCTTGAAATAAAATAATAAAAAATTGGCGTGTCTTTACACAAGTAATAAAACTCTTTTTGTTTATGGCTGTTGAAATAGGCCAGTTGGTGCATCATGTTGCTGAGGTAATCATTATACCGGTATGTTTTGGGGTTTAAAAAATTTCCATGAAACAGGATACTGCCAGTTTGAATATTCATCAGCTGATCAAGTGAAATTCTATAATTCAAGGCAAGGGTGTACAACTCTTCAAAAGTAATTTGTTTCTCGCCCCGCAAACGGCGGTAGGCGCTGTCATTGCTGATGTTCAGCAATTTTGCCACTTCTTCGGCTACTGAGGCTTCTGCCGGAAGTTTGTTTTTTATTAATTGAAAAAGCTGTAGTTGCAGTTCATTAATTTTCATAAAATAAGTTTGGGTTTTACAAAAATTTTTTACGGTCTCTTATTTTATTGAGCATGTTGTTGAAAAAAAGATTTCTTTGCTTTTCGCTGGTCTGGCTGATAATGGTGGCTCTTTTCATCTGGTTCTGCAGGTCTTCATAAAGCGGATGGCAGAATGACTCATCTCTTGTATGAATATAATTCAGTCCGTCATAATTCAGGTAAGCCGCTTTTACCCGGTCCGTAATGATCAGGATGGTATTATCGCCCAGCATGGCCCGGTTGTAAAAGAATTTAAAATTATTTTTTTTAGCGGCATGATCTTCCTGTGGCATAAATTTACAACCATACTCCACTTCATTTTTCAGATGAATAAGTGAATCTTCCAGCGCCTCATAAACTGTTTTTATATCGGTGGCCGACACAAAATAACCAGAGTCTTTATAAAACTCGATCTGCGAGATGGCGGCGTTGATGCACTCCGTATTCCATATTTCTGTGGAGGGTATTTTGTTATACTCCAGGACCAGGTCCCCGCTCAGTTTTTCTATTTCAGGAGAAATACAGTTCAGTTCAAAATCCCTGTCCGCAAAATCAGGACTTTGTATCACCGATTTCATCCAGAAAAAATACCGGAAAGCAATAAGAGGTTTGTAATAAAAATTATGGAATAGGGGTACGTCTTTACTGCGATAGATGATCTCTTTATTAAAAAAACTGCTGATATATTGCAATTGCTTTTGCAGTTCTTTCAGGTAGGCTATATAATTATAATTATTTGTATTGACCCGCACACCCTGAAAAAGTATGGATCCGCTTTTTACATCTAATAGCTGATCAAGCGATATTTTAAAATGCAGACAAAGCTCACGGGCCTCATCCAGAACCAAAGGTGTTTCGCCCCTGATCCGTCGGTAAGCACTGTCGCTGCTTATATTTAATATTTCGGCAACTTTATCCACCAAAGAAGTAACAGGAGGTAAAAACTCCTTAATCCGCTGGAACAAAAACTCCTGTGATGGGTAGTTTGGCATGGCTGGTTTACGGTTGGTGGCTGTGCTATTGAAATAGAAAGCAAATCATGTTAAGTTAAATCAATTCCCCCCAAAGAACAACACCTTTAAAAGGTCAGTTGCAAAAAATGCAACAAATTCCCGGTTCAGGCCCGGTATTTTCAAAAAAGGTCTCCTGGCTTTTCAAGCACAAATCCCGTTGCAAAAATTGCAAATCAGGGAAATGTTAATGCAAAATTCAATTATAAACGGGCTTTGTGCGATTGTAGCTTGGCACTATGAAAAAAGCAAATATTATGAAACCGAAAACAACCAACCACGAAATACTGCTCTTTACCGGAACTGGTTTTGCCGGCCGGCAGTTTTGCAGCAGAAACGATGAAAAAGAAAACAGCAGAAAACTTTCAGCAATGGAAGAACTGGAAAAATCCTGCTGGGATGGGATGTTGTATGAAATGTTCCCGGAAATCCTGGGCAGTTTTTCCGCCAAATGTGAAAGTTTCATCTGGCATATCATGAGTGGCAAAAACTTTTTACGCATCAGCCTGGGGCCCACCCCAACTGTGATAGAAAATGAAACGGCTATTGACCCTTATTTCTTTATGCTTTCTGCCTGTGAAAATTAAAATATTCGAAAACCAAATTTAATAACCAAAAACTTCAATTATGAAAAAGAAAATTTTAATGATGTGGCTGATTTGCTTTTCAGGCACAGTAATTTTTTCACAAACCGGATCCATTATAATTAAAGGAAAAGTAACCGATGAAAAAAATGAAATCCTTGCCGGTGCATCTGTAAATGTAAAAGGTACGTTAGCCGGTGGTATTACAAATGAAAAAGGCGTCTTCCGCATTCTTGTAAAATCATTGCCGGTTACTCTTGTTGTTTCTTATTCAGAAAGTGAAACAAAAGAAATTGTGGTAAGCAGCACCGATGAAGTATCAGTAAGCCTGCAATCAGAAACCAAAACACTTGACCAGGTAATAGTTGGTGATTCCCGTATATCGGGAAAGCGGTTTGACAAACCTATTACTATGGAAACTGTAGGCAAAACCGATATCTTGAACTCACCTACAGATCCGTATGGTACAATATTAAGTAAACGGGCTTTGGATGTTACTATATCAAGCCTTACTTACAAAACATACAGTACAAGAGGTTTTAATGGCAGTGGTAGTTCACGGATAACACAACAAATGGACGGCATGGACAATATTGCGCCTGGGCTTGGTTTTTCAGTAGGAAATTTTGCGGGCCTCACTGATCTTGATATAGAAAGTATTGAAATATTACCCGGGGCATCTTCTGCACTATACGGACCCGGCGGAGTGAATGGAACTTTCCTTTTAAACAGCAAAAGCCCTTTTAAAAATGATGGCTTCTCCATGATTATTAAAAACGGGATTACTGATGTCAGCAAAAAACAAAGGGAAAAAATTGGGAGCTTTCATGATTTTTCTATTCGATGGGCTAAAAATTTCAATAATAAGTTTGCTTTCAAAATTGGAGCACAATATTTAGAAGCAAATGACTGGTTGGCTAATGATACTACAAACTACCAGCGTATGGGTAGCGGCGGAAAAACTATTGCAGGCACAAGACAAACAGATCCCAATTATGATGGCGTAAATGTATATGGTGATGAAACATCCTTAAATATGAGAGATATTTCAAACCTGGTAATACAGGCAGGCACCCAACAATTTGTTCAAGGCTACAGAGCGGCAACAGGAATGGACCCTTCGCAGGCACAGATAAACGGGTTTCTTGCTACGAACCCTAACACACAGCCCTTTTATATTGGTATGACTACTGGTATTATTCCAAATCAAAATGTATCCCGCACAGGATATAATGAAATAAATACAATAGACCCAAAAACAAAAAACCTGAAACTATCAGGTGCCGTTCATTATAAATTCAATGATAACCTGGAAGCTATTTTATCCGGCTACTGGGGCACTGGTAATTCTGTATATACAGGAAATAACCGTTATGCATTTAAAGGAATAAAAATTGGCCAGTATAAACTTGAATTAAAACACAAAAACTGGTTTTTGCGTGGATATACTACACAGGAAAATGCGGGAGATGCATATAGTGCTACTGTTACTTCACAATATTTTAATGAAGCCTGGAAACCCAGTGGTACTTGGTATCCGCAATATATAGGCAATTATGTTGGTGCCATTGCGGGTGGGGCTTCTGTTGCCAATGCACATCTGTATGCCCGTTCAGTTGCAGACCAGGGCCGTCCGCTTCCCGGCTCAGCTTTGTTCACCCATATTTTTGATTCTGTAAGAAAAGTTCCCATTCCAAAAGGAGGTTTGTTTCTTGACAAATCACAATTATGGATGGGCGAAGGGCAATACAGTTTTACTGACAAAATAAAATTTGCAGATGTATTGATTGGCGGCAACCTGAAAAAATATATCCTTAATTCACAAGGAACAATTTTTATAGATACAGCAGGTGCTTTAAAAATAATTGAATGGGGCGCATATGCACAGGTGACTAAAAAATTGCTGAATGAAAAATTAGTGGTATCTGCATCAGGCCGGTATGATAAGAATGAAAACTTCAAAGGAAAATTTACACCAAGATTTACTGCGCTGATAAAACTTGCAGACGGACATAATCTTCGTATGTCATATCAGACCGCTTATAAATTTCCCACTACGCAGCAGCAATGGATAAAATTAGATGTAGGAAGTGCAGTATTATTGGGTGGCTTACCCTGGGTTTTAAATATGCTGAAGCCCGAAACATATCCAACCTATGTTTATGATGGCAGCCCGGCACCACCGGTATACACATACAAAAGTATCAAACCGGAATCCATGCGTTCGTTTGAAGCAGGGTACAAAGGATACATTAATAAAAAATTATTACTGGATGCTTATGTATATGCAGGCAAATACACAAACTTTCTTGGCCGCATAGTAGTTATACAACCCACAAGACCAGTAAAACCATGGTCAGTAGTAGTAAACAGTGATACGGAAGTAAAAACATGGGGCGCCGGTATCAGTTTGGATTACCAGATGGCAAAAAAATATTTCTCCTTTATCAATGCGTATACAGATAATCTTACTGATATACCTGCAGGTTTTGAAGCAAGTTATAATACACCTAAGTACAGAATGAATGCAGGGTTTGGTAACAGCGGCCTGGGAAAAAAAGGAATAGTTGGATTTAATGTAAACCTCCGCTGGCAGGATAGTTTCTATTGGGAAGGAGGTGGTTTTGCCAATGGTGATGTAAAAGCATATACAACGCTGGATGCCCAGGTGAATTACAAGTTGAAAAAATTAAAATCACAGGTTAAAATCGGTGGCACCAATATTACAAACAAGTTTTACCAGACCGGATTCGGAAATCCATATATAGGTGGTATGTACTATGTAAGTTTTGCTTATAATATTCTGTAAATAGTATCAGGAAAATTTAGTTCATTTATTTATAGCTATAACTCATCCCGGTAACAGTGTTGTTACCGGGACGGGGATAGGTTTTGCCAAAAAATAACTGATGTTTTTATTTCAAAGAAACCAGGCCATTCTTCCCGTTGCAAAAAATGCAAATCAGGAAAATGTTAATGCAAAATTCAGTTATGAAGGGGCTGTTGCTGAGAGTAGATTAGCATTATGAAATCAATAGAAATTAAATATCCAAAACAAGGAAAATTCAGAAACAAAAATCATTCACCATTAAACCTTTTTTTATGACACCTACCATTCTTTATTTTCTGCTGCGCTACTATCGCCGCCACTGCCCGGAAAAAGCAGAAAAGATTCAACAACTATTTTATAAAATAAGCAGGGTAATTATGCTGATCATTTTTTGTACGCTGCTCCCGGGCCTGGGATTTTCACAGGAAAAAAAGCTGGAATACAACATTAAAAGAAAAGGAGATGTAGTTGGTAATATCAGATTTATTCAAACTTCTGCCGGTAACAGGACTACAATGAAACTAGAATCAGAAGTCAAAACCAAAGTCGTCTTCACGTTCACAGCCCATACAAGAGAAGAAACGATCTATGACAATGGCATCATGACCTGGTCATCTATATTCCGTAAAATGAATGGCAATGTAAAAGCTGACAAAAAAACCAAAGCCGCCGGAAACAATTACACAGTTTTCACAGGAAGTAAATCGGTAGCCCTAAACCATTATCCTATCCGGTATAACATGCTCAGTATTTATGCAATGGAACCAATCAATAATCTGAAAGTGTATTCTGACAATTTTGAACAAGATCTGGAAATCCAAAAAATAAAGGAGCATCATTATAAAATAAAATTCCCGGATGGGAACTACAATGAATATTTCTATTCAAACGGTATTTGTTCAAAAATAGAAATCTATCACTCCTTATACAGAGCAACAATAGAACTAAACATTTAAATCTTTTGTATGAAAATCTTTGTAACAGGAAGCACCGGGTATATAGGTCAGAAGCTGGCATTGGCAGCGGCTGAAAAAGGTTGGACAGTTCATGCTTTGGTAAGAAATCTTAATTCAAAGTTTATACCTGTGCATCCGAATATCATTTTGTTCAAAGGCGACATTAAAAACAAAATGAGTATAGAAAAAGCGATGAAAGGCTGTGTTTATGTTTTTCATACTGCCGCTTTCACAAAAGAAGGAGATGATCAAAATCCTGAATTTGAAAAAGTAAATGTACAGGGCACTCAGAATGTTCTCCACGTGGCTCTTTCAGAAAAAATTCAGCGCTTCGTTTTTACCGGCAGTTGTTCTGTTTATGGTCCTTCAGATCAATGGCCGATTAGTGAAGAAAATGAAGATAAAATAAAACCAACAACATCATATGCTCTTTCAAAATATAAAGCTGAGAAACTGGTAAAAGAGTTCACTAAAAAAGGACTGTGGTCGGTGATTGTTTTCCCCACCCGAATTTATGGACCCGGAAATTTCACTGAAGGAAATCCAATTACAAGACTAATTAATAATATTTCAAGGAATAAAATTTCCTTCTTTCCTTACTCGCCTGGTATCAAAGGGAACTATGCATTTGTAGATGACGTTGTCAATGGTCATTTTCTGGCTTTAGAAAAAGGGTTTTCAGGAGAGAAATATTTCCTGGGTGGAGAACATCTGACCTATAAAAAATTCTTTACTGAGATCCGGCGGTTATCAGCAAGTAAAACTATTCTGATTCCGGTTCCAAAATGGATATTAAAATTATTTGTCCGGATCTACTATATGTTTCTCAGATTTCTGGGGAAAAAACCCAGGGTTTCTCCAAAACATATTGACAGGATATGGGAGAACCGGTTATTCAGTAACCAAAAAGCCAAAGACTGTCTCGGCTTTACAACAACTTCTTTCGAAATCGGGATACAGAAAACCGTATCCTTTCTTAAATCCAAAAATGATAATACCGATAATCGTTTTCAACGAATACCGGAAAAAATCAAGAATCATATTAAATCACTTTTAAACTTTATTTTATGAACTTTTATCAATTTCAACTTAACCGATACCGGAATCTGATAATACAATTTAAGCTAGTTGCAATTTTCATATTGCTTACTCTTCCGGCAATTGCCTTCCTGGTCTGGATTCGTCCTGATTCAAATATTACGTTTCATTTGGGACTTTATTTTATCGGGTGGCTGACATGGACATTTGGTGAATACATGGTGCATCGTTTCTGGCAACATGGTAGTCATGGGCAAAATCGTCATTTTATTATTACGATGCATTACCATCATCACTCTCATCCTCATGAACTAAAAATCTCAAATAAGACCAGGATGATCCTCTGTCTTTCATTCTTGAGCATGCTCTCTATTTCAATTTTGCTAAACAATTTCTTTTCAATTATTACCGGATTGGTTTTTGGATTCATGTTCTATGCTTGTATGCATGTGATCCTTCATAAACGATGGTCAGCGTCCATTTTTCCCAGGTTGCACAGATATCATATATTCCATCATTGTAAGTATCCTAACCATTGCCATGGAATCAGTGTGGCCTGGTGGGATCTCCTGTTCAGAACCACACCGCCGGAAGATAAGATCATAGCAGAAAAAGTAAAGAGCTTTTATTATGCAGAGAACACATTGAACAACGTAAAATCAGCATCATGATATTCTATTTAATAGGACTGCTCAGCTACTACAGGTTAGCCAATAAACCGGTGCCCCTGGGAGTCTGTATTGTATTCTTTTTTGTTATAGCCGTTCCACCAGTTACAGCGCTTTATCTTTTGCTTAATTCACATTGGGTTTTTCAAGTCATTGCGTTTGTAGCCGGGTGGTTCTGCTGGACATTTATCGAATATTTTATTCACCGTTTTTGGTTACATCGAAATAAGAACGACCATCATTTTAATGAATGGAATCAAATAAACCACATTCATCCGGAAAAAATAATTACGAATGATATCCTCAGGATACTGATAGCTTTCCTGGCAACGATCCTTATATATGTCAGCCTTGATTTCAGCAATTTTTTAATCCTGCCAGCCGGTATTATATCCGGCTGCGCTATCTATGGGTATATACATTTTCTGATACATAAGAGATGTCGAACAAAATGGTTTAATAAGCTCCGTGCATTTCATCTTAAACATCATCACCGGGCTAATGATAAATGTTTTGGTGTATCTGTGACCTGGTGGGACCTCCTTTTTAACACCGGTCCGAAAACTGGTAAACCCATCAGCCTGAATATTAAAAAAAATTTCGGAAAATTTAAAACAAAGCAATCTTTTAATCATTAAATTTTATCATTATGAAACAGATCCTTCTTTATTTGATGCTACTGGTATTGCCTATAGTCTCATTCAGCCAGCAAGCCCAACAAGCAGCTATGCCAGTAAACACAGATTATCTGAAAAAAAGTAAGACTCAGAAAACTGCCGCCTGGATAATTACAGGTGCCGGCAGCATGGGTCTGCTGGTAACAGCTTTAGCAGATGCAAGCCAGGAAACCAGTGGGGCATTAGTCACATTTTTTTCGTTGGGAACCGTAGAACCAACTTATAAATCCTATACCGGTCTCTATCTTGCAAGTGCTGCTTTAACAGCAGTTGGAATTAGTTTCTTCATAACATCAGCTAATAATAAAAAGAAAGCAATCTCTGCGACCACATCTTTTAAAATGGAAAAATCTCCGACACTGCAAAACGGAAAATTATCATCGCATGCTTCCCCTGCTTTATCATTGAAAATTAACCTGACAAAATAAAACTCTTAAACAATTTCGAAAACCATAAATCAACGATTATGAAAAAAATTTCATTATGGGCAAAAAACAATAAATGGTCTGCCCGCTTTATTATTACTGGCATTTATATCCTGTTCAATATTCTTGGAATAGTTGCAGGAAGGATGTTGTACGATCTGCAAATTTTTATTCCCATAAACGTTTTTCTTCTTTTTATTCTTTTATTTCTTGCAGGCATCATGGCCTATCCGTCAAAAAGAAACAGCAAAACATCCGGTTCATCCTTTTATCTTAGGCAAAAAACCTGCGATTTTATACTGGCCGCTTCAACATTTTGTATGATTGTATATGCCGGCAACAATTATGAACAGCTCTTCAGTCATCAGCAGTCAGGCATTTTAACTGCCATTGCATCTTCATCACTGCCCGGTGACAGTATAAAAAGTTCAATTAGGACAATCTCCGCTTTCAGCAATTCAATGAATGATGAAAACAGTAAGCCGCTAACCTGGAAAGAAAAAAAGAAATTGTTGAAAAAGCAGGTAAAGGAGATAAAAGAATCAAATGAAAATTCACCGGCTGGAAAAGTATTGTTGATCATTCTTTCTGTTATTACTGCTTTGGGTTTGTTGTATTTACTGGCTGCTTTGTCATGCAGTATATCCTGTGGTGGAGCTGAGGGGTTGGCCATTGCAGTGGTTGTACTTGGTACCGGGCTGATTATTTTTCTTCTTGCCCGTGTGATTCGAAGTATAAAGAGGAAGCAAGATAAATTAAAACCAGCCACCGGCAATTGATCTGCCTTCACATCAGAAAACACAAACGCTGTCCCGGTATCCAGGGCAGCTTTTGTTTTACCAACCGGCATCCTGTATTTTTGCCCGCATTGAACATTACTCTTTTTTCAGCATAATAAAAGTTTTTTTATGCAGCCAACTCATTTATCAGAACAGGAACAAATAAGAAGAGAAAAACTTGGAGACTTATTGGGTATGGGCATAGATCCCTACCCTGCTGCCATGTACCCCGTAAACAGTAATGCAGTTTATATTAAAGAAAATTTTACCGAAGAAAAAAAAGAAGAATTTAAGGAGGTCTGTCTTGCCGGACGTATCATGAGTATCCGGGATATGGGTAAAGCCAATTTTGCAGTAATACAGGATTCCACAGGACGCATACAATTATATATTAAAAGAGACGATATCTGCCCCGGTGAAGACAAAACACTCTATGATATTGTTTGGAAAAAATGTACAGACATTGGAGATATTATTGGCGTAAAAGGATATGTTTTTAAAACTAAGACCGGAGAAACATCCCTTCATGTAAATGAACTTACAGTTCTTGCAAAATCATTAAAGCCCTTACCGATCGTTAAAGAAGCAGAAGGACAAACCTTTGATGCCGTTACCGATCCGGAATTTAAATACAGGCAACGATATGCTGATCTTATCATCAATCCGGAGTTAAAAGAAGTTTTTATCAAGCGAACTAAACTGATCAATGCCATCCGTGAATTTTTAAATGAAAAAGGTGCATTGGAAGTGGATACTCCTGTATTGCAAAGCATTCCGGGCGGTGCTGCTGCCAGGCCCTTTCAAACACATCACAACGCTTTGGACATGCCCATGTATTTAAGAATAGCCAATGAGCTTTATTTAAAAAGGCTGATCGTTGGCGGCTTTGATTGGGTGTATGAATTCAGCCGCAATTTCAGAAATGAAGGTATGGACCGTACCCATAACCCGGAATTCACTATACTGGAGTTCTATGTAGCCTACAAAGATTATTTATGGATGATGGAAATAACGGAACAATTGCTGGAAAAAGTAGCTATCGCAGTAAATGGATCAACCATCGTATCTGTTGGTGGAAAAGAAATAGATTTT
The DNA here is from genome assembly GCA_035292525.1 of Chitinophagaceae bacterium. Lineage (GTDB taxonomy): Bacteria > Bacteroidota > Bacteroidia > Chitinophagales > Chitinophagaceae > VBAS01. The sequence goes on from DATDPZ010000129.1 coordinate 27,663, forward strand.
AAAGCTCCCTATCGCCGTATTACTATGGCAGGTGCCATAAAAGAACACACCGGTTTTGACATCAGTAATATGAATGAAGAAAACCTGCACAATGTCTGTAAGCAATTACATATCCAAACGGACAAATCAATGGGTAAAGGAAAACTGATTGATGAAATTTTCAGTGCAAAATGTGAAAAGCATTTTGTACAACCTACGTTCATTATTGATTACCCCAGAGAAATGAGTCCGCTGACCAAAAAACACCGGAGCAAACCGGGACTGGTAGAAAGGTTTGAGCTGATGGTAAACGGAAGTGAAATTGCCAATGCCTACAGTGAACTGAATGACCCCATTGATCAGCGGGACCGTTTTGAAGATCAAGGAAAACTGATGGAACGTGGCGATGATGAAGCCATGTTTATTGATCATGATTTCCTGCGGGCACTGGAATACGGCATGCCACCCACTTCCGGTATTGGCTTTGGTATTGACAGGATATGTATGTTGTTATTGAACCAGCCCTCTATACAGGACGTGCTGCTTTTTCCCATGATGCGGCCCGAAAAAAGGAATGAAGAATAGTAATTCATCTTTTTGTTTATCATCAATGGCGGGTCGGTTAGATTTTTTCAGTTTTCTAAAAAAATCAGTATTAGATATCCTCGATATTTAAAAACTTATTACCTTTCTTAAAAATTACAAACTATTCAACTCAGTTCTTGTATCCTAAGTAAACCCTCCTGCCGTTTCCCTCTGAAAAGTTTTGAACCAACGATTATTCATCTTTAAAACTTCTTTATGAAAAAGAAACTCGTTTTATTTATTTCCATTTCGGTTTTAATTTTTTTATCCCAGGCTTGCAGTGACACGAAAAACGAACCGCCTGCTGCTGCTGCTTCAACCTATGGCTCGTATGATAGTCAGGTAGCCTGGGGAGAACACCTGGTAAAAGTTGGCGGTTGTAACGATTGCCATACACCAAAAAAAATGGGACCTGAGGGACCAGAAGATGATATGAGCCTGATGCTTTCAGGCCATCCTGCACAAATGCCTCCTGCGGATTTTGACCCGAAAGAAGCAGCCAAAAAAGGGCTGGTAGTTACTCAAACATTCACAGCCTGGACCGGGCCATGGGGAATAACTTATGCACCAAATCTTACTTCAGATACAACGGGTATCGGAGGCTGGAAGGAAGAACAATTTTTAAAGGCCTTGCAGGAGAAAAAATGGATGGGTCTTGAAAATACGAGACCACTTATGCCACCTATGTCAATGATGCCAGCAGTTAGAATGAGTGATGATGAACTGAAAGCAATTTTTGCTTATCTCAAAACAACACCGCCTGTTAAAAATACTGCGCCTGAGGCAATGTTGTTACCACCGCCACCTCCTGCTCAATAATTTAAAAAAGGGTCGTAAAACTTCAATAAGAATACGGCCCTTTTTTATAAATATATTTACAGAAAAAGATCCGTGTACAATGTTGCACCCGGTACCACAGAGTAATGGCTCAGATCAGTTATTCCTTCTTTCGCCA
>DATDPZ010000130.1:0-10438 GCA_035292525.1 Chitinophagaceae bacterium
CGCTAATATGATAAGAATAGGAAACATAAAATTACCTGATTTCCCCCTGCTTCTTGCCCCCATGGAAGATGTAAGCGATCCGCCTTTCCGTGCGGTGTGTAAAGACAACGGCGCTGATCTGATGTTCAGTGAATTTATTTCCAGTGAAGGACTGATCCGCAATGCACTGAAGAGTAAAATGAAACTGGATTTCACGGAAGAAGAGCGGCCCTTTGGCATCCAGATTTTTGGCGGTGATGAAGAGGCTATGGGACTGAGTGCAAAAATCTGCGAAGCGGTGAACCCCGACCTGGTGGATATAAATTTCGGATGCCCTGTAAAAAAAGTTGTCAGTAAAGGTGCCGGGGCCGGTGTTTTAAAAGATATTGACTTAATGATAAAACTGACTACGGCAGTTGTAAAATCCACTTCATTACCCGTTACAGTTAAAACAAGATTAGGCTGGGATGAAAACAGCAGGAACATAGAAGAGGTGGCAGAAAGATTACAGGACATTGGTATAAAAGCTTTGTCGATCCATGGAAGAACAAGAGTGCAGTTATATAAAGGAGAAGCAGACTGGAGCCTGATTGCAAAAGTGAAAGAAAATCCCCGTATTCATATTCCCATTTTTGGAAATGGCGATATTGATTCGCCGGAGAAAGCATTGGCTTATAAAAACAGGTACGGAGTGGACGGCATTATGATTGGTCGTGCCGCCATTGGTTATCCCTGGATTTTTAAAGAGATCAAACATTTTGTAAAAACAGGCCAGCGATTGCCTCCGCCTACTATCGAACAAAGAATAGATGTGATCCGGAAACATTTATACCGCTCGGTACAATGGAAAAATCCGGTAGTGGGTGTAAATGAAATGCGCCGGCACTATACCAACTATTTAAAAGGACTTCCCAATATTAAAGAATACAGGGGCCGTTTGGTTATTTTAAAACAAGTTGAAGAAATAGATGAAGTGCTGAATGAAATTGTTACCAACTATTCCGGTTTTGAATTTGAAAAAACAGTAATTCGATTGGTAAATTACCATGAAAAATGTGCTGTGTAGACCGGGAAGTTTCCCTTATTTTTTTATTGCCTCCTGCACCTCCCTGCTGACAGGAGAAATGGAAGGATCGAAATAATTGATCAGCACCCCTTCTTCGTTTACCAGGTATTTTGAAAAATTCCAGCTGGGTTTCTTATTTGTCCACCCGTTTTTACTTTTATTGGTCAGCCACTGAAATACCGGATGCTGCTCCGGGCCGGTGATCACTGTACTTTTCATTACTAAAGGGAAAGTAACGCCATAGTTGATTTTACAGAATTGTTCAATTTCCTCATCTGTTCTTTTTTCCTGCTCTTTGAAATCATTGGCCGGGAATCCAATGACGACTAATTTATTTTCATTTTCCATATACAATTTTTGTAACTCGCTATACTGATCTGTATATCCGCAATCAGAAGCCGTATTCACCAGCATGAGTTTTTTCCCTTTAAACTTTGACAACGGAATCACTTCCCCGCTGTTTAAGGTGATGGAAAGATCGTAGATCGGTTGTGAGGGAACCAAAGCTGTTACATTGGAAAACACTTTATTATTACTGCCCACCAGTTTATTCCACCAGGTAAAGGCGGGATAAACTGTTTTTAGTATTTTTTGCCGCAGGGTCATGTTTTTTGTGTTTCTTGTTTCAAAAGCTACCGTTCCTCCAAATGCTACAATAAATAAAAACAAAACTATGAATAGGTTTTTAAGCCACCCGGTTATTTTATTTTTTTGTTTCATAAAAAATTAATCAGCGGATCACCCACTTAAATAATTTTAATTTTCCCCTGAAAGGCGGGTATTTGATATCCGGATCAAACCAGGCAGGTGTTTTCATAATTGATTTTTTATGGCTGAATGTTTCGAAAGATTGTTTCCCATGATAACTACCGGTGCCACTGAATCCCCTGCCGCCAAAAGGGAGATGATGATTGGTGAGATGCCAGCTGCAATTGTTGATACAACCGCCGCCCGCTGGTACGGCTGCTGTCCATTCATTTGCTTTGCGGTTACTGCTGCTGAAAATATAAAATGCCAATGGATTGGGATGATTAGCAATGATCTTCATTGCTTCCTCTTTGTTGCTGAAAGTAAAAATGGGTAAAAGGGGTCCAAAAATTTCTTCTTTCATAACCGAAGAGTCTACTGAAATTTTGTCCAGTATAGTAGGTTCAATATAAAGTTGATCCCTGTTGTGACGACCACCATGGATTACTTCGCCATCCTGCAGATAACTGACCACCCGGTCAAATTGTTTTTCATTGATCATTTTTCCATAATTATAACTGCCTGATGGATCTTCTGAAAAAAATTTGAGTATAGTTAATTTCAACTCCCTGGTAAACTCATTTTTTACTGATTCATGCACCAGTATATAATCAGGCGCCACACACATTTGCCCGCAATTGGAAAACTTGGCTACTGCTATTCTTCTTGCAGCCACTTTCAGGTTAGCGTCACTTTCTATAATGCAGGGACTTTTTCCACCCAGTTCAAGTGTTACGGGTATCAGTTTCTCCGCAGCCATTTTGTAAATAATTTTTCCCACAGCAGTACTGCCGGTATAAAAAACATGATCAAACCGGAAATTGTTCATCATTTGAGGAATGAGATTGGCGCCATCACCTGCTGTATATAAAATATATTCAGGTGGAAAAATTTCTTCAATTATCTTTTTCATGACTGCCGATGTAGCTGGTGCAAATTCACTTGGTTTCAATACAGCACAATTTCCGGCAGCGATAGCTCCCAGCAGCGGGTTTATCATCAATTGAAATGGGTAATTCCAGGGAGCTATAATCAGCACCACACCCAGTGGCTCACGCATAATATAGCTTTTGGATGGCAGGTTGAGTAAATTGGTAGGAACGGTTTCCGGCTGCATCCAGTTTTTTAATTCCTTAAGTAGTACATTCAGTTCGCTGATCACAATTCCTGTTTCTGTCACCCAGGTTTCTTCCCTGCTTTTACGAAGGTCTTCAGCCAAAGCGTTGTAAATATCCTGCTCATGAGCAAGTATGGCTGATTTGAGTTTTTTTAGCTGCGCTTTTCTGAAAGCAAAGGACTGGGTGGCACCCGATAAAAAATACTGCTTCATTTTCTGAAGTTGCAAGGCCGGCATAGTGTTTTTAATTTTCTTCAAGTTAAGTTTTTACCTTTAAAAGATGACTGAAGAATATTATATGACACAGGCATTAAAAGAAGCCCGTAAAGCTTTTGATGCAGAAGAAGTACCCGTGGGAGCTGTAGTGGTTTTACATGAAAAAATAATTGCAAGAGGTTATAACATGGTAGAAAAATTAAATGATCCTACGGCGCATGCCGAGATGATTGCCCTGACTTCTGCTTTTGGTTTACTGGGAAGTAAATATTTGCCGGATGCTGCCCTCTATGTGACCATTGAACCCTGTTTTATGTGTGCCGGTGCCATTTATTGGAGTAAGATTGGAAAAATTGTTTATGGCGCCGATGATGAAAAGAACGGATATAAAAAAGTCGCCGGTGGCAACTGGCCTTTTCATCCAAAAACAGAATTAATAAGAGGTGTTTTAAATGAAGAATGTGCTCAGTTGATGAAAAATTTTTTTAAAACTAAAAGATAAATTATGGCAAAAGCAAATACTAAAAAAATAATCACTACTCATCCCCGGTCCCGCAGGAAAATGAAAATGGATGCAGCCATTTATGAACCCTTTAAATCAGCAATTCTGCAATGTCTGAAAGGCAGTAGAGGAAAAACGTTTACGGAGTTAACAAATGAAGTTGAAAAAATTATCCGAAGAAAAATACCGGGATTTAATAAATCTATTCCCTGGTATACGATCTCTGTACGCCTCGACCTGGAGACAAAAGAAATAGTAGAAACATTTACTGAAAAAGCCCGCCCGGACGACCCGGTCGGACGGGGAAAAAAACTAAATCGTTTGAAAAAATAATTAAAGTGGTTTTACCTTAATATTTTTAAACCAGATCTCACTTCCATGATCCTGCAGGCAGATAAACCCTGTTTTAGCCATTCCATATCCTTTTTCATCTTTCCATTTTCCTGATGCTTTTCTGTTATTCCAGTCTTCCGACCAGGCTTCAAATTCTAATACTTTCACGCCGTTAAGCCAATGCTCCACATGCCCTTTATTGAAAATTATTTTTGAGTTGTTGTATTGGCCAACAGGTTTTGTGGGTCTTGATGTCACATTATACATAGCATAATCGGCAGCTGTTTTTTGCCAGTCTTCCAGTTTTTCAGGAAACCCTTCATCATCTATCAACTGGTATTCCGGGCCGCTGAGATAGGCTGCATCATATTCTTCTGTTACATGATACATGATGCCACTATTCCCTCCTTTCGCAATTTTCCAGTCAATGGATAATTCGAAATTTTCAAATTGATCTGTTGTGATCAGATCGGTCCGCAGGTCGCTTTTATCTGTTGCACTTCCTTTACAATGCAATTCATGGTTGCTTACTTCCCAGCTATTGCCGGGTTTGTTTTTGAATGTTCGCCAGCCATTCATGGTTTGTCCGTCAAACAATAATTTCCAGCCGGCTTTTTCTTCAGCTTTTGATAATTTATTGTCTTTTCTTTCCTGGCAGGAAGAAATTAAAAAAGAAGATGCCATCAATATAAATGTTAAGACAGGTTTCATATTATTTTTTTAAACAATTTTTAATTTTATCGGATCCCATTTTACGGCTTTATCCTGGAAATAACTGTCGTTGCAAAGCAATGCCGGAGCCGCTGCCCGGAAACCGAACAAGGCATCTTCGTTTGCCATTGTTTTATTCCTGATAGCAGAAAAGAAATTGTAGAAGTGATCATAATGTGCCCCTTTATATCCCTCCTCTGCTTTGAAAACAGTAGCCGCTGGCGGCACCATTTTTTTCCGGTCATATACTTCCGCAAGCTGGTTATTCATTTTTGTTTTCAGTAACGGATCGTCCACTGCCGCATAAGCTTTATTTTTTGACAGGGTCACTTTTTCCCATTCTACATTCATGCTTCCTTCACTGCCCACCAGCCGCAGGTATGTACTGTCTGCAGTGCCATCTACAAAATTTACACGTAATGACAGGTTGAACGCAGGATGTTGTTCTGTTTCTGCATAATCAAACATTCCCATTAATATGTCCGGCACTTCCCTTCCATCTTTCCAATAGCGTAAACCACCCATCGCCATTATTTTTTGAGGACCTGTGGAATTGGTTATATAATGAAGACTGGAAAATAAATGAACAAATAAATCACCGGATACACCAGTACCATAATCTTTGTAACAACGCCAGCGGAAAAATCTTTTTGCATCAAATGGCCTGTCAGGAAATTTATTCAAAAACATTTTCCAGTCAACTGTTTTTTCTGAGGCGTCAGCAGGAATATCATATTGCCAGGCACCAAAAGGTGAATTGCGGGCCCAGAAGCCTTCCGCATAATTTAATTTTCCAATAGCACCTGCGGCCAAAAGCTCCTTTGCTTTTTCATTTCCTAATGAACTCATGCCCTGGCTACCTACCTGCATCGCTACTTTATTCCGGAGCTGTGCATCAATCACGGCTGCTCCTTCCGTAACATTATGCACCATGGGTTTTTCGCAATACACGGCTTTTCCACTGTTCATTGCTGCTACTGAAATGTCTTTATGCCAATGATCCGGCGTTGCCACTATAACGGCATCAATATCTTTTCTGAGTAGTAGCTCCCGGTAATCTCTTGTTGTATAAATGTTATTACCATAGATTTTTTTTGCTGCTTCCAGTCTCCCGTCATAGAGATCGCAGGCAGCCACTATTTTAACCCCGGGAATAGTAATGGCAGTATTTGCATCTGCCACACCCATTCCTCCGGCGCCGATCAGGGCCACCTGGATTTGATCATTAGCGCTGTAATAATTACGAAGAAGTACATTCAGATTTTCTGAAACAGCTGATGCCTTAAGAATGTCCGGAATAGATGCAGCCAGCATACTGCCGCTGACGTTTTGAATGAACTTGCGGCGGGAGTTACCTGTTTTTTCCTTACTCATGTTTTTAAATTTGGTAAACGATGAAGAAAGTTACTGTAAAAAAAGACCCCCTTGATATTTTCTATAGATAAATTTAATTCCATATCTCGAAAATATTTGCATGGCACATCGGGGATTCATCTGTAAATTTGTTTCCCTGTTTGTAATTATTAAATTTTAAATTTTTTTTTATGGCATTTACTTTAGCACCTCTTCCTTATGCACACGATGCACTGGAACCACATATTGATACTGCTACCATGCAAATACATCATGGCAAGCATCACCAGGCCTATGTAGATAATCTTAACAAAGCAATTACAGGCACTGAGTTTGAAAATAAATCATTGGAAGAACTGATCGCTAATGCCGGAAAGATTTCTCCTGCCGTCCGCAACAACGGTGGCGGACACTGGAATCATGGCTTTTTCTGGGATAGCCTGGATGAAAACGGTGGCGGAATGCCTTCCGGTAAATTAGCCGAAGCAATTCATGCTGCATTTGATTCTTTTGAAGCATTTAAAGAAAAATTTGCTGCTGCCGGAATGACAAGATTTGGTAGTGGCTGGGCCTGGTTGATTGTTAAGGGAGGAAAACTGGAAGTCACCTCTACCCCTAACCAGGATAATCCCCTGATGGATGTGGCAGAAGTAAAAGGCACACCCATACTTGGAGTAGATGTTTGGGAACATGCTTATTATTTAAAATACCAGAACCGACGTGCAGAATACCTGGCTGCTTTCTGGAATGTGGTTGACTGGAAAAAAATTGCAGAGCGGTTTGATGCTGCCACAAAATAAATGAACCCTTCTTACAAAATACACCACTCTATACTGGGTGGTTTTTTATGCGGGTTTGAAATTATTACCGACTACTTTATCTTAACTTAGTTGTCATAATAAAAAAATTATGTTTCATAATGTAGTAGCAGGAATTGGTAATACTCCGTTGATACAACTGCAAAAAATTGTTCCTGAAAATTCAGCAGCAGTTTTTGCTAAACTGGAATGGGCTAATCCTACCGGCAGTATGAAAGACAGAATGGCCAAGGCAGCGATAATAAATGCAGCCGCTGCCGGAAAATTAAAACCCGGTGATACTGTTATAGAATATACGGCAGGTACTACCGGTGTTTCCCTTGCTTTTGTTTGTGCTGCTTTAGGTTATAAGTTTCATGCTGTATTTTCCGATGCTTTCAGCGATGAGAAAAGAAGAACCATGCTGGCATTTGGTTCAAAGATTACTGATGTGATAAGTGATCAAAAAAAAATTACGGCATTGCTAATCAAAGAAATGATTGCAACTGCCAAAAAAATGAGTGAGCAGTCCGGTCACTGGTGGTGTGATCAGTTAAATAATCATGATGCATCAACCGGATATCATGATTTAGGAGAAGAAATATGGAATCAAACAAACGGAAAGGTGGATGCATTTGTTCATTGTGTAAGCACTGCCCATTCCTTACATGGCACCACAGAAATTTTATGGAAACACAATAAAGACATTCATGTTGTTGCAGTCGAACCGGATGAATCTGCCGTTCTATCTGGAAAGCCTACCGGTTCTCATAAAATTGAAGGAATCGGTATCGGGTTTATTCCTCCCCTTTGGAAACCAGAAATGGTAAATGAAATTTTTACTGTAACAACCGAAGATGCAAAAACTATGGCGAGAAGACTGGCAAAAGAAGAAGGAATATTTGCAGGAACATCTTCAGGAGCCAATGTTGTAGCTTCGTTACGGCTTGCAGAAAGACTGGGCAAGGGGAAAAAAATTGTTACTGTTATGGTTGATTCCGGTCTTCGTTACCTGAGTACGGATGTTTTTCAATTTCAATGATGCACCATGTTAAACCGGATAAACTAATTCTAAATCATGCATGATCTTCTTTTTAAAAATATTTCCCGGTTTATAGATCTGACTGACGATGAAAAACAATATTTCATTTCTCTTCTAAAAGTTAAAAAACTGCGAAAGAAACAATATCTTCTGCAGGAAGGTGATATCTGCCGTTACGAATGTTTTGTCAACAAAGGATGTTTGCGTGCCTATTCCATTGATGAGAAAGGACAGGAACATATTGTACAATTTGCCATCGAAGACTGGTGGATAGGTGATATGTACAGTTTTCTGACACAAACCCCGGCCCGCCTGACCATTGATGCATTGGAAGATGCTGAATTATTCTGTATTGATAATCCGTCACTGGAAAATATTTTTTCACGGATTCCAAAGTTTGAACGTTTTTTCAGGTTGCTGGTACAGAATGCTTTTATAGCAGGCCAGCGACGCATTATTGATTCCATGAGCCTCACTGCAGACGAACAGTATTGTCGTTTTATTGAAAACTACCCCTTAATGGAACAACGTTTGCCTTTAAAACAAATAGCCTCTTTCCTTGGTATTACACCGGAATCATTAAGCCGCATACGCAGCCAGTATAAAAAAAAATAAATCCGCTTAACACAGATCAATTGAATTTCTTTTCCTGCATCAAGGGAAGCAGGCCTGCTTTGCCTGCAATTTTGTATTTCATAAAAACAAAAAGTATATGAAAAAGATATTTCAGACAAATGAAAGCAGTGCAGCTACTATTCTGAGGATAGTATTGGGTATTGTTTTATTTCCACATGGCGCTCAAAAACTGTTAGGTTGGTTTGGCGGTTATGGCTATAGCGGCACCATGGGGTTTTTAACAGGTACAGCAGGCCTGCCATGGATCATCGCCTTCCTGGTGATCATGATTGAATTTTTTGGTGCTTTGGCCCTCATCCTGGGTTTTGCCACCCGGGTGGTTGCGGTTGGCGTTATTTCACTTTTCACCGGTATCGTTTTCACCAGTCACTTACAAAATGGTTTCTTTATGAACTGGTCGGGTCAGTTGCAGGGCGAAGGTTATGAATTTCACTTACTGGCAATCGGAATGGCTGTAGCTTTATTGATTAACGGAGCCGGTAAATGGGGAGTGGATAGTATTTTATTGAAAAAGAAGTAAACTCATCTGTATAATCGTTCTTATTTATTAAGATTGTTAAGCCGGTTAATCGCTTCCACCCTGTTGTTTACATGCAATTTTGAATAAATATTTTTTAAATGACACTTAACAGTAAACTGACTTATAAAAAGTTTTTCGGCCACTTCTTTTATTTGCATTCCTGTTGAAATATATTTCAGAATTTCATTTTCACGGCTGGTTATTTCTGATAAACTTTTTGGGGGAAGTTTCTTTTCAAAGAAAGAGACAACTTTTTTGGCAATATACCTGCTCATCGGTGCCCCGCCTTTGTGAAGCTCATCCAGCGAGTTCATTATTTCCCCAGGCTTTGCATCTTTGAGAATATAACCGACAGCGCCATTACGCAGTGCATTAAAAACATAACTGTTGTCATCATAATAAGAACAAACCATGCAAAGGGTATCAGGCAACAGATTTTTAAAATCTGCAATGAGGTCTATCCCGTTTTTTCCCGGTAATTTTATATCTACAATGGCAATATCCGGCGGATGATTGACCATATGTGCCAACGCATCTTCGGATGAAACATAGGTATGAAGAACGTGAAATTTTTTTGATTGATTAATCAACTCCACTAATGCTTCTGTAAAATGTTTATCGTCTTCAATAATTGAAACCTTAACCAATAGTCTGATATTTCTGACAATATACAAAATATATCAGGTGACTTCTTATGTTTAATATCAGGTTCCTTTTTTTTATTAAAAGGGACTATGGCACAGGGTCATACCCGTTACCACCCCAGGGATGACATCGGAAAATTCTTTTAATAGCCAGCCATACACCTTTTATAACGCCGTGTTTTTTTAATGCTTCTGCTGCATATTGGGAACAGGTGGGTGTAAACCTGCATTTAGGACCCAGCAAGGGGGATATCACCCATTGATAAATCTTTATCAGGGCAATAAACGGAAGACTAAGAATTTGCAATATTGTTTTCATTTAATTTTCCCGATAGCTTTTGCAATATAACAGCCACCTTTTCTTTTACAAGATTATACACCGGCATTTCTCTGGCTGTATAAATTAAAAAAACATTTAGTTGCTGATCACCGGTTGCCAGTTTTTCTTTCAGGTTATTTTTTTGAAGTCGCCATGCTTCTCTGGTCAATCGTTTTATCCGGTTCCTGTCTGTAGCTTTTTTAAAATTTTTTGCACTGACAGCTACCCCAACCTGTAATAAGCTTTTTTCTTTTACAGCTGGTCCCCCGGGAGCATTCGGTGTTAAATCAGTCAGATATAAAATTCTGAAGGGTGCCACTATAAATTTCTTTCCCTTACTGAACAACCGTTCAATCTGCTTCCGGCTTTTCAGCCTTTCCTTTTTTCCAAGTGTGAATTGTTTTGCCACAGATTATTTTAAAAAGAAAAATAGCCCGGAATTTTCCAGGGCTATAT
>DATDPZ010000131.1:0-5621 GCA_035292525.1 Chitinophagaceae bacterium
ATACTGAGAAATTCATCCAGCAACGGAAAATCAACCGCATTCATTTCTTTAACAATGGATTTCAGTTTTTTGATAACATCTATTGTATTTTGATTTTTTTCATATTCCAGAAAATCCACCGCCTGGGTAAGGGTAGTGGCAGTTTGTTCAGTTATTTTATTTTGTTCAAATAACAGCCGGGAAACATGTGTATCTATTGAAAGCAGGGCGCCATTTTCATTGAATTGATACATTTCTTTTCCGAGTATGGGTGTAAGCACCCGGTCGGAAATCATTTCCAGTAAATCATCCCAGTCACTTTGTTCAGTGATTACTTTTTTCATTTGACGAATATAGGTTTTGTAACGGTGTAAACAGGGTTAGTTTATGTAAGGCAGGACTTTTTGTATACAAACATGAAATTATAAAAAAATAATCAGTATTCATAAATATGAAATTTCTTGTTTCTGAGGGGTTGTCAACTTTTTAAAGAAAGTTGACAACCCTATACACCTTTCTTTTTCCATTTATATTGCTTTAATATTTAACTGGCTTAATTTTAGAAAAAAATGAGTACCTGAAAATAACCAGGCAATTTAATGGTTGTAGTTTTTGGCTATCAATAAAGGGAATACTGATTTTGTGAGCAAATCAAATCTGCTTAACTTATGAAAATTATGGCTGACTGTTTTTCCTGGCCGCAAAAAAAGTAATAAAATTTTTTTAAAGATGACTGAACCAAATAAGCACGGGATACTCCCGGGACGGGAATACCCGCAACCCGGCGAAGAAAAAATTGCAGCAGACATTGTAAAAATGTTGCAGGATCAGATGTCACGGATGTATCCGACGTTACCCGGTGGAAAGAAACAACTCAGACAGGTGCATGCCAAAATGAATGGATTTGTAAAAGCAGAATTCAAAGTGGAAGCTGATATTTCTCCGGAATTGAAAGTGGGCTTATTTAAAGAGTCGAAAACCTACCCTGCCTGGATTCGTTTTTCGAATGGTGAAACACATGTATTCCCGGATAAGAAAAAAGATTTCCGGGGATTTGCAATTAAAGTACTGAATGTACCGGGAAAAAAACTGGATGCAAACCATCCGGATATTCCTGTTCATGATTTTATTTTGATGAACAGGAAAATATTTATTTCAGGTGACATCAGGAAGTTTAAAAATATTCTTTTTGTAGTTACTACACCGCATACTTTACGTTCCATTCCCCGAAAGATCTGGATATTTCTGTCAAACATTCCCGTGCTGTACAGGGCAGCTATAGGGAAAATAAAAAATAATAACCCCGGCACCAGGCCTTACTTCAGCACAACGCCATACCGCTTTGGAGACGAATCAAAAGCGGTGAAATATGCGGTGTATCCTTCACCGGACAATCCACCGCTGAGTCCGGATAAAAAAAGCAACGATTTACTTCGGGTAAACCTGGCCGCAACTTTGAAAGAACATCAACTGCTGTATGATTTTAAAATTCAGTTCCAGGAAGATCCTGTAAAAATGCCCATTGAAAATCCTACGGTGCAATGGAATTCTCCATTTCATAAAGTGGCTACGATCCGAATACCGATCCAGGATTTAGATTCGGGAGAGCGGGATGAGCTGGGAGAAGATGTTGCTTTTAATCCCTGGCATTGCCTGCCGGAACATCAGCCATTAGGAAGCTTTAACCGGGTAAGAAAAATAATTTACGAAGAAATGTACGGATTCAGGCACCGGCACAATGGAATAAGTGATGTACAACCTGTTGCCGGCCCTGATTTTTTTAATGACACAAAATTTATTTGATATGGATAACCTGCAGATCATTCAACAGATGTACAAAAATTTTGCTGAAAAAAATATGGAAGCCGTTCTGGGCTGTTTTGATAAAGAGGTAGTTTGGATAAGACCCGGTGAACCGGAAATTCCCTTTGCGGGAGTATTTAAAGGAGTGGAAGGATTGGTAAAAATGTTTACCATCGTAGCGCAAACCGTAAAAATAAATGTATTTAATCCGAAAAAGTTTTTGGTTCAGGATGATTTGGTGGCTGTAATTGGCGACGATCAGGCTGATGTAATAGCAACCGGAAAATCCTATCGTTCAGAATGGGTGTATTTATATACGCTGAAAGATTATAAAATCATTCATGTACAGGTCTATATTGATACACTGGAAGTGGCTAAAGCTTTCAGGCCTTAAATAGTACCCAGAAATTTTATCACCGATACAGAAGGGAAAAAGAAATAAGCCCCGCCTTTTACGGTAACAAAACTTTTTAAACCTGTTATCACGGTGTTGTTAGTTGTTGTCGGTATGGTAAAATTTTGTTCTTCACCCTGTACCGGATTTTCTTTTACGCCAATAAACGGATCCGGATCGGCATACAGTCTTTTAAATTTTGGATAATTGGCCCAGGTATATTGAATAAATTCGAACTGCTTTGAAATATCTGCATTAAAACAACCAAACAATAATCCTACTTCACCGGTTGGCAAGTGATGAGTGGCAGAGCCAATAAAGTCTTCGCCATAGGAACGAATGCGTCGCATGATCCGGTGTCGACGAGTTAGTTTTAAAGAAACTCCGGGAGGACTTTCTTCAAAATGATCCCTGGGGTTTGTGCGGCGAATATGTGCTCCAAATGGACATTTTAATCCTTCCTTATCCATGTGGATATAAGAAAAATCATTGTCATCGCTTGAACCCCCCGGATCTTTTTCAGGATGTTTTACCAGGGGTGCCCCACTGGGCCAGCGGCCCATCATTTTGGCAGCTATCAATGTACTCTTTTCTGGATTTAAAGATCCATCTTCATTTTTTGTTTTTTCATTTAAAAAATTCCAGAAACCATCCACATCTTCTTTTAGCTGCCGTAAAACAAAATAGGTACCGTTTCTTCCAAGGTCTTTATATTTTCCAAACTCCGCATCTTCTTTTAATAATTCAGTATTTCCCTGAGGTTCTTTTAGCAATGGCGTATCGGGAAAAACTTCGTATTCACTTTTGTACCCCATGATAAATTCACCCGGCATAATATTATTATTTCCAATGCCGGTAACACCGCTGCCAATAATGGCAGGCTGGGAGATGCCATCTTTAAATCCAAAATGTTCTTTATCATTTGGTAATGGATTTCCTCTTAAAACATGGACTTCCTGAAAAGCAGTAGAAAATTTATTTTTTAACTGGTTATAATAATTATCTGTTGTTGTATCATCTTTTCCAAAAACTAACAATATCATATCCACTTTTTCATTATTTGGTCCGCCCCATTGCCAGTTGGAAGGACTACTGTTGTCAAAATCGCCCAGTATTCTCGAACGGTGGTCTGTCACCATACTTTCCCTGAATTCTCTTGAAAATGTTCCCAGGTTTTTTTCATGAAGCCCCAATGCTGTTAATCCGCTACAGGTAATACCCAGATTGATTGCTGTTTCTTTTTTAGCTGAAGAAATATGATCTATTTCATCAGCAATAAATGACAGAATATTTTTTGCGACAACCGGATCAGTCACCTGCATCAGATAATATTTGGAGCAACCCATTTCTTTATATTCACGGGTCAGGAATGCCTGTATTTCTGAAAGTGCTAATGTTTCCATGGTATAAGTATTAAATTCTTTTTAAAAATTGTTGAGCCTGGTTTTCGTTTAGATCTTTTCTCAGTTCATTTCTGATTGTTGTATTATTATTGATATTTTTTATGGAAAGATGAGGATAGGGACTGTACCAGACCTGTGTGGGTACCTGGGTACTGCGGCTCCAGGCCAGAAAATGTTCTTCATCATAAGCGCCACCGGTTAATACAAATTTGGTTCCCGGAAATCTCAATGGCATCCCGGGAACAATACCCAGCAATCCCATAAAATGTGTTCTGGGAAAATTTACGGTGTTGCTGAAAATGCCGCTTAACCCCCAGCCGGATTGATCAATAAAATCTCCCAGGTACTGCTGCCAGCTGCCGTCAAAATTGCTGAAGAATAAAATATGTTTATTATTATCAATGGATACCCAACGGGCAAAATGAATAGTGGGTATGTTTAAGAGTTTTCCTTTTACAAACATGTTGTTGGCTAATACTCTTGTCCGCATCATCCATATCTTAAAATTGAGCGATCTGATAAAACCGGGTTTCATAACAACTGCTTGTGTAAACTGGTTTTGTGGAAAGAGGTCCTCATCTTTCTCCAGTTTTTTTACCAGGCTATCGGGAACCTGGCTTAGCGTCATCATTCCGTTTTTATCCCGGAGCTCATGAAATAAAAACAAAAACAATATGCCGGGAATTAGTAAAGGCAGTGCAATTACAATGAGTAGTCCATAGCTGATCAGGATATGCCATTTTTCCCTTGGCACTACTGCCTTTTGTTTTGCCCATTCAAATTCTGGCCGGGCATCTACTTCCTGCCGGATGGCCCGGTGAATTTCCACAGCCGTTTTCCCATCCCAATTATTTTTTGTCGAATATTTCCAGATAAACCTATGTAGTGCATCTTCAAGGTGAATCTGGTTTAAGGAACGACCCGGTGCACCATTAAAAAATGCTGCGCTTTTTATAAACCATTTTTTAAGGTAAATTTTTCTGCTTTCTGTTGTCCTTTCAGCCGGTTCGGGAAAATCTTCGCAACAATCATAAAGCTGATCAATATAGAAGGATAGTACAGTTGATAATTCGGTAATGTGTGTATCCATATCCCCGTCGAAGTTGGAAGAAAATACAAGGCGATCATTAACAGGAACGGCTGGTTCATCACGAAAAGAATCCCTGTTTAAAATAAACCAACGGGCATAATGTGTGGTTTTAAGTTTTTTAAATTCGGTTTCTGTTTGATCCTGTAATTTTTTGTTGATATTGTTTAGAAATCCAAGCAGCTCCTCTGTCCTGTTTTTCTTAACAGGGGTAAGTAAGGTTAAAGGATGTTGTTTGATCATGTAAAACTATTTTTAAATAACAGGTTAATAAAATAACCGGGAAATGGAAATTGAATGTTTTCTGAAAAGGGAGGAAAATTTTTAACCGGCGGATAAGCCAGGTTTATTTCACAAGTAATGAATTAAACATTTCCGGAACAAAATACAACAAATCATCTTTATCTGTGATTTTTAAATTTAAAGAATTTCATGAAAAAAGCATAAACTTACAATGATTATCTCGGCAATTTATAAGAAATGATAAAGAACATTGATCATAATAATGTAATTCACTATGGGACGGATGCTATTATTATCAAATCCGTTTCCACTGGTTCAGGTAAGCCGGTTTGTAAAAAGATTCTTACGGAAGAGTTTCCAACTGCTGAATTAGTGGCAGAACTGGAGAACGAGTTTGAGATTTGTTCAAAAATCAAAGGAGCCGGAATCCGGAAAGCATATAAAAAAGTAAAAGAGGAAGACCATCATGCAATAGAACTGGAATATATTGACGGGACAGACCTGAATAAATTTCTTGCTGCAGAGAAACCCGATCTCTTACAGCAGCTAAACCTTTCCGTGGCTCTGGTAACGGCCCTCACAGATATTCATCGGGAAAATATTTTTTTCCGGCAGGTTCACCCTTCCAATATGCTGATAGAGCAGCCAACTCAAAAAATATTTTTTATTGATTTCGGACTGGCTACTTATGGCAACGGATATGAACCGGCAC
>DATDPZ010000132.1:0-6839 GCA_035292525.1 Chitinophagaceae bacterium
AATCCAATCACTAATTCCGCTACCGATCTGGTATTGGAATAAGGTGCATTGAACACAACTACCCCGTTTTTAGTGGCTGCCGCCAGGTCCACCTGGTTTACGCCAATACAGAAACAACCAATGGCCTGAAGTTTTTTTGCAGCATCCAGAATATTTTTTGTGATTTTAGTTTTAGAACGAATACCAAGAATATGCACATCTTTTATTTCCCTGATCAATTCTTCTTCTGTGAGGGCCTTATTGATCCGCTCTACTTTTGTATAACCATAGCTACGAAAATTCCGGACAGCCGTTTCACTGATATTTTCTAAAAAAAGTATTCGTATTTTTTCCTTCGGATAACTGGTTTTGACTGTTTCCATGCCTGCAAATATATGGCCGACCGGGTTATTTGATGCGGGTATTTCATTACTGATTTCTTAACTTGTATGTTCTGATAATTAATTTATGAAGATTCTTACTGCACAACAGATACGGGATTGGGATGAATATACCATCCGGCACGAACCTGTATCTTCCATTGACCTGATGGAAAGAGCTGCCAGCAAATGTTTCAACTGGCTCGAAGAACATGGTTACCTGGTGCTTCCTTTTACTGTTTTTTGTGGCAGGGGAAATAATGGCGGCGATGGATTGGCTATCGCAAGAATGCTGGCAGAAAGAAGCTGCCTCGTGAACGTCTGTATCTTTGAAACAGGAAACATGGGTACAGCAGATTTCCAGGTAAACCTGGCAAGACTGCAACAGTATCCTGAAGCAACTATTCATTTTATACAGGATGAAAATACATTTCCTCATTTACCTGCTTATACTATTGTTCTCGATGCTTTATTTGGTTCAGGATTGACAAGACCGCCCGATGGTATAACCCAAAAACTTATAGCACATATTAATAATAGCGGCTGCGAGGTTATTTCCATTGATATCCCCAGCGGAATGGCAGTTGATCAATCTTCAAAAGGAAACAGCATTATTAAAGCAACGCATACACTTAGCTTTCAATGTACCAAAACAGCTTTATTGCTTGCAGAAAATGCCAATCATACCGGCGAAACGCATATTCTGGATATTGGTCTTCATCCTGATTATTTACAAACCATTGAAACCAACCTGGAACTACTTGATGAAAAAATTATCCAATCAGTTTATAAACCCCGTAACAGATTTTCACACAAAGGAAATTTTGGACATGCGTTGCTGATTGCCGGAAGTTATGGAAAAATGGGTGCAGCGGTACTTTCTGCAAAAGCCTGCCTGCGAAGCGGTGTTGGTTTACTCAGTTGTCATATTCCAACCTGCGGATATGATATACTACAATCAGCTGTACCTGAGGCTATGGTAATGGCAGATAAGCATTCTTCTTTTATTACAAATATCGAAGTTGATATTTCAGGCTTTGATGCAATTGGCATTGGACCGGGAATAGACACTGCCACCGAAACAAAAAAAATGCTTAAGGAGATTTTAAAGAAATATAAAAAGCCCATCTTGCTGGATGCAGATGCTTTGAATGGCTTAGCCATGGAAAAAAAATTACCCTCTCTCCCACCGGGTTCCATCCTGACACCACATCCTAAAGAATTCGAACGGCTTTTTGGAAAAAGTAAAAATGATTATGACAGACTGGAGAAAACAATGCAGCATGCTGAATTGCTGAATTGTTTTATTGTTTTAAAAGGGCATTTTACTTTTATTGGTACTCCCGGCGGTAAGGGATTTTTTAACAGCACCGGTAATGCGGGTATGGCAACCGCAGGAAGCGGTGATGTGCTTTCCGGTATCATTACCGGCCTGCTGGCCCAGGGTTATTTACCAGAACAGGCTGCTTTATTGGGCGTGTACCTTCATGGCCTTGCCGGTGATCTTGCAGCCGAAAAAAAATCACAGGAAGCTATGCTGGCCGGCGATATTTGTGAAAACCTGGGAGAAGCTTTTAAACAAATTCAAAAATTAATCTAAAAAAATAAAAACTGTATAATGAAAAAATTTTTTCTTTCAATGCTTTTTTTATCCTCTGCTATCTTAACTATTAGCCAACCTGCAGAAAACTGGTATAAAGTATTTACAGGTAAGGTTGGCAACCTTGCAACAACTGTACACCTGCATAAAGCCGGTAAAATATACAATGGTTATGCCTGGTTCGAACAAAATCAAACGCCAATGCAGTTGTCAAGTTATAATGTACCAAAAACAGATAGTATTTTGATCAGTGGTACTGCCAGTATGGTCTCTTTGGTTTTAACTGGCATTTTGACTGCAACCAGTTTTATTGGAAACAGCCAATTAATAAAAGAAGGCAGCCCGGTCAAAGCAGCAGGCTTCCAGTTACTGGTAAGTAATGAAAAAACTTTTTCTCCCTTTAATTATTATACGGCAGAAGCAAATGACACAATGCCGGCACAGTATAAAAATTATTCGCAGTTCAATTATTTTTCGTCAGCAGTATGGCCAACAGGAACAAAACCATTGGATGAATCATTGAAAAAATTTATCCGGACATCATTGGGTATGAAAACACCGGCAACAGAAACCGGAAAATATTTAATTGAAACAAAAAATAAATTATCAAAAGGATGGAAAGCCGAATATGTAAGATTAACGCCAAAAGAAACCGCTGAGCTTGGAATGTCTTTATCCCATCATGAGGAAAATACAATGCTGGTGATGCATGAAAATGAAAAACTGATCAGCCTGGCTTTTTATAGTTTTCTTGAAGCAGGCGGAGCCGCACATGGCAATTACGGCACTTCTGTTGCCACTTTTAATAAACAAAGCGGAAAACAACTTCAACTGGCAGATATCCTGAATCCACAAGGCATAAATTTATTACCCGCCATTCTTGAACAGGTAGCCCGCATCTTGTACAATGCAAAAAATAATAAACCACTGGATCAAAATGGATTTTTTGTAAAAAAAATCACGCCAAATAAAAATATGTATGTAACCGGCAGTGGTATAGGTTTTATGTATGCTCCTTATGAGATCAAATCTTTTGCAGATGGTGAAATAAACCTGCTGGTGCCTTTTACTGCGCTGAAACCATATCTGTTGAAATCCTTTCAGTAAAGTAATTTTTCTTGAAAACCGAAACAATCAGAACAAGATGCTGATTGTCTGACAAAAATCTAATTCCCAAATTAGCTAAAAAGTAAACTATTCATAACCGGGAAAATAGTTCCCCCTGGAACAAAAATGAAAACAAATTTTACGTGTGTTTGCAAAATTGCTTAACTTAATAACATCAATTCAGAACTTCAGACAGGTTGGATCTGCATTATTATGGCGCTGCTATTAAGACCGGGTATAAAATCTATTACTTACAACAACCGGGCCCATTAAATACAGTTTATTTATTCATTCACCTTAAAGCTGTTTGTTATGATTAAAAAAAATATTCCCGTTTTGTTATTCATTTCTTCATTTCTTATTAGCACAACAGGAAATACACAGATTGGCAATATCTTAAAAGCGGGTGATAAAATGCTGGACAAATCACCCACAAAACTGATGGAAAAATATTTCAGTAATGCACCCATCACAACAAGTTTTGATGATGCAAAAACAGAACTGATGTTGTTGTCAAATTTTGATCCCCCGGAGAATTATTTTTCTTCCTTGTGGGATCTGGATCAAAATGAAAATGGTGATTATATTGTTACAGAAGGGCTTTACACAGGCATCAATAAAAGCTTTTGTTTAAAAGCCGGCACTTATGGGCCAAGCGGGGGCGATGGACATCTTTATGCCAACTTGGAAGGACCGAAAGCCTACCTGATAAAAAAGTTGCTGGAAAACTGGCTTACCAAAAGCTCCGATATACCTCAACGCGATGTGCAGAGTCTTATCTGGGCCATCATTGCCCGTACTGATGTTGATAAAATGCAGCCCAGATATAAACTTACACTTGCCCGACTGATTGACAAAGAGGATATGGTAAAACTGGCTGCCAATTCTCTAAAGGACAAAGCACTTGAAGCGGGTATGGAAAAGTTTAAAGCAGAGATACCACCGGAAATTTATAAAGTATTTCAGGCTGAGAGGGAATTGAGAAATTTATTCAATAAGGTTGATGCCAGCTACGATCAGTTTGAGCAAATGGCTGTAATAGCGGGCATCGCACCTGCCGCAGATATGATAAGACCGGTAAGTAAAGCCCGATGGTCTTTTCATCCCAACGGTTATTTTATCAGGCTCACACCGAATGGTTATTCAAGAACCAGGGTGGATGTTTATATTCCTATGCCGGTGGAAGCGGAAATTGATGCTAAGGGCATGATTAGTTCTCTCACTTATAATGGCAGTAAAATGGTTGAATTTGTTTATGAGAATACGGTTACACAAAATGAAATGGAATTCAGATCCACTGTTGCAGGAATTAATGTTATACAAGACAGGATGATGAACAAGACAACGGTTAAAATTCAACAGGGCTTTGCGCCTGGGTTTATAAAAAATGATTTCTTAATTGATAAGAACAGCGGATCTACAGGAACTAAAATAAGACGATTTGCAGATTTACTGTTTGCAGAAACAGGTTCGCTTGATTTGAAACTGGATCAACTTACAAAAAACAAACTATATAATATCAGCAGCAGCATCCAAAGCATGGAAGCATTGCCTGCACAGGTGATGCAGACTGACCTGAACAACTTCATCCGGTTTTTATTAAATGAAGCATACAATTATTCTGTTTATAAAAATCTTTCCGTTAAAGATGGAAAAGCTTTCAACAACCCTTCTGTCAAACCGAATGATGAATTATTGGTCATAACAAATCTGCCAACCGAAAACAGCGGCCCACAATTAAATTTTTATGAGGAGGGAAATAATTTTCCGGACAAACAGTTGAATTCAGTATTCAATTATAAACTGGATCGTGGTGATCTTGATCTTCCCGGAACCGTTGCTACTCCTGCTAACCGTTCTTCGCAGCGGATCGGCCAATCGAAGCCACCGAAAGATAAACCCTGGTATGAAAAACTTCCCCCCTGCCCCTGCACTTATAAAGCTGCACAGGATTCAGCAAAAAAAAATGGAAGCGGATGGAAGGATTGCGGTGGAGCTAATCAAGATTATCACTTCGGCGCCGTAAACGAAGTAAGATGGATACCACCAGAGTCGGGTATGTCCGGCCAGCAATGCACTTATGATGCAGATGGAAACCTCATCACTTCCGGAATTGCTGCAGGTTCACCTGATAAGGTATCGCCACAAAGTTGTGGAAGCGTTTCCTTTAGTGCAGCTGTAAGTTTTCCGGGTCATTATGTCAAGGATATGAGGACATTTAGCAACTTACCCTGCTGGCAATACCTGCGTGATTGGCCCGCCAATAATGCCAATAAATGTGCGCCTTCTAATCCGGTAAGTGATATAAAAAACATGAAAAACATGGTGGGTGATATGACTTGTCCTGAAATTACCGAACTGATGAATGAAGCAGCAAAAAGCAAGACCATCAGCGATAAGTTAAAAGATTATATTCTGGGAAACGGGGCTGGCGATTTATCCGGGGCTGAACTGTTGGATGAATTAAATAAATGGAAAGAAAGTGAAGGTTGTCCGGGTAAAAGTATTTGCACTCTTATCAACAAAGCCAATAAGAATCTGCTGCATCAAGACTAATCAGGTCTATGCTCCTTATGAGATCAAATCTTTTGTTGATGGTGAAATAAACCTGCTGGTGCCTTTTACTGCGCTGAAGCCATATTTATTGCCGGGCTTCATTAATTAATTCTTGTAAATGAAAGCAATTTTATACCTGTTTGCATTATCATTGTTAATATCCTGTTCTTCGCTACGGATAATGGAAACTAATTTGTATTTCGGGTTATCGAAACCAGCGGGAGGAATGGTAAGTGATGCAGAATGGAAAGACTTTAAAGTAAACCACATTGCAAAAATTTTTAAAGAAGGCTATACGATTATTAATGTAACTGGCGGCTGGTTTGATCCGGATAAAAAAAAACTGATAGAAGAACCTGCTTATAAAGTAATTTATTTATATAAAAAATCTTCTGCCCTATCCAATCAGATAAACAGCCTCAGGGAGCAGTATAAAATTTTATTTCAGCAACAGGCAGTTTTAAGGATAGATAAAAAAGTACGGGCTTCGTTTTAAACCAAAGCCCGTTAAATAAAATTGCTAATGAAATTTTCAAAGTTTATACCGGAATCAGCTTTGCATTAGTTTCCAGCCACTGCTCAAAATTCTGCAAACCGGGGTTAAGTTCCTTCGAGATTTTCACATCCCGTAAAGCATTTATCTTTTCTTCAAACTCATCATATACCTGGAACATATTACCCAGGTCATCTGCACCCGGAAAACCAAAACTGCGGTAAACATCGGGAGAAACTTTATTGTAAACTACAGGCTGACCCAGTGCTTTGCTTAATGCTGCCGCCATTTCTTCTCCGCTAAGATGTTCGCCGGCCACACCCACATTTTTACCAATATATTCCTGGCCTTTTTTAAAAATGCCATAAGCACATTTACCAATATCTTCTGCACCGATGCCCGCCATTTTTGCATCTCCTATTGGTAAAGTCAGGTACAGTTTACCATCTTCTCCTTTTTTTGGACCAGCGCCAAAGTAGATAAAATTATCCCAGTAAAAAGAGGCATGAAAAAATGTAGTGGGTACTCCTGCATCAATAAAATGTTTGTTCGATTCACCCTTGGCGTCAAAGTGAGGAACATTGTATTTTTCCATCAACGTTGGCATCCGGTCGTCATGTATCGGAAACAACTCCCTTGTATCTTCCAGTGTGGACCAGATGGCATGTTTAATGCCTGCTTCTTTCGAAGCTTTAGCAAAAAGTGCGGCTTCGGCTTTTTCCTG
>DATDPZ010000133.1:0-5783 GCA_035292525.1 Chitinophagaceae bacterium
CATCAGTCCGGAAAAACCGGAGAACATTAAAAAGACTATTGAGAAAACAAGTGCAAGTTATTCTGTGCTTTATGATAAGGATATGAAAATTATGAAAGCTTATGATGTGGCTTTTGAAGTAGATGAGAAAACTGTTAGCCGGTATAAAAATGCAAGCATTGATCTTCTTGAAGCAAATGGTCAAAAGGAGAAAGCTTATTTACCAGTACCAGCTTTATATATAATTAATAAGGAAGGCAAGGTTAAATACCGGTTTTTTGAGCCAGATTATAAGAAGCGGATGTCTGTGTTGGAGATTTTGGAGCAATTGAGATAGTTTCCTGATAAGTAATAGGGCTTTAAAGAAATTAACTCAAAAGCATTGCTGAATGGTTTATAAGATTGCCCGCCCGGACGACCCGGTCGGACGGGCTTCGGCCAAAGAGAGTATTCATTATTATTCAGCAATCTTTAGTCTGGCCTCGCAATGACGAAGACCCTGCGGGACTGTGGAGGGATTTTCTACACACGGAGTCTTCGTCATTGCGAGGCCGCCAGGAAAAGTACACTTGCTTTATTAGTTCAGCAGGCCGAAGCAATCTGACCCCGGAAAATAATAAAAAAAATACCTTTTGATTATTCTCCCCAAACCAGTTTCCCAATTTTTCCATTACTGCCTGATAAATAAACCTGGTTGCCAAACCGTGCAAAGCGGCAGGCATGAAATCCTTCTTTGCTTATTTCATACCAGTTTTTTCCGCCATCAAAAGAATAATCCACCCCGGTGGGCCCGCAGGTAACAAGGGTTTCTTTATTCAGAAATTCTACACAGCTCCGGTAGCCATCAGGTGCTTTTTTTGGTGCAAACCAGGATTTGCCTCCTGTGTTTGAAACAAAACAATTATTGTCCTTCAATGAATCGTTTGCATAATCCCCGCCAACAATCAGCAATTTATTTGCCTTTGTTTTTTTATGGTTATCAAATACGGCCAGGGAGAAAGCACCGGCTGTTTCTTTGCCTTTGGTCATCCCGGTTTCAAACGGAATCATATTATAAAAGATTCTGGAATTTTTTCCACCACTTACAAAAACAAGGGAACCATCAGAGAGGTATCGGATATTGGTTCCGCTGGAAGCAAAAAAAGCTTCACCTGTTTCTGCTGCCGGTCTTTGTTCATCGGGGAGTTGCTTCCAGCTGTTGCCGCCATCGCTGGTTTTTGCGATAAAGAATTTTCCATCTATTGGATCACCCACTACCATACCATTGTGCTGATCCCGGAAGTCCATGGCATCTAAAAACATTCCTTTGGTTTTATTTTCAAAAACTATTTTCCAGGTATCACCTCCATTTTCTGTTTTTAAAATATAGGCCGGATCCGAAATACCCATGATGATCGCCGTGCTGGCGTCAAAAGCTTCAATATCCCTGAAATCGTTTTTTTCAAAACCTTTTACCGTCATCCATTTCCAGTTTTTACCGCCATTGGTGGATTTACCCACTATGCCATTGCTGCCGCTAACCCAGATGATATTATTACTGACCACACTTAATCCCCGCAAACTTGTATTCACCCCGGAGTGGATGATCTCCACCTTGGGTATTTTTTTTCGTTGAGAAAAAGCAAGGGTGGAAATAAATAAAAAGACAAACAGTTGAAAGAAAAAAAAAGTTTTCCCGGCGTAGATTTTCATACAGTCGAATTTAATTTTAAACAATAAAAAAACTATCGGTTAATAATTTATCATGGTTCGGTTGCAGCGGCCGTCATCATGAAATTCAAGCAGGGCGTAGGCCGGGGCAAATTCCTGGAAACTGCCGTTCCACCAATTGCCGGAAACTGCGCCATTGCAGTAATATTTTATTCCCAGGTAATTCACTTCATCCTGCAGGTGAATATGCCCGCTGATACAAACTTTAATATTGGAGAATTTCTGAAAAATCTTTTTTAAGGATAAAAAATCAGTATGCATCAGGTTGCGTTGAATTTTCAGATCACCGTTTTCTTCTGTTTTATTAAAAAATAAACCGGCGCAAACAGAAAGAATAGGTATGTGAGAAATGATACAAATAAATTTTTCTTTTACCACTGATGCAAGTTCAGTTTGTAACCAGGTCAGTTGTTCCTCATCCAGTTTGCCGATATAACCACCGGCCGGGTTTAGCTGGGTGCTGTCTAAAACAATAAAATGCCAGTAGTCTTTTGAAAAACTATAATAGCGGTTTTTCAGGTTGAGGGTTTCTATTGCCCATACTTTTCCATATTGTCTTTCATCAACTGGTTTATTTTCTTTCACAAACCATCCCCACACATCATGATTACCGATGCAATGATAAACGGGCAGGCTGATTTCATTTTTCAGCATTGCAGTTAAAAGATCCCACTGGATTTGTGTTTTTTGTTTATCTGCCTCCAATGCATCCATAATAGCATCACCGCCATTGATGATGAAATCCACTTTTGGAGAAATTTGCTGGGCATGCTGCATAGCCCTGGCAACAGCCGCTTCAATTTCCTTGCCCGGTTTCAGATGCATATCACTGAGGTGAGCAACACGTAACGGTTTCTTTTTGGCTTCCTTTGAAAAGACAGTAGCAGGCTTGAGAAGAGTGGCCGTACTTAATGCTGCTGAGCTGATAATAAATTCTCTTCGTTTCATAAGTCTTATTAATGAAACGAAAAATTACGAAAAATAAAACTGCATGATGCAAAAACCATTTAGTTGGGTGCATTTCAGATTTTCGCATCCTCAATTTGGATTAGCCCCCATCCCCTAAAGGGGAGCATCAATTTGGAAGTTTGTTATTCCCCTTTAGGGGATAAGGGCAAAAGCGAAAATTTGAAATACATCCATTTAGTTTGATAAAAAAAACAGAAACTGATAACTGCTGCCGGAGAGTTATCTTAGTGAGGTCAATAGTTTAAAGGAGAAAGCGCTTCGCAGGAAAATCGCCTGTCAATCATCATCGTCTTCTTCAGTATAGGCATCCTCGCTGCTTTTATAATAAATCTCCCAGTCTTTCACAGCTCCGTCACTCAGGCATTCAATAATATCAAACAGGGGATCTTTTTTCAGTTTCCATTCAGTGTCTGTGGGGTCTTCAAACTTCTGCAGAAATACACAATGGTCTGATGCCATGGCCACTTTGATCAGCGAAATAGTTGAATCTTCTTTTTCTTTCACCAGGTAATAACAACCTGTTTCCAATAAATCATACGTGTACATAAGACCTCCCCGGTTTTTAATTATTTATACTATACAGAACTCATTTAAGCAGGTCAGTAATGGGAACTAATGTCAGAATTTAATGAGAAAGATTGAATTGAAGGGTTAAGTAAGGAACAGGTTAAGAGTCAAATTTAGGGGATTTGTTTGTTACACGCCCTGCGCAATCAGATATTATTTTTTTTTGATTAAAAACCCAATATGCCTGCCGGGATTCAAAGGAATAATATTTATTGCAATTATTTGATAAACAGGTGATTGCTATTTATGTTGCATGATTAACTTTGCTTATTTATCCGAAATATTTTTTTAAAATTTCTGCAATTTATTTGGTTTTATAAAGATCTTATTTTATGTAAACTATCGTATTTATTTTTTAAAGTAATAAAAATAATGTTCAAAATTTTCGGATGCCGGATCAGAAATTTTAAAACATTTTCAGACAATAAATTTTACTATCAGAATTAATTTTTTTAACCGGGTTGACATAATTTGGTTTAGGAAAATTCAGTATAAAAAAATTCAGTGGAAGTAAAAATTTAGTCCCTTTTACAGGTTCAGAGAAAAATTTGTTATACACATCAGTTAATAAAACCAAAATCAAAATGAAAAAACCGATTTGTTATATTTGCCCGGAATACATCAAAAAAAACCGGTCATCTGAAAAGAGCTGACTGAAAAAGCGGAATAAATATTTTATCCTGGCAAATCCTATGGCAAAAACAAAAGTGAAAGAAACAGAAAAAATCTCATCCGACCTGTTTGAATATGACGAATCAAGTATCAAGTCACTCGACTGGAAGGAACATATCCGTCTCCGTCCGGGTATGTATATCGGTAAACTGGGTGATGGATCTTCTCCCGATGATGGTATTTATGTACTGGTAAAAGAAGTCATAGATAATTGTATTGATGAGTACACAATGGGCTATGGTAAAACCATTGAACTGACCATTGAGGGCAGGCAGGTAACGATCCGGGATTATGGACGTGGCATTCCGCTGGGCAAAGTGGTGGATGTAGTAAGCAAAATAAATACCGGGGCCAAATATGACAGTAAAGTTTTTCAGAAATCTGTGGGACTAAACGGAGTGGGAACCAAAGCGGTGAATGCCCTGAGCGAACATTTTAAAGTAACTGCCTTTCGCGAAGGCAGGGAAAAAACGGCTGAATTTGAAAGAGGGTTTCTTATTAAAGAGCATAAGGAAGCCAGGTCAAAAGAAGAGAACGGAACACTGGTAACCTTTATACCGGACAATACTGTTTTTAAAAATTTTAAATACCATTCAGAATTCCTCGAAAACCTGATATGGAATTACTGTTTCCTTAATGCCGGCTTAAAGATTCTTTTCAATGGTAAAAGTTTTATCAGCCGGAATGGTTTGCTTGATCTGCTGCAGCGAAAAACCAATGAAGATGAGATCCGTTACCCCATTATTCATTTGAAAGGGGAAGATATTGAAGTCGCTATTTCCCATACCAACGACTATGGAGAAGACATTTACAGTTTTGTAAACGGTCAACACACCACCCAGGGAGGTACACATCACCAGGCATTCCGTGAGGCATATGTAAAAACGATCCGTGATTTTTATAAAAAAGATTATGATGCTTCTGATGTACGCACCGGAATCGTGGCAGCAGTTTCTGTAAGAGTGGTAGAACCTGTTTTTGAAAGCCAGACCAAAACAAAACTCGGATCCATGAATATTGCCGAAGGCGGACAAAGCATGCGGCAGTTTGTCAGTGATTTTTTTGCAAAAGAACTTGATAATTTTCTGCATAAAAACCCCACATCAGCAGAAGAATTAAAAAAACGAATAGAACAAAGTGAAAGAGAAAGAAAAGAACTGTCAGGGATAAAAAAACTGGCCAATGAAAGAGCAAAGAAAGCAAACCTGCACAACCGTAAACTAAGGGACTGCCGTTTTCATTTTAATGATGAACCACCGGCAAAAGGGAAAGAAATGTTTGTAGAAAAGGCAAACCAATCAACTATTTTCATCACTGAGGGAGACAGTGCCAGTGGTTCCATCACTAAAAGCCGCAATGTGGAAACCCAGGCAGTTTTCAGTCTTCGTGGAAAGCCATTGAATTGTTTTGGCCTTACCAAAAAAGTTGTTTATGAAAACGAGGAGTTTAATTTATTGCAGCATGCCCTCAATATAGAAGATGGGCTGGAAGGACTCCGGTACAATAATATTATTATATCTACTGATGCCGATGTGGATGGTATGCATATCCGATTATTGCTGATGACTTTTTTCCTGCAATTCTTTCCAGACCTGGTGAAACATAATCATGTGCATGTTCTTGAAACTCCCCTGTTCCGTGTCCGGAACCTGCCTGGCCGGCAGGCAGGTAAACAGGAAACCATTTATTGCTATAGCGAAGAAGAGAAAATAACTGCAGTTGAAAAATTGGGTGGCAAACCGGAGATTACCAGGTTTAAAGGATTGGGTGAAATTTCACCTGATGAGTTTGGACAGTTTATCGGTTCCGAAATGAAAACCCAGTTGATGAGTCTGGAAACCGGTGAACATATTCAGCAATTGCTGGAATATTATATGGGAAAAAAT
>DATDPZ010000134.1:0-3424 GCA_035292525.1 Chitinophagaceae bacterium
AATACTCATTGGTATAACAGGCAGCATTGCAGCGTACAAATCTATTCTTCTTACCCGCTTACTGGTTAAAGCTGGTGCAGAAGTAAAAGTGATAATGACGCCGGCAGCCAAAGATTTTGTATCTGAATTGACACTATCTACACTTTCTAAAAACCCGGTATTATCAGATTTATCGGAAGAGCAGTCCTGGAATAATCATGTACTGTTGGGTCGCTGGGCCGATGTCATGATCATGGCTCCCCTAAGTTGTAATACGCTTGCAAAAATGGCAAATGGCCAATGTGATAATCTCCTGTTAGCCGTTTATTTATCGGCTACCTGTCCGGTAGTAGTTGCGCCGGCTATGGATGAAGATATGTGGCATCATCCTTCCACTAAAGAAAACCTGGCAAAACTCAGTAAGTATGGGACAAAGATTATTCCTGTAGAACAAGGGGATCTGGCCAGCGGACTTACCGGAGAGGGAAGAATGGCTGAGCCGGAAACCATCATGCAGTTTTTAACCACTAATTTTTTTTTGACCGGTAAACTGGTTAACAAAAAAGCATTAGTGACTGCCGGGCCCACTTTTGAACCCATTGATCCCGTTCGTTTTATTGGCAATTATTCTTCCGGAAAAATGGGAGTGGCAATTGCCCGGGAATTACTGGAACAAGGTGCCCGGGTTACATTGGTAATGGGCCCTACACAATTGGATTTTTCATTAGAAGGCATGGATGTTATTCATGTAAATACAGCAGCGGAAATGTACAATGCCTGTGAGTTGTATTTTAAAAAAACTAACCTGGTGATTATGGCCGCAGCGGTAGCTGATTATAAAGCTTCCGAAGTGGCTGATAAAAAAATAAAAAAATCAGCAAATGAATTAACGATTGAACTAACCAAAACAAAAGACATCCTGCAAAGACTTGGAAAGAATAAAAGAAATGACCAGGTAGTAGTGGGTTTTGCACTGGAAACCAACAATGAAAAAGCAAATGCCCTGGATAAACTGAAATCAAAAAACGCTGATATGATTGTTTTAAATTCACTCAATGATAAAGGAGCCGGGTTTGGAACAGATACTAATAAAATTACCATATTTGATAAAAGCGGGAAGGAGTTTAATTTTGATACATTACCTAAAAGCCAGGTAGCAAAGCATATCATCAATACTATTATCCATTTATACTATGAATAAAAATTTGTTTCTTTCAATCGTTGCCTTTTCGTTTGTCTGGGTGCTGCAAGGCCAGGAAATTCAGGCCCGCATTACGGTAAATGTCAATAAAGACAAAATCAGTACTCAGATTGACCGTAAAATATTTCAGACCCTTCAGACAGCCCTTACCAATTTTGTAAATAACAGGAAGTGGACGAATGATGTATTTCAAACCAATGAAAAAATACAATGTAATTTTTTACTGAATATTAATGATGTAGTGGGTCAGAATTTATTTAAAGCCACCCTGATGGTACAGGCTGCAAGACCTGCTTATAATTCGGGATACTTATGCCCTTTGATAAATTATATAGATGAGAATCTGTATTTCCGGTACCAGGAATTTCAGCCGGTGGAGTTCAATGAAAACAGGATTCAGGGAACTGATCCTTTAGCTTCCAACCTGACAGCCGTGATTGCTTACTGGGTAAATATGATTCTTGGTTTTGATTATGATAGTTTCTCTTTACGCGGCGGGGATATTTATTTTCAAAAAGCTCAGAATATTGTAAACAATGCACCGGAATCAAGAGATATAACCGGATGGAAAAATTTTGAAAGCCTGCGTAACAGGTACTGGCTTGCAGAAAATATCAATAATAACCGGTTTGCACTTTTACACGATGCCATTTATTCCTATTACAGAAGCGGGATGGATATATTTTATGAAAATGAAGAGGAGGGAAGAAACGGAATATTAAACTGCCTTAATTTCCTGGGTACTTTGAATACAGAAAATCCCAATTCAATGATTATCCAGTTTTTTTTCCAGGGCAAGAGTTCGGAGATCGTAAAAGTTTTCAGCAAAGCAAATAAGGAAATGAAAGAAAGAGCACTAAATCTTTTACTAAAACTGGACATCACCAATGCCAGGGTTTATAATGAGTTAAAATGAAAATTATTTATTTCATCTTAGTAGTTTTTTTTAGCGCTGCCTGTTCACAAAAGAATAAAATTCCACAGAGAATTTTATCACAGGAAAAAATGCGATTCATCATGTGGGATATAATCCGTGCTGATGAATATGCTAATAATTTTTTTGAAGATAAAAGCGAACCCGGCTTCGAACAGGAGAAGGCGATTCTTTATGAACAAATATTCAAACTGCACTCCACAAAGGCAGAAGTATTTAAAAAAAGTCTTGCCTTCTATGAGGCAAATCCCAATCTGCTGAAAGTGGTCATTGATTCACTGAGAAGTAATGAGCGAAGAGTGTTGATGGAACAATATAACACCAGTACACCCACAACCGATACGTCACTGCCGGAAAAATCAAGGCCTAAACCGGCACAGGTAAATTAGATTCTTGCTTTACTGGTGCAGTTTATATTTTTGTATCCTTAAATAATTTTTAAGATGAATAAAATAGTTTCATCCGCTTCAGCTGCTATTCATGATATCCGGGATGGTGCCACCATCATGTTGGGTGGGTTTGGGCTTTGTGGTATTCCGGAAAACAGCATTCTTGCCTTGAGGGAAAAAGGAGTAAAAAATCTTATTTGCATTTCAAATAATGCAGGGGTAGATGATTTTGGTTTAGGAATTCTTTTGAAAACCCGCCAGATAAAAAAAATGTTGAGTTCTTATGTTGGCGAGAATGAAGAATTTGAACGGCAGCTTTTGAAAGGTGAGCTGGAAGTGGATTTGATACCCCAGGGTACACTGGCCACAAGAATTCAGATGACAGGGATGGGTATTCCTGCTTTTTATACACCCGCCGGTGTGGGAACAGAAATTGGCGAAGGAAAAGAAGTAAGAAGATTTGGTGAAAAAGATTACCTGATGGAGACGGCACTTCATGCAGATTTTGCAATTGTGAAAGCATGGAAAGGAGACCGGTTTGGAAACCTGGTTTTCAGAAAAACAACCAGGAATTTTTCAACCTCAATGGCCAAGGCCGGAAACATAACAATTGCCGAAGTGGAAATGTTGGTGGAACCAGGAGCACTGGATCCGGATCATATTCATGTACCGGGCATTTATGTACATCGGATTTTTCAGGGAAAAAATTATGAGAAAAAAATTGAGAGAAAAACTGTACAGATAAAGTAAAGAGATTGGAAACCTGAAGAACAGGGTTTAATTAATTGTTATATTAAAGTTTCTTAATCAGACTTCTTACCCTCCCGCTTCAGACCTCCGGAAATAAACATATAAAAAAACACAGATATTTATGGCACTTGATAAATTCGGAATTGCAAAACGTATTGCACAGGAACTTAA
>DATDPZ010000135.1:0-2945 GCA_035292525.1 Chitinophagaceae bacterium
GGATTGCTGATGTCAAACATCATCATCCTGGCTGGTAAGGCAGATGTAATGCTGACATCCTATACACCCCTGAAAGCACATCCTTTATATTATTTAGGAATCATCCTCTTTGCGGTTGGCGCTTTATTAGGTGTTATTTTATTTTTTGGAAACCTGATGATTGCCCGCAGGGAAAAATCTTATGGTGAAACTTTGCCTTTATTTACCTACGGACTGATGGCGGCTGCTATCATTGCTGTGATTACCCTTGCCACCGGAGCTATTATTTATATCCCTACTTTTTTATGGTCGCTTGGGCTGATTGATAATATTGATTCAGGTATGTACAAACTTATCTGGTGGGGGCTGGGACATTCCTCTCAGCAAATCAATGTAGCAGCCATGGTTTCTATCTGGTATCTTGTTTCGTTTCTTGCACTGGGTGGCACTTCTATTAATGAACGGGTTTCCAGGACGGCATTTGTACTTTATATACTTTTTATTTGCCTTGCTTCTGCACATCATTTATTAACTGATCCCGGTGTAAGTAGCGCATGGAAAGTTTGGAACACCAGCTATGCGATGTACATGGCTGTTCTTGCTTCAATGATCCATGCTTTTGCTGTTCCTTCTTCCATTGAATCGGCACAACGTAGATGGGGTTACAATAAAGGTTTGTTTCAATGGCTGTCGAAAGCTCCCTGGGGTAATCCGGCGTTTTCTGCAATAGTTTTAGCAGTTATCGGATTTGGATTTATCGGTGGCACTACCGGCGTTATTTTCGGCATGGAACAAACCAATATTATTGTTCATAACACCTTAGCCATTCCCGGCCATTTTAAGGGAACCGTTGTTATTGGCACCACGCTTACTTTCATGGGCATTACTTACTACCTCATCCCACTTATATTTCGAAGAAAAATTGTTGGATTCGGATTAGCCAAATGGCAGCCCTGGATGTTTTTTATTGGCATTGCTTTATTGTCAATATCTATGATTGTACTGGGCCAGATGGGTGTGCCACGCCGGCATTGGGATTCCACTTTCTCCGGCGGACCCTTTACCTATAATTTCAATCCGGCAGTTGACTTTTTCTGGACCCTGATGATGATCGGTGGCACACTGGCATTTCTGGCCACCCTCCTCTGGATCCTGATTGTTGTTATCTCGGTTTTCTTTGGACCAAAAGTTAACGGGCCACAGGATATGCAGTTAACTATTTCTCCATTGGCGCCCCCGGAAAAGGAACACAAAGGATATGTGGCCCCCGGCACATTAGTATTGACTTTAATATTTTTACTTGTATTCCTTGCTTTGTTTTTCCTGAACTGGAAATGGCTGGCTGCTACCTGGAATGTGAACTAAAAAATATACCCGATGAAAGACTAACTGCTTATGCAATACTCCGTGGATCACTGCGGAGTTTTTTTTTAAAATGAATAATTTAAAAATAATATTGTTCCTGTTTGGCTGGCTTTTCTTTACCGGTTTTAAATTTCCTGATGAAAAAAAATTCTTATCCAGGAAAGCAGCAAATATCACAGTGTATGATGCTGCCGGCAACAGCTTTGAACTTTTTTCATTACTGGGAAAAAAGCCACTCATCATTTCCCCGGTTTATACCAATTGTCCTTCTGTTTGTGGTATGCTGAGCAACGGAACAAAAAAAGCAATTACTGAATTGGGAACACTGGGGAAAGATTTTACAGTTATGAGTTTTTCATTTGACAGCAGCGACCGGGAAAAAAACCTGGCAGCTTATGAAAGCCGTTGGGGGATGGATGGCCAAAACTGGAAAACAATTTCAGCTTCCGGCGAAAATATTAAACAGCTGATGTCATCCCTGGACTTTGAATATGATTACAACCCGGTCACAAAAGAATTTGATCATCCCTCTTTACTGGTGGTACTGACACCCAGTGGAAGAATTTCCAGGTATATTTATGGAATTAATCCATCAAAAAAAGATATTAAACTGGCTGTCATGGAAGCGGCAGCGGAAAAAACAAGACCGGGAATCATCAAAGGCTTTTACCTGAAATGTTTTACTTACGACCCTCTTTCAAAATCTTATAAATTAGACTGGAGTTTTATTATTTCCACTTTTACCGGCCTGCTCATGATCGGAATTGTCAGCGGACTTTTTTTAAAGTCCTTCATTGTAACAAAAAAAACAGGATGATTAAAAATGAAACTGCTCAACCTGCTCCGCAAGAACATACCCGCGGACACCTTTTATTTCAAAAATTTTCATCTTCGTTTGGAAAGATATATTCCACAGACTTAAATCCCCTGTATCATTTAGGAGATATGGCCATCCTGCTTTTCAGCATTGCCTGTATTTCCGGTATCTATATATTTATTTTTTACAATGTAAATCCCCGCCATGCCTGGGATTCGGTAGAAGCTATTTCCAGTAATTATTTTAATGGCTGGATGAGAAGCATCCATCGCTATTCATCCGACTTACTGATTATTTTTATACTCCTGCATTTAATTTATGCACTTGTCAGTGGAAAATTTAAACGACTTGTATCGTGGATAAGCGGAGTCATTTCTTTTCTGATTGTTATCCTGATTGGCGTTACCGGCTATATACTGGTATGGGATCAGAAAGCGAAACTGACGGGTTATCTAACAGCAAAATTTTTTTCCGGCCTGCCTGTTTTTGACCCTTCTATCGCTGGTGCATTTTTATTAAACGACCTGAATGTGGTGGGAGGATTTTTTAAGGTTGCCTTGTTTGGTCATATTGTTTTTTCGCTGATCACCATTATTGTTATCTGGATTCATGTGTTGAGAATATCCAATCCCAAAATTTTTCCACCGAAAAAATTGATTCTTTATGCGGCCATCGCTTTAGGTATAATCTCTCTTCTTTTCCCTGTAAAAAGTGATCCACCGGCCCAGGTGACCAACCTGCCGGTCAATACCACTTTCGACTGGTATTATTATTTCGGGTATTA
>DATDPZ010000136.1:0-11729 GCA_035292525.1 Chitinophagaceae bacterium
TATCAAAAACTAAAATTTTGGTAATAGCAAATGCATTACCCGATACAGGCAAATGGAAATTACCGGCCATATCTGCATTTACCAAAGAAGAGGTTACGGTTCTGCAAAAATGGGTGCATGATGGAGGAAGCTTGTTCCTGATTGCTGACCATATGCCTTTTCCGGGTGCGGCGGGGCAAATTGCAATTTCATTCGGGTTTAATTTTATAAATGGAATTGCTTACAGAAAAGATAAAAAACCTGAAGTTTTTTCCAGGATACGAAAAAATCTTACATCAAATAAAATAACAAATGGAAGAAATAAATCAGAGCAGATTGATAGCATACGGATCTTTACCGGGCAAGGATTTATAGCTCCGGGAAAAGCAACAATCATTTCCAAATTAAGTGATGATTATCAAATTTTCTTACCGTCAGTAACATCAATGCTAAATGATACAACAGCCGTCATTTCCGGGCAGGGACTTGTAAACGGAGCTTTTATGGAATATGGCAAAGGTAGGATCGTGATATTTGGAGAAGCGGCTATGTTTAGTGCCCAATTATCAGGCCCGCAACAAAATAAAATGGGTATGAATCATCCTGATGCAAAACAAAATCCACAGCTTCTTCTGAATATCATTCATTGGCTTGACAGAAAATTATAAATATTGGGCAGGCAAATTGGTTTCATGTCAAAAGCGGGGTTTTTGCAAAGATCCTTCTGGTATGCAAATTCACAAAAGGATATTATGAAATGCATCATTGCAGCAACTTTACTTCTTCCTACGCCATGGTTCGTGTCTAACGAACCACTAATAATTATGTACATTTATAAATTAGAGCGTAATGCATATTTTCCTTTATTAAAGAGTTGAGAGATGAATTTTGGGAATGGCTGGTTCGTAAAACACGAACCATGGAGTAAGAACTCGTCAGGAAAGGAAATTATTTTTAAATTTGAAAAAGCTTTGTAGTATTTGATGGTTTACATTAACGACCGCCCGTGTACATCTGAAAACGCATGATATTAATTATATGCAGGTACTCCTGATTTTTATATTCTTAATTTTTAACGCTTTCGCTTCTGCCCAGGAAAACCTCCAACAAGGAAAATCAATTGAAAAAAAGTTATTGAAGGATGAAACACATTCCTATATCCTGGATTTAAAAACCGGTGAATGCGCTACCCTGGTCATAATGCAAAAAGAAGTTAATGTGGCGGTAGATATTTTTTACCCCACCGGACAAAAGCTCGAGACTGTGAATTCACCGGATGAAAGTGAAGAACAAATAAATATTGAAGCAATTCAATCCGGAAAATACAGTATTCATATTTATCCGTTCACTTATAAATGGAGTAAAGAAGATATAACATCGTGGAAGAATCAAAATCCAGGGAAAAACTTCGATTCTTTATTAATTGCCGGCAAACTAGCAAACCAGGGAAATTATGCAATCAGTTATATATCTATTTTATCAGCTGCTGATTGTCGGAAAAAAATAGATTGGCTTACTCAAAACACTCACCCTCTAAAAACAGTACACGCAGGTTCAGGTTTTCAGGACCTGCAATGGCTGAAACCTGTTTTAAAAGATGTAAAATATGTCGGATTAGGTGAAGCTACTCACGGCACCAGGGAATTCTTTCAAATGAATCACCGGATGCTGGAATTTTTGATTAAGGAAATGGGCTTCACTGTTCTTGCAACGGAAGGATCTTATCAGGGATTTGAAAATATTAATAATTACATTCTGTACGGGAAAGGAGATCCATATACAGCTCTTACTTCAACAGGAGTCTGGCCGTTCGATACAGAAGAAATTATCAGTGTGATTGAATGGATACACAATTACAACAAAACAGTTTCAGAGAAAAAGAAAGTGAGTTTTTTGGGCTTCGACCTTCAAAGATTCGGAAAAAGCGGCGCCATTGATTCCATAAGAAATTACCTGCGAAAAGTGGATACTATACTAAACAACCAAAAGGACAGCCTGCTGCAAGTATTGCATCGTCGTGATTATGATGGTTACTTATATTCAACAATATCAGATACTGTCCGGGAGGAAGTATCGGATATACTTGTCTCTCTTACCATAAAGAAAGGTGATTATGTAAACCGGTCATCCAAAGAAGAATACCAGAAGAATTTCTGGCGCACTACCAATCTGTTGCAGTTTATGGGTGTCTTTGACCGCTCCAGACTAAGGCAACAACGCAATTCCCGCGATTATTATATGGCGGTTAATTTTTTCAATTTTGTACAGCAAAACCCGGATAAAAAAATTGTATTGTGGGCCCATGCCAGCCATCTTTCGCAGACTCCGGTATCACCGGCGTTAGGAACACCACCCATGGGAAGTTATTTGAAGCAAGTATATGGGAGTGCCTACTATCCTGTAACGTATGTTTTTAATAAAGGCAGTTTTCACGCTCTTTACTGGCAGAATGGCCAAAGAATGGGACTAAAGGAATTCACAGTTACCGAAGCAAAGGAAGGAACCCTGGACTGGTACCTTGCTCGTGCAAAAGATGGTGATTTCATGATTAATTTGCGTCAGAAGAGCTTGCCAATCTTTTTTTCTGAAAAGCGCTTGCAAACGAGATGGTTTGGAGGAGGCATAAGCAGTGATGAGAATTACAATAATGCCTACACGACAATTACAGCAGGTAAAGACTTTGATGCGATCATTTTTATCAAAACCACAACCAGAACAACACCGACGCCTACCGGAAAAAGATAAATAATAGAATTTAGAGCAACATTTGTGGTTGTACCTTATACTTTCGATGAAAACCACATAATAATTCGTCTCTCACGAACCACTAATAATTGATTTACATAATGAATAAGCGTATTGCATATTTTATTTTTCTTAAAGATTTAAGGGATGGATTTTCCCATTATAATCATAGAATACTATTCAGTTCGGAGCCTTATTGAATTGATGATTCAGGTAGTCCGCACATACCGCCAATGGCTATCCAGGATTTTTTTACTCTCATCCAGGTATGGGTAATCTTGAAACGACCAGGCATTCCCCAGGTCCGGCCATCCGGGTACTCTGTCGCAATTTGAGTAGAATAAACAATAACCACAATCTTGCCGTAATCCTCCGCACTTTCAAATTTAAGGTCGTAGGTGAGCTTAGCTTGATTGTCGCGTATATTTCGCACCCAATCACCAATAGTAGATTTAGTGGCCGGTTGCGGATAGCCGCAAGGCCAACCCACGTATTGGTTGTGAAATAGTGCTTCATAGTTTTTCACCTTGCCTGCTTTTGCAAAACTCCATGCCTTTATCTCCAACTCCCATACTTGCTTAATGTTTTTGGGCTGTCCGGCAGCCGGGCTTACAAAAAAGATGAATTTGAATGTTGCAAGCAGCCAGCAGGAAGAGCGAAATAAAGACGATTTGAAAAGTGGAAACGGAACCATATTGTAAGCTTAACACCCAAGTTAATACAACCCTAAAATAAAACACGCAACGATTGCATAAATTCTATTAATTGTTTATAAACAATCGGACGTCCCACACAATGGTCTGTGAAACTCAAACCATGGAATAGGTTACATTAATAAAACTTTTCCTGAAAAGGAGTAGCTGCATCCCACATCATCCGGAAAATGTCAGCATTCTATGAAGTTCATTTATTTCAGGTATCAGTTAATGTCAGTTATTAATTAGCCCATTGTTTAATCTTTGAAACCTGTTTAGCAAATTTGTTCTTACATTGCACACAGCTAAACTATTTATTTTGAATCCTGCATATCATATAAAAACCGGGGAGGATATACATCCATCTGAAGCTGTTCTACTAATAACTGCCGGTGATTTTTTTTTCAGTTATGCACTGATGAAGCATTTGTCAAAAGAGATTGTGGAGTTTGGTTATTATACTTTTTCAAATGACCAGGATGATAAATGGACTGAGTTTTTTAAAAACAATGAAGTACTGGACAGGCGCTACCTGCATACGGCAATAGCTTATAACCCCGCAGCCTCCATGCTGGTCCCGGCCAATTATTTTAAAAAAGATGAGATACAGAGTCAATTAGATTGTTTATTCGGACAAAATTTTCAAACAGTTACTATTACGGAACAAATACCCGAATGGAACCTGTATAATATTACAAGGATTTCAGCCTCACTTCATCATGCCATAAACCAGCATTTTGTTTCAGGTAAATCGTTGACTACAAATTATGTTTTACTGAAAAATATATCCGGGGAAAAGCAAAGTTATATTTTAATTGATTTCAGAACAGATGAATTCACTGTACTTATTTTTGTCTCAAATCAAATTCAATTATTGAAAGCTTTCTCCTATTCTTCACCTGAAGACGTTTTATTTTACCTGTTAAAAGTTTGTCAGCAGAACGGACTTTCACAGCGGGAAGTAAAAGTGATGATGGCAGGTTTGGTAGAAAAAGATTCTGCCATTTTCAGGGAGCTGTATAAATATTTTATCCATCTTGAATTTGAAGAACTGCCCTCCGGCATCAGCCTGGCTGAAGAATTAAATGTGTGTCCCCGGCATTATTTTTCCACCATTTCCAAACTGGCCACATGCGTATTATAGGAGGAGAACTGGGCCGGCGCAGAATTAATCCACCGGCAATGATGCCACACACCAGGCCTACTACGGATATAGCAAAAGAAGGGCTCTTTAATATTATAGAGAACAATCTTGCCATAGAAGAGTTGAAAACACTGGATCTCTTTGGCGGTACCGGAAGTATCTCTTATGAACTGGCCAGCCGTGGCGCCAAAGACCTCAGCGTTGTGGAAATAGACAGTAAAATGTACGGGTTTATTAAAAAAACATCACAAGAGCTGAAGCTTGAAAATTTTAAAGTATTTAAAGCTGATGTTTTTAAATTTATCAACCAGGCTGCTGAACAATATGATTTTATTTTTGCCGGCCCCCCGTATGCATTGGGAAATATTGACGAATTACCCATGCTTATTTTTGAAAAAAAATTGTTGAACAACAAAGGCTGGTTTGTGCTGGAACATACGCCCCGGAATAATTACAAATCATTTCCTTTTTATGCTACTGAAAGAAATTACGGAACCACTGTTTTTTCAATCTTTACGGAAAGGAGAGCTGATAACCTTTAACTGTCAGCTTTTAGCCTGGGTTGTTTTTTTAACTGATAGTTAAAGGCTAAACGCCCATTGCTTTTACCAAACAAATTCCTCTAATCCTTCTTATCTTTAAGTCATCAGCAATCTTCAATACCATTCAATTTTTATTTTATTATGCTTAAAGAAAAAGCAAGGGAATATTTCAGGGAAAAGCGATCTGCTTTAAGTGAACAACAACGGATGAAGAATGATGACCTGCTGCTGATACAATTTCAGGCTTTAGCCTTTCCTTCCATAACCTTCCTTTTATCTTTCTGGCCGTTGGAAGAAACACAGGAACCCAATACACATTTATTCACCGATTATTTGGAGTTTCTGAATCCGGAGATGGTTCTTTGCTATCCAAAAACTGATTTCAACAGCATTTCCATGCATGCCATCCGGACAAATGACGACACGAGGTTCAGAAAAAATCAATACAATATTTATGAACCTGAAGATGGTGAAGCAGTGAATGCAGCAGCCCTTGATATGATATTTGTTCCTTTGCTGGCTGTAGATAAAAAAGGGTACAGGGTGGGTTATGGGAAAGGATTTTATGATCGCTATTTATCACAATGCAGAAGGGGTTGCATGAAAATCGGGTTCTGTTATTTTGAACCACTGGAAGCAATTGAAGACCGCCATGATTTTGACTTACCTTTAGACCTTTGTGTAACCCCCGCAGCCGTTTATGAATTCTAATTTTTTCCTGAAATCATTCCGTATACTTTTATTCCCGCTGGCAATCATTTACTGGCTGCTCATTGCTATCCGGAATACATTGTATGATAAAAATATTCTGAGCAGCAGCTCATTTGGAATGCCCCTGATCTGTGTTGGAAACCTGGCAGTAGGGGGTACGGGCAAATCTCCCATGGTGGAATACATGGTGAAAAATCTGAAAGATGATTTTAAAGTGGCGACGTTGAGCAGGGGGTATAAAAGAAAAACCAAAGGTTATGCCATGGCAAATGAGTTTTCCAATGCCCTGGAAATCGGAGATGAACCCATGCAGTTTTATCTGAAATTTCCGGATGTGCCGGTGGCTGTGGGAGAAGAAAGACTGGAAGCCATTCCGCAGTTGCTTCATGACAAACCAGAAACACAATGCATTATTCTTGATGATGCATTTCAGCACCGGGCAATCAAAGCAGGTTTGAATATCCTGCTTACGGATTGTAACAATCTTTTTATACACGATTTTTATTTGCCTACCGGCGATCTTCGTGATCTGAAATCGGGATACAAAAGAGCGGAGATGATCATTGTTACTAAATGTGACCCGGGCCTCAGCCTGCAAAAGAAAAAAGAAATTACAGAAGACATACATCTGCTTCCTCATCAGCATATTTTTTTTACAGCCAACAAATACACCGATCCATATAAAATTACTGACCGGAAGGAAACCATCAGGCTCCATTCCGGGATGGATGTATTATTAGTAACCGGTATTGCCAATCCGCTTGCAATGAAAGACCTGATGAAAGACACAGTGGGTACATACTACCTGCAACATTTCCCTGATCATTATATTTTTTCAATTGATGACTGGAAAGAAATAAAAAAACGATTTGATGAAATTGAAAACAACAATAAAATTATCCTTACTACTGAAAAGGATGCAGTACGTTTG
Organism: Chitinophagaceae bacterium; assembly: GCA_035292525.1. Classification (GTDB taxonomy): domain Bacteria; phylum Bacteroidota; class Bacteroidia; order Chitinophagales; family Chitinophagaceae; genus VBAS01. Next base: position 6,748 of record DATDPZ010000136.1, read on the forward strand.
GTGAAGTTCGGTGAAGAAATCAGCCAGGCGCCGCTGTACGTCTTACCGCTGGAGCATCACTTTCTGTTTGATGAGCAGGAAATTTTTTTAACAATGATTAAAGCATTTATTCAAAATTTCAAACCCGGAAATAAAAATTAACTATGGGAAGAAAGAATTCCAAAAAAATGAAAAAGGAAAAGCCCGGACAAAAACAAAAACGGGCCTTTGATCCGGCATTGAAAGGTGTGCTGGATATCAGCCGTTCGGGTACCGGTTTTGTAATAGTGGAAAATATGCCGGTAGATATCCTGATAAGGCCCGATGACTTTGGTACTGCCATGCACGGAGATACCGTTCGTGTAAGATTGAAAGAAGCAAAATCAAAAGATAAAAGACAAAGAGGCGTGATTGTGGAAGTGCTGAGCCGTAAGCAATCAGAATTTATCGGCACACTGGAGATGAAAAAAACAAATCCGGGTGAACCGGCCAGCAGGGGATTTGCATTTTTTATTCCTGATTCAGACAAAAAGATGCCGGATATTTTTATACCTCGATCAGGATTTAACAATGCTAAAGACCGGGATCGTGTTGTGGTGAAAATAGTGGATTGGGAAAAAACAGGTAAACGACCGGTGGGTGAAGTGGTATCGGTACTGGATAAGGACGACGAGAATGACATGGCCATGAAAGAAATTTTATTGCAGTACGGATTCCCGCTTAAATTTCCGGATGAGGCATTGGAAGAAGCTGCCCGCATTCCTGACCTGATTACAGCAGAAGAAATAAAAAAAAGAAAAGATATCAGGGATACACTCACTTTTACCATTGACCCCCTGGATGCAAAAGATTTTGATGATGCCATTTCTTTCCGTTTATTAAAGAATGGCAACCACGAAATTGGTATTCACATTGCTGACGTAAGTCATTACATTGAAGCCGGCTCTGCCCTGGACCAGGCAGCGTTTGAAAAAGCAACCTCCGTTTATTTGCCGGACAGGGTAAATCCCATGTTGCCGGAACAAATTTCAAACGTAATATGTTCTCTTCGTTCACATGAAGATAAACTCTGCTTCTCCGCCATTTTTCAGATTTCGGCAAAAGCGGAGATCAAACAATATTGGCTGGGTAAAACAGTCATTCATTCTGATCACCGGTTTACTTATGAAGAAGTGCAGGAGATCATTGAGTCGAAAGACGGGCTGTACCGCGATGAAATACTGGTCTTAAATGAACTGGCCCAAAAATTGCGTAAAGAACGGTTTGAAAAAGGAGCAATCAGTTTTTCATCACAGGAAGTGAAGTTCAAACTGGATGAGAACAAGAAACCCATCGGGATCATGATCAAGGAAAGCAAAGAAGCTCATCAGCTGATTGAGGAATTCATGTTACTGGCTAATCGTTTTGTTGCTGAAAATCTTGGGAAAATAAAAGTAAATGATAAACCGTTGCCTATTCCCTACAGAGTTCATGATGATCCGGATGAAGAAAAGCTGTTGCCGTTTATAGCATTTGCAAAAAAACTGGGACATAGTTTCAATACTTCTTCACCAGCCACCATTGCTGCATCCTTTAACCTTATGCTGAAAGAAGTAAAGGGAAAACCGGAGCAACATGTATTGGAACGCCTGGGTATCCGAACCATGTCCAAAGCAAAATACGCTATAGATAACGTTGGTCATTATGGTTTGGGGTTTGATCACTATTGCCATTTCACCTCACCCATACGCCGCTACCCGGATATTCTTATACACCGTATTTTAAATCAGGTATTAAATGATAAAATTACAACTGATAAAAAAATGGAAGAAAAATGTAAGCATTGCAGTGAAAAGGAAAGAGCTGCGATGGAAGCGGAAAGAGCTTCCAATAAATACAAACAGGTAGAATACATGCAGAACTTTCTGAGTGATGAATTTGAAGGAGTGGTAAGCGGTGTTTCCTCTTTTGGCTTTTGGGTGGAAACAGTTGATCATAAATGTGAAGGGCTTGTAAGTATCAGCAGCCTGACAGAGTATGATGATTTTAAACATGTGGAAAGTGATTATTGCCTGGCCGGTGTAAGGAGTGGGAGAGTATTCAGAATGGGCGATAAAGTTTGGATAAAAGTAGTGGCAGCTAATCTTACAAAACGGCAACTTGATTTTGAATGGGTGGTGGCCAGTGGATTGAAAGACGTGAAAAAACAAATTAAGAAGTAAGAAGCCGGAAGTCGGAATTCAGAAACCGGAAGTCAGAAGTTATAAATAGAAAAATCATGCAGTCATTTGAAAATTTATCAAATCAGTTTGCAGTACATTTTGAAAAAAGGCATTTTCCTGAACAGCCGGTATCATTGTATGGGCCCAATGAATATTTTATAAAATTAGGTGGCAAAAGAGTTCGACCTGTTTTATGTTTAATGGGAAATGAATTATTTGATGAAATTAATCCTGATGCATGGCAGGTGGCCACCGCTATTGAACTCTTTCACAACTTTACACTAATTCATGATGATATAATGGACAGGGCACCGTTAAGGAGGGGTATGGAAACAGTCCATACAAAGTTTGGAGAAAATACCGCCTTGCTGGCTGGGGATGTCATGCTGATTGCCTGCTATGAATATCTCAATAAAATCAATACCGGATATTTACGCCGCATTTTCAACCTGATGAATAAAACGGCAAAAGAAGTTTGTGAAGGACAGCAACTCGACATGGATTTTGAAGCCAGGAATAATGTGAACATGGACGACTATATTTATATGATCGGGTTAAAAACATCAGTACTGCTGGCCGCCAGCCTGAAGTTGGGTGCTATACTGGGTGGCGCAGGAGAAAGAAACCAGCAACTGCTTTATGAATTTGGCAGAAAGTTAGGAATTGCTTTCCAGGTACAGGATGATTACCTGGACGCTTTTGGCGATCCCGGAAAATTTGGCAAACAGTTAGGTGGCGATATACTGGCAAACAAAAAAACGTTTTTACTGATACATGCATTTCAGCATTCACAGGAAAAAGCTGAGCTGGGAAAACTGATGTCTGAACAGCAGGAAGATAAAGTAGAAAAAGTGTTGAAAATTTACCGTAACTGTAAAGCTGATGAGTGGGCCATTCAATTAAAGAATAAATACCTCAATGAGGCAATTGCTCACCTGGAAGATATCGCTGTTCTTTCCAAAAGAAAAGAGCCACTTAAAGAGATGGCTCAATTTCTGATTAAACGTGACTATTGAATTTTACAGAAAAATATTCTACCGGTTTAAGCACCTGCCACTGCACTACTGATGATGATCAGCAGATCAACCAGCACACTGGCAAAAAATACCGGGATCGTTATTTTAGTTGGCAAAGAAGCCAGGTTTACTACCAGGGTAATTCCCATAGCCGCAATAATAAATGGCCAGAAAATAAAATGATTGCCGGAAAGAATCACCACAAACATGGTTAAAATACTGAGCACACAACCATGTAAGGTGAGGGATGCAGCCATCCAGCCAAACCTGTTTTTTTCCTGTGTCTCACACCAATTGATAAACCGTTTCCAAAAAGACTTTTTTAGTTCAGTGCTTGTTATATTTTGCGTGAAAGACTGAGAAATTGTGGTACTCATGGTATTTGCTTTTTAAAAATCAAAAATCTTTCCCAGGTAGTTTTGTATAGATGATAAAAGTTAATTAACCGGCTGATTTTTATCAGTTACTCAATTAAATTGAAGGAAGTAAAACAGAATTCCATCAAATTTTTTCCTATTTTGACTGCCAGAAATTTATTTATGGAAAATACCAACGAAGCTCATTTCAAAAAACCAAGCTTGCTGCTTGCTTTAATTCCAATCGTTGTTTTAATTGGCCTGTTATCGCTCAACGTTATTTATTATGGCGATATGGCTACCGCTGGTGCCAACCAGGTAAGTTTGATTCTGGCTGCGGCAGTTGCAATCGGTGTGGGGCTGGTATTAAAAGTGCCATTTTCGTTTATGTTGAAAGGCATCATCAGCAGCATCAATTCTTCCATGGGAGCTATTCTTATTTTATTAATGATTGGCGCTCTGGCAGGCACCTGGCTGATCAGTGGTGTGGTACCAGCGATGATCTATTACGGTTTACAAATACTTAACCCGGTCATTTTTCTATTTGCCACTGTAGTTGTTTGTGCTATTGTATCCGTAGCTACCGGTAGTTCCTGGGCTACGGTGGCTACCGTTGGAATTGCATTGTTAGGCATTGGGAAAGCATTAAGCATTCATGAAGGAATGATTGCCGGTGCTGTGATTTCTGGAGCATATTTTGGAGATAAAATATCACCCATGTCGGATACCACAAACCTGGCACCTGCTATGGCAGGCACGGACCTGTTTACTCATATCCGGTACATGATGTACACAACAGTTCCCAGCCTGGTCATTACATTAATTATTTTTTTAGCTATAGGATTTTTTACACCCCATAGCGGCTCAGTAGAAAATATTTCTGCATTATCTGATGCAATAAAATTGAAATTCAATTTAAATCCAGTTTTGTTTATAGTGCCTTTAACAGTTATCTGGATGATCATAAAAAAAGTAAATGCACTTACTGCCTTACTGATTGGTTCTTTACTCGGCGGAATTTTTGCAGTTATCTTCCAGCCGCAGATCATAGAAGAAATAGTGGGAGGAACCGGTAGTTATATTCAAAAATCTTATATGGCAATTACGAATGCCATGTCCGTAGAAGTTAGAGTAGCGTCAGATAATGAAATAGCAGCCGGTTTGTTAAAAGCCAGAGGTATGAACGGTATGCTGAATACAATCTGGCTGATCATTTCTGCCATGTGTTTTGGAGGAGTAATGGAATCAGTTGGTTTGTTGAGGAGAATCACCGAACCTTTAGTGAAAAAAGCAAAAAGCACCGGTGCATTGGTTGCCACTACTGCCGGCAGTTGTATTTTTACCAATATAACGGCATCTGACCAATACCTTTCTATTGTTGTTCCGGGCAGGATGTTTGCACAAACATACAAGGACAGGGGCCTGGCGCC
>DATDPZ010000137.1:0-9715 GCA_035292525.1 Chitinophagaceae bacterium
TCTCCCGGATACTTGGTTATGGTTTACTCATCAGCCTGGTTACTATTATTGTTCGCATCGTCTGGGTTTTTGCAGGGGCTTTTTGGCTAAACTATTTTCAAAAAAGAAAAAAAGTTATTCATGATTCATCAGAAAATGATAACCAGGACAATACCTGGAAAAATGTGCTGGTGGTAGCCTGGACCGGAACAAGGGGTGTAATCTCCCTGGCGGCAGCTCTTGCTTTGCCATTAGTATTGGATGATGGATCTGCTTTTCCTAAACGGCATTCAATTATTTTTCTTGCTTTTGTAGTCATTTTTGTAACGCTGGTAGTGCAGGGTCTTTCATTACCATTGCTTATACGCTGGTTGAAGATTAAACCACAAAACAATACCATTGCTGAAGAAAAAGAACTGCAATTACAATTAGCCAACAGTACACTTCATTTTATTGAACATGAGTTCCCGCTAACATTGGGGATTAAAAAACAGGATCAGTTAAAAAAGAAATATGAACAGATGATTCAGGATCTGACTAAAGAGATACGACGACAGAAAAATGCAAAGTATTCTGATGAAGTTGTGGGGGCCACTCCACCGGATGTCATGTTAAGTGCCAGGTTAGAAATCAGCAAATTTCAGCGGGCCTTATTGCTGAAGATGCATAAAGAAGGAGAGTTCAGTGAAGAGGTCATCAGGCAGGTAGAAAATGGACTGGATATAGATGAAATGAAATTAAACCTGAACACAGCAAAAGAAGAATAAACAAAAGCTGATAAAGAGCATCAAATCAGATCTGATTAAAGGAGTTATTAATCTTTGTAGGCTTTTGTATAAGCCATCAAATCATTCTTGCTGGCCTGGCTGTTCAGTAAGTCAGTTAACAGGTTGAAATTACCACGGTCTGTAACAGTTCGATAGGCTAATTTAGCCAGGAGAAGCCTGTTACTTTCATAAGTTATTAGCGGAATTAATTTATTTGCCTGGGAACATGTAAAATAATTCCGGGCATTATTAAATATTTCTGTCAGGAAATTCATTTGTTCAACAGGTAAGTATTTTTTCTTAACGGATATAAATAAATTATTAAAGTTGACATCTGACATTGCCAGTTGCGGACGGCTGCCAGAGCTGTAATTAGCAATTACATAATCTGCCAGTTTATCTTCATTTATCTGTTTGCCAAATAAATTATAAATCTGGCTGAAATTAACCAGGTCTACAATGATATGATATGATAATTTAGCCAACTGCAGCCTGTTGCTTTCAAGTTTGACTAATTGAATCAGCTGACTTGACTGCTGTGCAGAAAAATAATCTTTGCGGGTATTAAATACATTGATTAACGAATTCATCCGTGTACTCTCGGGCCTTTGATTTTTTATTTCCAGGTATAAAATCTGAAAAACGGCATTATCCATTGCAATAAAAGGATTGTTATCTGCTTGGTAATTGTTCACAAAATCAGTTAATTCATTTTTACTTGCCTTGCTGCTCAGTAAGACATACAACTTGTAGAAATTATTCCGGTCTGTAATAATGTTGTACGACAATTTAGCCAGTTGCAGCCTGGATTTTTCATCATTTAACTGTTGAAGTAATTGTAAAACCTGGTTACTGCTGAAAGTATTATTTGTTGTGTTAAATGCATTGCTTATTAAGAAACTTCTTGCATTGGCAGACCGCAGATTTTTTATATTATTCAATAAAGTATCAAATTTTTCTTCTGCGATCAGCACCAGGTTGTTTGTAATATTTATTTTTTTTATTTCTGCTAAATCCAAACTATCATTCCTGTTTACTTTTATCAGCATATCATTACCATTCCTGTGACTAAGTACTGATGAAGTTAACTCTGTGCTGTTATTGTTCTGATCTGTATTGATGATTTGTAAAGCAGGATATCTGAATTCAGGTGTACCGGAGTTTAAGTGGATTTTATTGATATAAACAGAATTAATTTCAGAAAGCGGATTTATTTCTTCAAAGGCATAAACAGATAAAACTGTCAGTAGTCCGGAAAAAAACAGGAAACACTTTTTTATTAAAAATATTTTGTATAACATAGAGTACAAAATTGGCACTATAAGCCATAATAACCATTACATAAAAGAAGAAATAAATTAGAATATTCACATGTTTTGGAAAAGCAGGAGTTTTATAATTTCTTTCAGGCAGATGGTGATTCCGTAAAAAAGAAAGCACCCCGTTTCTTTTGAAAGAAAGGGGGTGCTTATCAAAAATAACTTTTATTTTAAAAAAGAGTAATTCCTGCGTTTGTCGTTACGCCAGTTGTTACGGAAACGTTGTTTATCGTAACCGGGCTTAAAGGTAATGCCGGCGTAATAGTAATGGAATAAATTCCTGCAGGAAGTCCCATGACCAGGTAATTTCCTGATGAATTAGTATTTGAAGTATAGGTTACATTGCTGCTTGAAGTGGCAGTTACAGATGCAATGGTACCGGCAGGTGTCACCTGACCTTTGATGGATCCACTGATAGCTGTTTCAATTGTTCTGATAACAGGTTTCAGTTTATAGGTGCCGTTTCCTGTTTCAATAACAGATTTGTTGGCATCAAAATCCAGGAGCACACTGTATAATACACCTGCCTGTAATGTTTGATGCACCTGTAGTTTCAACCCCGATTGATCAGCACTTGGAGTACTTAACGGGTAACTTACATTATCTATAACAACAGTATTGTTTGTTCCCAGTATAAGTCTTATCTGCTGCACAGTGGCATCTTCCAGGGTTCCGTTTGCAATCAATGTATCTATCCCGTTTGAAAAATTAATAAGATTGTAAATGCCGGTGTTTACATTCAGCGATACAGTTTTTCCGCCACTACCTGTTATTTCCACTCCCTGCAGATCAATATTTACAGCACTGTAAGGGCCGGGAGCATCCGTCATACGGATAGCATAAGGGTATGATTTTTTGGAACTATCTTTTTTACAGGAACTCATAGCAATGCCAAGTGTAAGAATACATAGGAATACGTTTATCTTTTTCATTTAACAAATTTTAATTGCAATTGAATTATTGCACTGCAAAGATGAACTTCTTTATTCCAGCTATTGTTACATTGCCGGCTGAATAAGTTACATCATTCATATTATTACTAAAATCAATAAAAAAGAGTATGAATCAGTGTGGTCTATTTTTTAAAATAAGAAAGCTCCTCATAAATAGGAGCTTTTCTTACTTCTAAAACCCTGAAACAAATTTTTGTTTTTCAATTTTATTGAACAATAATCTTTTCAAAACTTTGATTCCCGGTTTCTCTTGTAATTACTTTAAGTAAGTACATTCCGGTACCCAGGTTTTCTATCCGGAGAGTATTATTTGTTACTGCTTTCCATTGTTTTAACGTACGGCCATTCATATCTGTCAAACTAATATCATAAGTTCTTTCTTTATCTTCAAAAACAACATTAAAATGGCCATTGGTAACCGGATTCGGGTAAACAATAGTTTTAGTTTTTTGTGCTTCACCCCTCACCGCACTAATCCTGCTTAAACTTATTTTTCCATCCTTATCCTGCTGTTTGATCCGGTATTGAGTCATACCAGTATTTGAATTCAGGTCATTGAATGTGTAGGTAAGAGGTATATTGCTATTGCCACCTTGTGCCTGTGTAGGAATAAAACTGACAGACTCCCAGTTGTAATTATCTATATTTCTCTGCACAGTGAAGCCACTGTTATTTATCTCTGTAGTTGTTTCCCATTTCAGTAACACATTTGCCCGGTTGATACGGGAGGCAGTCAGCGATCTGAAGTTTACCGGTAAGGCCCCGCATTGACTGGATGGGAAAAGTATAACTCTTGACGCACCACTTGCCGCACCGGAAGTTTGAGTAATCACAATAAATAAATCCTGGTTGATATTTTCAGCAGGAACAGGACCGCTGATACTTATAGTTGAATTCGCACCCACAGTAAAAGTGATTGAATTTTGCAGCAAAGTATCGGTAGCAGGTGTAAAATACCCATCCCCGTTAATGTCTGCATATACTTTATAATAACCATCAATTTGGATAGCGGTATTGTTTGTAATGGTACCGGAATAAATATGATTGGTACAATTGACAAAGCCAGTCACATTCAGGTAACCGGCGGAGTAGCTGATTCCGCAGTTAACACAATGAGCCCTTTGAGCAGTGGCTGACTGACTGGACCAAAGATCCGCTACAATCACCACAGGGGTGGTACAGGCAACGGGGGAAGTAGCAATAACTCCTTTTAAAGTAATAGTTGCTGATCCATCGGGATGCACTACTTTCTCAATGGAATTTATAGTAGCCATCGGAACAGATGCATCAGGTGGATAAGCACTCAGGACAAAAGGGGTTGCCCCATCGTTATTAATACCTATATTCAGGAATGATTTGACCAGGTCAGCTGCACCCGGCGCTGCGATTGAACCATTAACCGTTGTTTGTCCATTGACGCACTTAAAATAATTGGGGTATTCATCCTGGAGCCATGCATGAATAAAAATAAATTTATTTCCAAAATTGTCTTCAATATTAAAGGTTACATCAAACATAACAGTACAGGAAGTGGAAGTTGATCCGATCACTTTTACGTTTTGAATGACAATATCAGAAACTGTGCATTGTGCAAAGGATTTTTCATTGTTTAATGACAACAAGGCAATGACGAAGAAAGTGGTTAAAAATGTTTTCATGTTACTCTTATTTTAAATAATAAATATTGTTTCTCTTTAAGGATAGGATATTATTATTTGCAATTCAGAAGTACACATAAAAAGTACTTATCTAATTACCTGAATGGAATGTCCCGGTTATTTACATCTGTTTTTAATACAAACCCGGTTTAGCTTTTGTGAAAGCATCTGAATTGATGGCTTTTGTTTTCTCTGATCCATCAATAATTATTCGGTGTTAATGTTATTTATTATATTATTTACTTGAATAATTTTTCAGAAAACAAAGATTATCATTATCAGAAAGATAAATGTTATACATCTCTCAGAAAACGTTATATGATTCCCACTTTTTTATTTTTTGGAAGCAGCAGCAGATTTTATTTTTATTTTCATCAGGGGAGGAATTGAATCTCCCAGCAGGAATCCCCAGGGTTTTAATGATTCAATACGGTCGAAAATAAGTTTGAAAATAGCAATTAGCGGAATAGAAAGAAACATTCCTGAAATACCCCATAAAGCAGCCCCTGCAATTACTGCAATAATGGAAATAAGTGCATTGAGTTTTACTTTGGCGCCTATTATTTTTGGTACAATATAATTATTGTCAATCAGTTGTATGAAAGTATAGAGAATGGAAACGTAAAGAATATAAACCGGTGATTTGGTAACTAAGGCGATCATCATGAATAAAGCCATAGCTATTATACCACCGATATAGGGAATAATATTCAGAAGAGCTCCAATAATGCCCAACAGGATGGCATAATCAATTCCCAGAATCAGCAGTCCTGTAGCATTCAAAATGGCTACAATAACAAACTCTGCAAAAAGGCCAACGAGATATCCTTGTATGATTGACTTCGTTTCAATAAGTATTTCGTTTACTTTGCTGTCATTACCCGTACCGAAAATTTTATGAGTAAACTTAATTAAATGGGGCTGATAATATAAAATCATGAAAATATAAACCGGCACCAGCAGGGTATTCACCAGTACATCACTGATGGTGGTGATGGTGAAACTGATATTGGCACTGCTGTTATTTAAAAAATCACTTTTAGTATCAGCTATCCAGGTATTTATTTTTTGCTCACTGATATTGAAAAAGCCCGAAATCCAGCTCACCACCTGGCTGATCATTTCCTGGAATTTGTCAATCAGTTGTGGTAATGATTCATTCAACCGGCTTGCCTGGGAAACAAACAATACGACAAATAACGCTACTATCATCAGAAAAAAAATCATAATACCGGTTATCGAAAGGGTACGATTAATTTTTTTCTTCACCAGGAAATTAACAGCCGGACTGATTAAGATGGCAAAAATGGTGGCATATAAGAGAGGAAGGATAATGCCCTGTGCGATAGAAAGCATGCTGATAAATACATAAAGTCCTATAAAAAGGAGGGAGGCTTTGGCGTAGAAAGGGAATTTAGTTAAGGTGTTCATTTGAATTTTCAATAACAGCTATCCGGATGCGTTCATGTTCATTCCATTTGATGGAGTAACCGGCTTTTTGCTGATAAAACTCAAAAATTTATTTCCGATTAATTTAATAGTTTCAGGATTATTGGTTACTAAATTTGAAATACCAAACATCAGAACAGAACCCAGGATTTTTTTTACCGGGTTTACAGAAACACATTCAAATAATTTTTTAGTAAGATAACCAGTGCCAATACCGACAGAAGTATTAAGAAGATTATTTTTTAGTTCAGGCGAATTAACGGTTTCATTGAGTATATTTTTAATAAAGTTAACAGGTTTCAGGCTGTCGTAAGTGAGGTGAAATTGATCTTTGAGCTTCTTTCCTTCAATAACTTGTTTGGCCTCCAATTGAATGATTGCATTTCTGAGTTCAAGTTCTGAGTTGATTTCCTGCATGAGTTGGCTTATTGAAGTGCTTGTTTAATGATTAATTCGCTGAGAGGCTTTTTAATCCACTGATGCAGGAAAGAGTAAAATACAAATCCCAGTACAAGGTAAAATACCGCAACAATAAAAAATCCATAATAAGTTTTACCCAATAAATCACCGAGGTATAAAGCAATGCCAATATTAATGATCAGCAAAAACAAAGAAAGCATAAGAATTACACTAATTCGTGTGACTAATGAGGTGACTACACGGGTAGTAGTTTCCAATACCCTGAGTTTTGTCAGTTCGAGAGTTGTATTGCCGAATGCTGCAGTTCTTTCAAATAATGATTCAATTGAACTTACAGGTATTTCTGTTTGCTGATCATGCTTTTCTGTCTTCATTATTCAGGAGTTAATTATAACCGGAACAGGGTCTGTTGTTTTATCAATCATCCCAACAGCGAAACAACAGACCTTTACCGGTTTTTTTTTAAATGTAGCAACATTTAGTTCTTAATCATGTCTTTCACTTTACTTTTTCCGTTTTCAATCAGGTTACTGGTATCCTCTTTTACTGTCTCAAATTTCTTAACCAGGCCTTCAATCAATTCATTATATTTATCTTCCAGCGCCTCCTTATACTTGCCGCCTTTTTTCAAAAGTTTCTTCCTGGTGGCTGAACCTTTTTCGGGTGCAAATAAAATTCCCAATGCTGCACCAATGGCGACACCTGCCGTTACGCCTAATAATACTTTAACTGATTTCATAGTTTACTTTTTTTTAATTGTTATTGATTTAAAATTTGCTGATCCATTTTAATGCCTATTTAACTTGTAAGGGTAAAGCTGCTTTGTTTTATTTACTTAACTGAAAACAAACAATATATTTTAAAAACTGTTTGTGGATAAGATAATTTGCCAGCCGGGATACTGAATGCTTGCATCATCTTCTGCTGTTATAAAAATTTTTGTCGGCTTAACAGGAGACACCGTTTCAAAAGAGGCTTTTAATTTTTTGGAAAGAAGGCTTGTTGAACTATTGATTTGTCCTAAATTTTTAGTCAGCTCCTGGTTGGCATCCATCCAGACTACATAGGTCTTTTTTGGGGGTTGAAGTTTATTAGGCTCAGCCAGATTGATAAGTTCTATTTTTATGACATAATTATTGTTATTGTCTTTGTTTACTTTGACATAACCTTCTGCCGCCGGAACAACGGTGGATGGCAGAAAAGTTATCTTTCTTGCACAGGATGAAAACATAAATATCATTACAGCTGTTAAACAAACAGCAAGGATATTTTTTACGCTGTGATTAATATTTGACCGTTTCATTTTACTTAATTTTTGATTTAAAAATATTTTAATGAAATAACAAAGCAGGCATATAAATTTTAATCATAAATAACTTTGTTGCTTATTGGTTTCTCAGGGAACTTCATTTCCACTTTCATAAAGAATCCAAACTCGCAGTAAAGATGAATGCATTTACCGGGATATGTGTTACATTAATTATAAAATTGATTACATTATTCACATGTTTAAAGTTAAAATAATTTTGTCTTTATTTGAGCGTTAATCCGGTAACAGGAATATTTTTCAACAATATTTTGTTCTGTTTAAATGATTCGGAACAGGAGATGAATCTGTTTCTTGTTACCCGCTTTTTCACAATCAAGAATCTTCAATTGAACCGGCAATCAGAAGGTATTACTTTCTTTCCTTTAATAAAAAACAGCAGATTTTCACCTGCTGTTAATAATGGATATTATTTTTAAAATTTATATTTTGGAATCAGCTTGCTGGTAATCAGGTTTTGGCATCTTTATTTTCCTGTGCTTTGGTTCCACCTCTGTGAGTTGCCTTTATAGCTGAGAATTTTATTTTCAATCCGGCAATTTTTGTATTATCGCCATTTGGAAGATCTTTTTCTACTACATTCTTCCGGGTATCCAATGCTTCGTATAATACTTTGATCTCATCCCAATCTTCACGGGTGTAGTTATCCTTATTATCAGCTACAGTATTTACAAATGTTCTGAAGACATTTAATAAATTACCGGCCGTAACAAAATCAAATTTTAAATCGGTACCAACCATGCCCACACCAAATAAGTTATTTCTTAACACCTGACGGTAATCATTTGAGGCAGAAAGATTGTTTTGGTTTTCTGCTTCTGTAATTTTTATTTCATAGCTGCTTTTTAATGCAGCATAATCTGCTTTACTTTCTTCCACTTCTGCCTTGTCTGCAGCATCCAGTGTTGCCATTGACTGATCAGCTTTTATGACCCTCACCTGGTACCCTTCATCCAATGTGGTCCAGTAAGCAGTAGTATAAACGGGTGTAAGTTTCCCTACTGAATCAACATACATATTGAAACTCGTGGCATCTTGTTTTGCCTCCGTTCCCGAATTGGTACAGGCTACAAACCCGGTGGCTGCAAGGACAGCAGTCAACAGAAAATTAATATTTTTCATTTTTTATTTTTAAAATTGCAATTGAATTATTGCTATGCAAAGATGATGTACATTGATCTGAAAAATATTACACTACCGTATTAATAAATTACATTATTCACAGGTCAGCTCTCATCTTTTGTGGTGCGAACCAGGCCGATTCCTGCAATAAAAAATACCAGGCCAAGTACACCGTAAATGGCCAGCGATTTTATTTCCCGGGTACCATTTGTTGTATTAACAAAGAGGACGGCTGCGTAAATGAGCCCGGCTGTTCCAAGAATAGTAAGTAAAGCACCAAAGATTCTTTTGAGATTCATATTTTGTTTTTTTAGATTGATGACTGAATTATTTATTACAAATAAATTTTATCCGTTTAGCTGTAAATAATTTATTTTTTTGTTCCGCGTAATCGGCGGGAAATTTTCTATTTGGCAGTTAACAGAATTGTTTTCTACTGTAAACCTGGCCATCAGGTAACTGACAGTAGATTCTGCACCCTGGTTGAGATTTACATAATTTTCTTCCAGCCCGTCATAACATCCGCCGGTACAGGGATTATAAATAACCTGGTGCAGGTGGTTGTTTCCCAGGAACCAGCTAAAAGATTGTTCCATTTTCTGTTTATATTCTTCATCTTTAAAAACATCGTAGAATTTTCTTAATGCAATAGTGGTATAGGCAACATCGATAGGCTGTTCACCACTGTGGGTTACCGGGTCTGATTCTTTTCTTTTATACA
>DATDPZ010000138.1:0-9422 GCA_035292525.1 Chitinophagaceae bacterium
GGCAGTATGGCCAGGTTACCGGCACTCAAAGAGGTGGCAAGAAAATTTGATTTTAAAATTATTTCAATAAAAGATCTGATTGAGTACAGGATCAACCGGGATTCATTGATTGAAAAAATTGTTACTGTGGATATGCCCACCAGGTTTGGCGACTTTCAGTTAATTGCTTTCCAGGAAAAACATTCCAGTAACGAACATCTCGCATTGATTAAAGGAACCTGGCAGAAAGATGAACCTTTAATGGTAAGAGTTCACTCATCCTGTTTAACCGGCGACATATTAGGATCCCTTCGCTGTGATTGCGGGGAACAATTACATGCAGCCATGCAAATGGTGGAACAGGAAGGCAAAGGCGCCATTCTATATATGAACCAGGAAGGACGGGGTATTGGTTTATTAAATAAGTTAAAGTCGTATAAATTACAGGAAGAAGGTATGGATACGGTGGAAGCAAATCTTCACCTGGGTTTTCAAATGGATCAGAGAGATTATGGCGTGGGAGCCCAGATATTACGAAGCCTCGGTATCAACAAACTCCGACTGATCAGCAATAATCCTAAAAAAAGAGTAGGCCTGATTGGTTACGGACTTGAAATAGTTGAAAATATTCCACTGGAGATACGTCCCAATCCGCATAATGAAAAATATATGCAAACCAAACGGGATAAACTCGGTCACGAAATTCTGTCTGCACAGATGCAAAAGCCGGATATTGGTAAAAAATAAAAGTATTCCCAAATACGACTTATTACTTTAATATTCCATCATTCATTATTTTTCTTTTCCAATTCAATATTACTTTCCTTCAATCTGTTTTTTTTACCCACCAGTTCACTTAGTTTATTAAATTCTCTCCGGTAAGCAAGGCTGCCGCCGTATCGCCTGGATTTATTATTTCCTGAAGTGGATGTTCCGGATAAAAAGTCAACATTTTCTTTGTAAAAAATAGTAGCCCTTACAGTACCACTTTGGTTTAATAAAAACTCCATAGTGAAATTGGAAAGCACATCGGTTCTGAGTTGGGTGCTGGTGGTTTGAAAAGGAACATCATAGCTTCCTTCAAATGTGAGAACAACCCGGTTATTAAAAAATGTTTTTGCAACAGCCAGGTTAAAGTTGGTGCGGTCATAACTGAATCCGGAATTTCCTTCTCCAAAGGGATTGGGGTTGTATAAGGAGCCGGAGAAATTAACATATAAACCGGGAATTTTTAATTTATTGGAAAGAATATTATTCAATACTTTATTTATCTGACTGGAAAGGAATCCGGAAATACTATTCACAACCAGGTCCACTCCTGAAGAAAGACTTAAAGAAGTGCTCACATCGGAAGGAGCAAAGCTGTTGAATACCACCAGGAAGGCTACCTGCTTGTTCAGTTCATTTTCATTTTGCTGTATCTGATCCAGGATAAAAGAAAGTGACAGATCCTGCTTAGGCGGACTTTCGGGCGGGAAATCCAGGGCAAAAGTGATGTCTGGTTTAAAAAGATCTCCGCTGAGGTTTGCTATTACATACACATAATCTCTCAACCCTGATAAATTGCTGATATTGGTTACTCCGGAGATCAGGGGTGCAAAGTCAACCTTTTTTTCTGTTTTATAAACGGCCTCAATCTTAACGATAGGATGGAAGGGATCTCCATTCCATTCAATATAATTGCCTGCATTTTCTTTCAGTTCAAATGGTTTTTTGAAAAATGACTGGAATGAAAAACGATAATTTCCTTCATTAATATTATAGCGGCCTCTTATCGATAGGGGTTCGGTGGTACCAGAAAATATCCGAAGGTTACCTTCTCCCCGGCCTCTTATTTCATCGTTGGTCAGTTCGTCAAGCACCACCCTGATATTTACCATTTCATTGGCAGTAAGGTCCACATCATAAGTCAGGTTGGATTCGTTAGTTTTGAACATCGAGTCACTCATTTCCCTTCCATATTTTCTTTCAATTAGAAAATCGGCAATACCACTTTCGCGGCTGCTGGTATTGGGGATGGTGATATAAGAACTGTCAACGGTGGAAGCAGTGCCAAAGATCTTCATCTTCATATTTGATTGGTGCCCTGTCAGCGAAAAAGAACCGGTTCCCTTTGCCATGCCATAAAAGCTTTGATTATCTTTGAAACTGGTATTCAACAGCAGCATCGGCCTGTTATCCACTTCTGCCCGGATGTCAAATTCCATATTTTTCCAGGAATCATGCTTGATCAATCCCCTGCTTAAGGTGGCTGTGTTTTTTGTAACCGTGTCAATTAATTTCATAGAACCCAGGTCAAGAGCATCTTCCCGGAAAACGATCTCCGTATCCTGAATTTTATAAAAAACCCGGGTGAACGTTACGTTTAATCCGGCATCATGCAGTTTAGCATTACCCGTATATTTTCTTTTATTTCCCTTGCCTGCTATTTTTAATTCACCCGTGGCGTAGCCCTGCAGGTCGGTAAATAAAGTACCAATAAACCGTTCTGCAAATTTCAACGGATAATTTTCGAGCTCAAGATTAATCACATCTTCCGGATCGGTGGCCAGTTCTTTCACAAAAAGATCCAGGTCAAAATTCAGTTTCTCCTCCGGGTTCAGGCTTTGTCCTGTAACAGCCAGCTTGCCGGTTTTATGGTTGTATAAAACATGTGCTTTTAGCTGACCTATGGAATCATTATCCAGCCGTAACTGATCCGTCTGGATGTCTGATACCACGTTGAATTTATTAACAGGGTCTTCAATAATAACCGACCCGGTAACTAATCCTTCTATATTATTTGACTTGATAAATATCTGGGTGACATCACCGATATTAAAATTTTTAATATCGATTCTTACATCATTCCAATTGCCTACATCCGAGGGTTGTGTGCGGATACTGATTTCCTGGTTGCTTTCTTTTAAAACTATTTCACCGTGTGAAACGGTGTTGGATCGGATATCCAGTTCGCCATCTTTTTCTATTGTCCAATTTTTACCATTAAGAATAAAACGGGAGGAGTCAAAACGGATGGACAGGCCATCATCATGTGTTCTTACCAGTGCCCGGATTGAACCCCCGGGAATATTTTTATTATTACTTTCTGTGATGATCCGGAAATCGGTGGAATCATTCCTGGAATCAATATCAATTTTTGTAAAAGGGAAATTAAGGCTGTCGTTCACTTTTAAATGATCAATCATAAAACTGACAGCGAGGTTTTCCAGGTTTCCTTTACCGTCAATTTGTACATTTTCAAACTGAAAATTTTTGTAAGAAAAAGAAGGCAGATCAGTTTTTAATTCAATTAAACTTTCGGTTGTATTCAACCGCCCTTTTACTTCGCTATGATTAAAACCAACAAGATTACTGTCAACCAGGCTTATATAATCGGTTATATAATTCATTTGAAAAGAAAATGAAAAATCCTGGTCAGATATCTTTCCGGAAGGGGCTTTGATATAAGAGGGATAATACTTGTTCAAAAATAATGTAAAGGCATCCGGTAATTCTTTTACAGTAAAATCTCCGTTAATAAATCCTTCAATTTCATCCGACTTCAGTGTCAGTTGTTTGATGCCATCATTATAGGAAGAATTCAGCAGGATGGAATCAATGTAAATGGATTTCCCGTCTTTAAAAAAAGTTGCTTCAGTTATGTTTGCTCTTCCCAGGAAATTATCGATACTACTGCCCGAAAAATCCAGGTCAAAATTTCCTTTAAGGGAATAGTTCTCTTTGATTAAATTTAGTTGCTTCAGATTGACCCTTTCTGCATCAGCCAGGAAATTAAATTTTGGAATTTTATTGCGCAGATCCACCATTCCGCTCAATGAAAAAACAGCATTTGAATCATTAATGGAAAAATCGCCATTAAACACTTTATTATCCAGGTCTCCTTTGGCAATAATATTTTTGTAAGCATATTTGTTATATACAATTTCATGAATCTTCGCATCCAGATGAGCGGCCAGGCTATTCCACTGAAAGCCTTTCCCCACTACTTCGCTGGTAAAAGAAATATTCCCTATGCGGGAATCATTTAAAAACTGGCCGAGGTTAAAATTAGTGGATGCGATTTTCCCTGAATAAAAAGGAGCTTTACCAATGGGCAGTTTCATGTTAATGTCACTGGTAACAGAACCCAGGTTGGTTTGAATGGTTCCATAAGTGACAAAGTCACGCAAAAAACCGGTGAAGTTTCCATTAAATTTTAAATAGGAAATATTTTGCAGCCGTGGCGTAGTAATCGTTTTTAAAAAGGGGACAAACGTGACTGCATCAGTATAAGTGGTCTGAAAATTATCCGCCTGAAAGTCTATAAAAGTTTTGTTGATATCCGGCAGTCCGGTGAGGCTGATATCCCCATATAAAATAGTATTCCTGCCGGCCCTGATTTTCATATCGCTGCCAAAAAGATCGTCAATACTGCCACGAACATTGCCGCTTACAAGAATTTTCTTTTTCCAGGTGCTGAGCGCAGGAGCAAAATAAGCAATATCATCACTGTCAATTTCTGAATTTTCAAACGCTGCGGTAAGTTTTACTTTATCAATAAAATCACTAAACTCGCCAATGTCAGTATAACGCATACTAAAAGCATTCCTGATAATGCTTTTGTTGGTTTTAATTTCCAGGTCGGTAAAAGCCATCCCCCCGGGAGTAACTTTTAAATCTGATAAAAAGGATTTTATTTCCAGTCCGCTTCTTTCCCTACTTGCCAGGCTCAGGGAAGTGGTCAGGGTATCGTTGATCATCTTCACGTTTTTAAAGTTTCCGGTGATACCGGAAAATTCAAAGAGTCTGCCGTCAAAATGCGTGAAATACGGGGAATCGGATTGTTTTTCATTTTTGAAAACACCCTCTGTGATTTTTACGTTGTCAATTTTCACTTTCCAATCACCCACATTCCATTTTAATATGCTGTCACTTTTTTCTATTAGTTGTACCGTGTCATTTGTTGGAATGCGGTTGGGTTTTAACCCTGCATAATTTTTTATTTGAACAGTTGGATTTGATAAAACCATAAAACCGATATCAACATTTCTGGTGCTGAAATTTATTTCTTTAGCATCCAGTTCAAATGAGTTTAATGCGACTATCAGGTCTACGCCAAGCCAACCATCTTTATTACTGAGCAACACATTTTTGAGTTCAATTTTTTTAAGATCAAAAGTGATGCTTTTTTTAGGGCCTGTAGAAGTGCCCGCAAAAAAATAATCCTGTAAAAAAGTATAATTCCACACAGAATCCTGCCGGTTCAGGTTGATCACCGCATTTTCAAGTCCAATAAATTTCAGATCAATTTTGTTCTTTAAAAAAAACCAGTCAGTTACCCGAACCATCATTTTACCGGCATAAAGCAATGTGTCTTTTTTCTGATCTTCCATCAGCAATCCCTCCAGGTTCATTCTGTTGAATAATGAAAAACTTATATAACCGATCCTGATTTTTGCTTTCAGATTGTTTGAAAGCCTGTTGGAAACCTGTTTGACAATAAAATTCTGACCCCAATTGGAATTAAGGATGATAGCTCCTGTGATCATCAGGAACAACAGAGAGAAAAAGAACCAGGTCAATATTTTTTTTAATCGCTTCAAAAACGGGGTTAATGTTTGTAAAAATAGAGAATCAGCAGTTCAGCGCAAATACAATACCATAATATTGTTGTTGAACTATATCTATTCGTACTTACCAAATTCTAAAACAGGTTTATTTTTTAGAACAGGCAGTAAGATAGAAACCATAAAGCAGTTTATCCGGTGTTATCTTTTAAGCAGTATTAACAAAGTATTGAGAAAAGAACTGACTATGAAAGATAAAGAACAACTTTGTTTATTTTATTGTTTATTCTTTGTATCCATTACAATTTTTTTACGGTTAAAATACTTCCCGATAGAAATACCGGCAGCCCTGTTTCCGATTTCAGGTCCATGATCTGCATTGTTCATCGAAGTAAGCCCGTAATTATAATGGCCAAAGAAGAATACCCCGTTGGTACATTCATAACCCAATTGTACAATGGCCGATGCCAGGTAATGACCATAATCGCCAAAACCGAATTTCATATTCCGGTCCACGGCGCTGTTTGCGGTATTGTATTTTTCGTTTCCCAAAAGTGCAAAATCGAGTGAAGGTCCGAACCGGATAAAAGCATGGCCCGGATCCAGGTTAAAATCATGTTGCAATAGAAATGCAAGTTCTATAGTATGAAAACTTGTATTGTTATTAATTGCAGCACTGTCTGGCGGAAAAGAAGTGGCATTGAATTGTACTTTATAACCTCTTAAATTGTACATGATGGCAGGTGCAAAACTAAGCTTGTTTTCAAAAGGAATTTTAAATTGTGCTCCCAGGTTTATCCCGGTCTTTAAATCAGATTCCTGTTTATCGTCATTAATTAAATAACGTACGCCGGTTGTTTGCGGACCGGCAAAAAGACCAAACTGAACCTGTGCACGGACACTAAGAACTATAAACAGGGAAAGTAATAAGAATAAAATTTTCATATTTTGTTATTTACCGATAGGTTTTATAATCGGTTTTCAGAGAGGATTTTCCCGGGTAGTAAGCACACACCTGCTGGACTTAAAGCCGGTAAAAGTATAAATTTAAATCGGTAGGACAAATAGTGGGCAAAAAAAGAACAAAGTAGCAATTCAAGATTTGATACCGGGAAACGAAAAGGGAAATGGTTAGTATTTTTTTGCCGGATCTTTTACCTGGTTACCTGCAATGTATTGTTGTGATTGTCCTTTGGGCACAGAAAGATTTTTCCAGGCAATGTCTTTGATCATTTTACCAACGAAGATGAGCTGGCCAATATGATAAGGATAATGTGCCAGTTGACGATTGATAGCATCCATTACTGTCAACGGTTCATTCCGGATGGTAACCGTTTTTAAAAGGTCGTCTGGGTTTAAGGAATTAAGGCTGTTGAAAACACAATGCCATCCTTTTTCCCAAATGTCAATAATTTGTTGTTTGGAATAATTGTGAATTTCAAATTCAGCATCTCTCTGGCGCCATTGTTTTTCACCATCTTCCGTTAGAAGATTTGTGAAACGGCTATGCATGTTGCCGGCAAGGTGTTGCACAATGATGGCAATGCTGTTGGATATAGATGAAGGAAGAAAATGAAAATCTTTTTCTTCCAGCTGGGCAAAAGTTTTATCACCTAAATCTTTGTAATAGTTAAACCGTTTTATTACAGTAGTCAGGTACTCATTTCCAATTTCTGGCATTCTTATCTATTAATTGTTAATTGTGATTCACCAGGCTTCCGCTGAATCATCACCACGGTTATCTGCCACAGCTTCAAATTTTCCTCCGGGTAATATTTTTATCACATCTGTTCTGCCGATAGCTCCTCTTATATAAGTTTGATAGCCCATAGCTTCCAGCGATTTTTTTACCTCTTCGGGAAATCCTTTTTCCAGGTCCAGCCTGTCTGGTAACCACTGGTGATGAAACTTTGGTTTCCATACGGCGTCTTCCGTACTCATATTAAATTCGATAATGTTGATGAGGGTTTGAAAAACTGATGTTGGAATGGTAGTACCTCCCGGTGTACCCACCACCAGGAATGGTATATCATCTTTGAGCACTAAAGTGGGCGTCATAGAACTGAGCATTCTTTTACCCGGCATGATGGCATTGGCAGCGCCACCAACAGCTCCATACATATTCGGCGCACCGGGTTTGATACTGAAATCATCCATTTCATTATTTAATAAAAAACCGGCACCGCCTACTACTGTTCTGCTGCCATAACCACCGTTGAGTGTTGTAGTCACAGCCACCGCATTGCCCTCTTTATCTATTACACTCAGGTGTGTTGTTTCTTCGCTTTCAGTTTTCTGTAAAAAACCGGGTTTAATTATGGTACTGGGTGTTGCTTTAGCAGGATCATAATCCTTCATCCTGTTTTGCAAATACACTTCGTTCGATAACATCGTTACCGGCACTTTATAAAAATCTTCATCACCCATATATTCTGCCCGGTCTGCATAAGCTCTTCTTTCTACTTCTGTCATTAATTGAACAGCCTGTACAGAATGAAAACCCATTTGTCCAATATTTCTATATTCAACCATCTTCATCATCTGGTTCAATAAAAGCCCGCCGCTGCTGGGCATGGGCATGCCAACAATTTTATATTCTTTGTAATTAAAAATATGTGGTGTTCTTGCTTTTGCATGATAATTTTTTAAATCTTCCAGGGAAATAATACCATTGCCTCTTTTCATTTCTTCTACAATAAGCCTGGCCGTTTCTCCTTCATAAAAACCTTTGGCGCCAGATTTTTTTATTCTTTTTAATGTTTCTGCCAGGTCTTTTTGAATAAGGGTGTCGCCATTTTTCCATAAAGTATTTTTTACAAAAACAGGGGTTATGGTATTATATTTTTCAAAAGAAGATTTTAATCCATTAAGGGATCTTGCTTCGCTTTCAGAAATCACAAATCCTTTTTCTGCCAGATCAATGGCTGGCTGAATAAGTTTTTCTATTGAAAGTTTGGCATATTGAAGTGATTCAAAAATACCGGCTACAGTACCCGGTACGCCTGCAGCCAGATGTCCCGATTGGCTCAGATCAAATTTGGGGTTACCTTCGTTATCAAGATACATATCCCTGTGTGCCGTGCCCGGCGCTTTTTCCCGGTAATCAATTGAGATTAATTTCCCGTCATGCAGTCTTGCAACCATAAAACCACCTCCGCCAATATTGCCTGCACCCGGGTACACAACGGCTAATGCAAATTGTGTAGCGATGGCAGCATCCACTGCATTGCCTCCTTTTTTTAATACTGCCAGACCCACTTTACTGGCCAGTGGATGTGCCGATACTACCGCTCCATTTTCACTGATAATCTTTTTTTGTATGTTATATTGATAATGATTGATCTGTGTTTTCAGGTTCTTTCCGGTTTTACAGGAAACTATGAATAACAAGATTACGGAGAAAAGGAGTTTATAACTTTTCATTGACGGGCTGTTTACTTACCGGCAAATTAAAGAGTTCTTGAATATTTATCATCAAATCGGGATAAAGATTTAATCAGTTACAATAAGTAATGGTAAATCAGGCAGGGGTTCTGAAGAAATAAATTAAAATACCGGCTTTACCGGATTATATTTTTTATGGCATGGTCAATCCTTTACTCTTTCTTAAATTGCCGGTTAAAATCAACCCCATGCACAAAAAACTAATTGTTGCAGTTTTTTCATTTTTTTTCTTTCAGTAAATGCCCAGTTGAAATCCCCTGAAGATTTCCTGGGTTACAAAATCGGCAGCCGCTATACTCCTCATTGGAAAATTGTAGATTATTTTCAACACCTGTCAACAAACGCAAGTTCTAATGTTAAGCTTGAAAAATACGGACTGACAAATGAAGGACGTCCTTTACTACTCGCATTTATTTCTTCCGGCGAAAATATGACCAAGCTGGAACAGAT
>DATDPZ010000139.1:0-2148 GCA_035292525.1 Chitinophagaceae bacterium
AGTCGTCCCCGTTTAATAATTTTTGCAGTCTTCCATATTCTTCCACACCCCGGGCTTCGGCAATGCGAAGGAAAATAATACGGTCGAGAGTTTGCTGTACTGTAAAATTGAGATCATCTTCAGTAAACGTTTCATTGCGTAGCGCAATATTCTGTGCTATCTGTTTGCGCCATTCATCTAAGGAAGCAAGAAATTCTTTATCAACCGTTGTTGTTCCTTTTTTGTTTTTATCGCTGGCGACAAATTTGTCGAAGCTTCCCTTTAAAACTCTTTCTTTGGAGAAGGTATCCCAGATAAAATCAAACTTCTCCAGGTACTCTTTATAGGTGAAGTATTCGATACGACCAACAGCGGCCTTATCATCTGCTTTTGGTTTTTTGTTGCAATCATAAATAGCAAACTCTTCAAAATCGGTTAATATACTTATGGGTAGTTTGGCGCTCCAGGCATAACGGCGTACCTGGTAGGCAGGAAGTATTTCATTTTTAACAACCACACTTGGTTTTTTGGCTTCTACAAAAAACAATCGCTTGCCTCCGGCCAGGCGAAAGGAATAATCCGGCGCTTTGGTAGCAGATCCGATTTTTATTTTGTCCTCATGAATTACTTCACGGTATGCTTCAGCATAACCCTGTGAGTTATCCATATCCCAACCCAATGCCTTAAAGAAAGGATCAATGAAATCACGACGGGCAAGTGTTTCGTTATAATCCGTTTTTTTGTAAGAGTCAATCTGCTCACCAAATCGTTGAACAAGTTCTTCTATCTGTTTATATGCTGTTTCCTTGCTGGTCATTTAAAAAGATAAGATTGTATTACCCGAAAATAAGAAAAAGCTGAGTAGTTCCGATAGCTAATGGAAGAGTATCCAAAGGGCATCTTTGGAAACAGAACAGACCATGATCCTTCGACCGCCGATGTTGGCGGGGCAGGCAAGCCCGGGACAGCAATGCACACATGCAGTTAAGTTCATAAAAAAATCTACTATCTTCATCGCATGCTTGTAAAAACTTTTGGCAGCGCCGTATATGGAGTGGAAGCAATTACCATTACGATTGAAGTGAACTGGATGAGTACCGGTGTGGGTACCGTGATTGTGGGCCTGCCGGATAATGCAGTAAAAGAAAGCCTGCAAAGGGTAGAGAGTACCATTAAAGCAAACGGTTATATGATGCCCCGGACAAGAGTGGTGGTGAACATGGCGCCTGCCGATATTAAAAAAAGCGGAACCCCTTTTGATCTGCCCATTGCTATTGGTATCCTCGCAGCTTCTGAACAGTTTCAAAATAAAGAAGCGATAGAAAAATATGTGATCATGGGAGAATTGAGTCTTGATGGCGAACTGCGTGCCATTAAAGGAGCATTGCCCATTGCTATCCAGGCAAGAAAAGAAGAATTTAAAGGATTGATACTTCCGAAAGTGAATGCAAAAGAAGCGGGCATGGTCAACAACCTGCATGTATATGGCGTAGAAAATATTAAAGAAGTTATTGATTTTTTTGAAAATGAGGAGACCGGACTGGTAGCTACAGTTGTAAATACCCGGGAAGAATTTTATAACTCCCAATATGATTATGAAATTGATTTTGCTGATGTAAAAGGACAGGAGAATATAAAAAGAGCATTGGAAATAGCAGCAGCCGGCGGACACAATGCTATCTTAATCGGCCCTCCCGGTGCCGGCAAAACCATGCTGGCTAAGCGACTTCCAACCATTCTTCCCCCACTTACTTTACAGGAAGCTTTAGAGACCACGAAGATTCATTCGGTAGCAGGAAAACTTCCGGAAAATTCGACGCTGGTTTCCAAACGTCCATTCCGGTCTCCCCATCATACCATTTCTGATGTGGCTTTAGTTGGTGGTGGCGGCAATCCGCAACCCGGAGAAATTTCACTGGCCCATAATGGAGTTTTATTTTTAGATGAATTACCTGAATTTAAAAGAACCGTGCTGGAAGTAATGCGCCAACCGATGGAAGAAAGAAAAGTAACCATCTCCAGAGCAAAAATAGCTTTGGATTTTCCTGCATCTTTTATGCTTATTGCCAGTATGAACCCCTGTCCCTGCGGTTTTTTTAATCATCCTGAAAAAGAATGTACTTGTCCGCCCGGTGCAGTGCAGAAATATTTAAATAAAATTTCCGGGCC
>DATDPZ010000140.1:0-2957 GCA_035292525.1 Chitinophagaceae bacterium
TTCAGCTAATCGCTTATTTGTAAACCTCCATCCCATAGTTGTATCAAATAATTCCTGCTTTCTGCTCCATGATTCACTGGCTTTGCTCATCACAAAAGGTGCTCTTGACATACTTTCTACACCGCAGGCAATAATTAATTCTGCATCACCACACATGATCTGCCTGCTGCCATCTATGATGGCCTGTAGTCCTGATGCACATAAGCGGTTTACAGTATTGCCCGCAACAGAAACCGGTAACCCGGCAAGCAGCGATGCCATTCTTGCCACATTGCGGTTATCTTCCCCGCTTTGATTGGCTGCACCGGCAATCACCTCTTCAATTGCGTTTACATCAATCGTTTCATTTCTTTCCAGCAATACCCGGATAACATGAGCCAGCAAATCATCCGGCCTGATTGCAGAAAGTGCTCCACCGTATTTTCCAATTGGCGTTCTAACTGCATCTATAACATAAACATTTTTCATAAAAAATATTCTGTGTCCTCTTTATTTAATGAACAGTTTTTAAGGACCTGCAATATAATTATTCTCCCCTTAGGGGCTGGCGGGTTTCTTATCTTTGCCCGATGCAGAAGTCAGCTTTCAGAAATATCAGGACCCTTTCACTGAATGATATTGAAGATTATTTTGAAACATTGGGTGAAAAAAAATTCAGGGCTAAACAAGTATATGAATGGCTATGGCTGAAACCTGTCAGGAACTTTGAAGACATGACGAATATTTCCAAAGAGCTTCGTCAGAAACTAAACACTGAGTTTATATTGCCGGCTTTAAAAATTGATACCGTACAACATGCGGAAGATGGCACCATCAAATCCCGTTTCAAAACACATGACGGCCACATGATAGAAGGTGTGCTGATACCTACAGCATCCAGGTTTACTGCATGTGTTTCTTCTCAAATTGGTTGCTCTTTGAGTTGTAAATTTTGTGCTACAGGCTATATGACCAGAAAAAGAAATCTGGATTTTGATGAAATATATGACCAGGTGGCCATCATTAACCGGCAGTCAGAAAAAGCCAATGGCAGGAAACTGAGCAATATTGTATTCATGGGCATGGGCGAACCCTTGTTGAACTATAAAAATGTATTAAAAGCGATTGAAAAAATCACTTCTGCAGACGGAATGGCAATGAGCCCGAAACGGATTACTGTTTCTACGGCTGGTGTGGCAAAAGGAATCCGCCAATTGGGAGATGATAAAGTAAAATTCAAACTGGCTTTATCACTGCATGCAGCCAATGATCTGAAGCGGCATGAAATCATGCCTATCAACGATACCAATAATATCCAGTCGCTGACAGAGGCTTTGAATTATTTTTACAAACAAACAAAAAATGAAATCACCTTTGAATATATTTTGTTTAAAAATTTTAATGATTCATTCAAAGATGCTGACGAGTTGATCAAACTTTACCGGCAGGTACCGGTCGATCTGATTAATATAATAGAATATAATCCCATTGATTTCGCCAGATTTGAAAAACCGGAAGAGGAAAAAGTGGAAGCTTTTATTGCTTACCTGGGAAAAAATAAAGTAAATGCAAGATTAAGAAGAAGTCGGGGTAAAGATATTGACGCCGCTTGCGGGCAGTTGGCAAATAAAGAAGGGCATTAACTGTCTTCCCTCCCATTCATCAGCTTCATCTACCTTCTACGAATAAATTCCTATTTTTGTTAAACCTTTCTTTTTCACTGGAGTCTCTCAGTTACTAAAAAATTTAATTATGAAAAAAATAGTATTCATCCTGGTTGCGCTTGCATTAATCACTTCAACAATCCAGGCTCAAAATCCTCATCGGAAAATGCGAAGCATGCACCGGGGCCAACATCCAATGGCCCAGCATAAACCAGCTTTGACAGAAGAACAGAAAAAAAGATTCTGGGACCTTAATGAAGATTTCAGGAAAAACCTCATGGACCTGCGGAAGAAAGATGATATCACGGTTAAGGAATGGAAAACTAAAATGGCCGAATTACAGAAAAAACGCCATTCGGATCTGCAAAACCTGTACACCCCCGAACAAAAAGCAAAGATGGAGAAAATGAAACTGGAAAGGAAACAACTGGCAGAAATCAATACCAGGGCAAGAATGGACAGAATGAAGATACAACTGGGCCTTAGCAGGGAGCAAACTGAAAAATTGAATATCCAGCGAAATGAAATGCAGGAAAAAATGAAAGCCATCCGGGAAAATAAATCAATGGATATGCAGAAAAAGAGAGAAGAAATAAAAGCATTGATGGAAAAAAGAAAAGAAAACATGAACTCCATTTTGACAAACGAACAGAAAATGAAAATAAAAGAATTGAAAATGCGGCATCCGCGTAAACCCGGAAAACTATCCTGAGCTGATAAATTATTTCTGAGAAAACCCTCCTGGCTATATGGAGGGTTTTTTATTGGCTATCTTTGCCATCTTTATTAAACCCTGCCGTCAATTAACATTTGTCAGGGTTGATCACCCCTGTTGTAAAACAGTAAATACTTCACATGAAAAAGAAATCATCCCCTTTCGACAAGTTTGCTAAAAAGAAAAGCAATGCAGCCATCAAAGAACAATTCAAACAGGAAAAAAGAAAATTAAAAAAAGAGCGGGAAGAATATTTTAATAAAAAGAAAGCAGAGGTAAGGGCACAAAGAGCCGGCCTGGGCATCAGGGGCCAGGGAATTCCCACTGCACCGGTTATCATTAAACCGGTAACTGATGAACTGATGCCCCTTAATAAATATATTTCTCACTCTGGTATCAGTGGCCGCCGCGAAGCTGCAGAAATAATAAAGAAAGGGATCGTAAAAGTAAATGGCAAGCTAATCACAGAACCCGGTCATAAAGTTTCTCAAAAAGATGAAGTAATGCTGAATGGTAAAAAAATTTTCCTGGCAAAAAACCTGGTTTATATTTTACTTAATAAGCCCAAGGACTATATCACCACCAGCGATGATCCGCAG
>DATDPZ010000141.1:0-4324 GCA_035292525.1 Chitinophagaceae bacterium
TATAAAAGCAGTATTTCATTCAAACCGTTACTGGATGTCATCAACAGAACATTGCAACATAGTTCTTCCGGAACTAAAAAATTGTACAATGTCGTTATTGAATATGCAAATGCTCATTCTGAGTTACTGAATCCCATTCAAAATATTTCCATCCTTGAAAAACATAATGAATGGAAAGAAATGATATTAAGTATTATTTTCCCGCCAACTGCCCATGAAAATGAAAATTTATATTCTGTTTCTGTACCATTCACTTACCAAACAATTTATTTTTCCCGCCTTTTTCAAATGTTATTTATAAAACCTGGCAGTACAGAAATAAAAGTACCTGATGATGAAACAAGGAAAGAAATGGAGCAGGATTGGTTGATTGGCGCTTATAATCTTATCTTGAAAAAATATTCAAGTTACCGTCCTTCAGATATTGTTACCTCTGTACAGCCTTATCATGACCATCATTCCGGATTAATGAAGTACATGGAACTTCAACTGGATACACGTTATGTTGATGTAAAATTCACCGGCTCCCATCTTCCCATTCCTGAAGACTTTCTGAATAAAAAAGATCATGGGTTATTAACAATGGAAGAGTTGAGTCACAACATACCTATTGACGAATTCGTGTTTGAAGGAATCTCCATTGGCCGGGTGATTGATGTAACAGAAAGAGAAGTGATTTCAAGAATGAAATCAGAATTACTGAACCTGAATGCTTTTTCTGAGAATGATGTTTATCATAAACTACAGGAAATGGTTCAGTCACTGATTGGCCTGAAAGATATCAGGATTGGCATCACTCCCTTTTTTAAAGTAAATGGCCATTATGTTTTTTCAGAGTTACACAACAGTAACAGTCTTTTATTTAAGCATTACAAAGCGGTAATGGAAAGAGACAGTGTAAGTGATTGCTGCCGGGATTTGTTTCTGGAAACAGATAAGCCGAAAATTTTTGAAGTAATTAATGAAGACAGAATAAAAGAAATTGAATACCTGGAATTTTATTATGCCCAGGGTTACCGCAGCCTGATACTGGCACCACTGAAGCATAATGGTGAACTGTGGGGAATCCTGGAGATAGGATCTGATCATGAAGAGAAACTCAATTACAAACACATTAATCATCTTGATGTAGCTATTCCTTTATTTACCCGTGCCATTGAAAAAAGCGCCGAAGCACTGGATAGTCAGATTGATAAAGTGATCAAAGAACAGTTTACCGCTGTACAACCTTCTGTAGAATGGAAATTTACAGAAGCCGCTTATAATTATATTATTCAAAAACAACAGGGCCGTGATCCCAAACCGGAACGGATAGCTTTTGAATCCGTATTCCCGCTGTATGGCGCTATTGATATCCGCAATTCTTCTGTAATGAGATCTCAATCCATTCAGCTGGATTTTATTGAACAACTACAAAGGGTAGCAGCTATTCTGAAAAAAGCAAATACAACGATGCCGATCTCTTTATTACAGGAGATTCAATATAAAGTTGACAAACACATCAACGCCGCTTCAGACGTAATGCTTAGTGATGAAGAAACGCTGATTCATGATTTTTTAAGAACCAAAATTTTTTCAACTTTTAAACACCTGAGAGAAACGGCCCCATCTTTAAAAAAAGACATTGATGATTACTTCTCCTCAATGGATCCGCATTTGGGTATGATTTATCATCACCGGAAAGATTACGAAGAAAGCATCGCTTATATCAATGAAACCGTGAGCCGTTTTATTGATAAAGAACAGGTCACTGTTCAAAAAATATTTCCCCATTACTTTGAAAGATATGTGACCGATGGAGTGGATTTCAATATTTATATAGGGCAGGCCTTATCGCCAAAGAAAGCTTTTGATGAATTGATCTTACAAAACATGAAAATGTGGCAACTCACCACCCTGGCCAAAGCTGCACGACTGACCAATGACCTAAGCAAGAAACTAAGTCACCCGATGAAAACCACCCAGCTCATTCTGGCACATAATACACCGATCTCTATTTGTTTCAGGGCCGATGAAAGAAAGTTTGATGTGGATGGCGCATCCAATGTACGGTACGAAATAATAAAAAAAAGAATTGATAAAGTACATATAAAGGAAACCAACGAACGATTAACCCAGCCGGGAAAAATCGCTATCGTGTATGGTCAGCAAAAAGAAGCAGATGAATTTGAAGAGTATATTGAATTTTTACAAACACAGAAACTATTAAAACCGGGTCTTGAACGTCATGACCTGGAAGAATTACAAGGAGTGGTTGGATTAAAGGGATTAAGGGTGGATGTTCTTTATGAAGATGAAATTATACTTAATGACAAACCCGAACTTTCTTCTACAACGGATGAGCAATTATTGAAAGGGAACTAGATATTTATCCCGGTAAAAAATACAATTTTGTTAATCCCTGGTTTCAATTTTTTTTACAAATAAACCGTTAATGATGAAAACCCGGATAAAACTCTTTTTTATCCGTTGGCATACAGTTAATTTATTACATATCAAAACCCGATTGCTGTTTTTTGGCTTTACCTTGCAGTAAATTATGCCCTTTGGTTCAAATAATTCCTCTGAGATTAAAAGCCTCCTTTCCTTCCAGCCATTTTTAATGACTTTAAAGAAAATGATTGCTGAAGATATACCTGGCGCCAAAAGCCTGTATGGCGACCTGATAGAAAATCTGGAAGAAAATACTGAGTTACTGAAACCAAAAGATGACCAGGAATCCCTAAAAAAAAATCAAAAAATAATTGATACCCTTTGCATCACTATTTTTCCGCCTGCCAGTACCAGAAACGAAACTCTGTATGCAGTCACTTACCCGTTCGGCCTTCAAAACATTTATGCTTCTACCCCGTTTAAAAAACTTTTTATCAACTCCTCAGATGATCTCATTCAATTACCAGATGATGCCCGTGAAAATATGTCTTTATCAGGACTGACCCTGGCCTACAACCTGATCTTACATAAATTTTATGCTACCTCTTCCCTGAAATATGTGACATTTATTTATGCCTTTCATGATCCGCAAAGCGGACCCCAAAAAATGGAAATGAAACTGGATGCCAGGTTTATGGATGTAAAAAAAACAGACCCCTTATTTTTACTTCCCGATAAATTATCCTTCGACAATTCTATTACTGCTGAGGAATTGAAAAAAATATTGCCCCTGGATAAATTTTTATTTGAGGGAGTAACCATCATAGATGTTTCCGATGTAACTGAACGTGAAATCATTTCTGAGATCAAAACTGATTTATTAACGATAAATTCTTTTTCAGAAGCAGTAATCTACGACAACCTGCAGGAACATATTCGACTGCTGATTGGAATAAAAAATATACGGATCGGCATCACTCCTTTTTTTAAAGTAAGTGATTATTTCCTGTTCTCAGAAGTGCATGCCAAAAACAGTTTACTTTTTAAAAATCCAGGAGCAAAAAAAGAATATGAACAGGTTAGTAAAAATTGCCGAGAGTTTTTTAAACAAAACAGCTGTCCGGTTTTTTATGAAGAGCTGACCGAAGAAAATATTAAGGATAACGATTACCTGCCCTATTATTATGAAGAAGGAGTCAGAAACCTGATTGCCTGCCCTTTAATAAATGATACCGGGCTGTTAGGATTGCTGGAGATTGTTGCCCATGAACCAGGTGAATTAAAACCAGAACACCTGGCAAAGATCGAAGGAATTATCCCCTTATTTACATTGGCACTGGAAAAAAGCCAGGAGAACCTGGAAGTAGAAATTGACAGAAAGATAAAAGAAAATTTTACGGCCATTCAATCAGCGGTAGAATGGAAATTTACAGAAACAGCATTCAACCATATACAGCAAAAACAACTAAACAGGAATGCAAAGCTTGTCCCCATCAGGTTTGATGATGTTTATCCGTTATATGGCGCTGTGGATGTCAGGAACTCATCGGTCGAAAGATCAGGTGCTCTTCAACTTGATTTAATTGATCAGTTGCAGATGGCGAAAAAATTGTTTGCGGAAATCAAAAACCCTGATCAGATTCCTCAGTTAATAGAGATCATGAGCAAAACGGGAAAGTACCTTGAATTGGATGCCGGAAAATGGACAGCAGATGACGATATAACTATTCATGCTTTTTTGCAGGAGGATATTAACTCTTTTCTTTCCCGGTTAAAACAGGATAAACCGGCACTGGCTTCCGGAATTGACACCTATTTTCAGGCGTTGGATCCTGAAAGAAAAATGATGTACAAGGCCAGTAAGCGATACCAGGAAAGTATTGATGAAATAAATGATACATTAAGTTACCTGGTGGAACAGGAACAATCTACTGCTCAAAAAATATTTCCC
>DATDPZ010000142.1:0-9540 GCA_035292525.1 Chitinophagaceae bacterium
AAAACAATCCATGAATTGAAGAACAGTACAGTAGTAATAAATGATCAGACAAAACCGATATAACAGATATTTATTTCAGTTTACCCAATGCCAGTTTAATTCTCTCCATCGCTGTTTCAATTTTTTCCATACTATTTGCAAAAGAAATCCGTATGCAGTTGGGTTCACCAAATGCACGGCCGGTAACAGTAGAAACATGGGCTTTATTCAATAAATACATACACAAATCATCGGCATCTTTGATGAGATCTTCACCATCCGTTTTTCCGAAGAAAAAACGCACATCCGGGAAAATATAAAAGGCGCCATCCGGTTCGGCTCCATGTGTGCCGGGAATATTTTTTAATAATTGCAGAATTCTCTCCCTTCTTCTTCCAAACTCTTTTGCCATTTCTTTAGTTGCCGCAAGGTCTGATGTCAATGCTGTGATGGCAGCCCGTTGGGTAACAGCGTTGGCGCCACTGGTAAACTGCCCCTGTATTTTTTCACATGCTTTTGCCACTGTTGATTCTGCGGCCAGGTATCCCAGCCGGTACCCGGTCATAGCAAATCCTTTACTCAATCCATTAATAATAATTACACGATCCTTTATGCTTTCTATGCTGGCAACACTTTCATGTGCACCAGTAAAATTTATATACTCATAGATTTCATCGGAAATGATAAAAATCTCCGGATGCTTTTCAAAAACTACGGCCAGCTCCTCTAATTCTTTTTTTGTATACACCGTGCCGCTTGGATTACAAGGCGAAGAAAATAAAAATACTTTTGATTTTTCCGTGATGGAAGTTTCCAGTTGTTGGGGAGTAATCTTAAATTTATTTTCCATAGCCGTTCTTACAAGCACCGGAATACCACCTGCTATTTTTACAAGTTCAGAATAACTAACCCAGAATGGAGTAGGAATGATTACTTCATCTCCTTCATCTACCAGGGCAAGTATGGCATTGGCCAAACTTTGTTTGGCACCTGTAGAAACAACAATGTTCTCCGGTTTATAATCAAGGTCATTGTCTCTTTTAAATTTCCGGCAAATGGCTTCCCGCAGATCAGGAAAACCTGCTACCGGCGGATAGTGACTCCAGTTTTCATCAATTGCTTTTTTAGCCGCCTCTTTAATATGACCGGGTGTATCAAAATCAGGTTCACCCAAACTAAGATCGATGATGTCAATTCCTTTGGCCCTGAGTTCACGGCCCAGCCTGGCCATCTTTAATGTTTCTGGTTCGGCAAAACGATCTAATAAAGAGGAAAGTTGAACGGATTCTGCTGTTGCTTGCATTTCAGATTTATATTTTTTGTGACCGGATTTGCAAAAGTACTTATTAAAAAGACTAACACATGTTTACCTGATGTAATCAAAAATAAATTCTGATAGATCTGGTTTCTGCTTCTTATCTCTTTTTAATTCCTGCTGGTAGATTACCTGTCCAAGATGTTTCATAAAAGGAAATCCAATAGAGTCGTATTCATATTTATTATCATTAAAAATACCATCACTGTTGCAATGAATGATTGCACTCAGCATAAATTCAACTCCGTTTTTAAAATCTACTATATAGGCTGCATCTATAAGAAATCCGTAAGCATCACCCACTTTATTAAAAATTCTTACCCCGGGAATGGTTGCAGATTTTTCAGCGCCATACAGTAAAAACTTTACATAATTATCCCAATAATTGACTGAATCGTATGCAGGGAATGCTGACTCTGCCGGCATCATGGACATATATTTTCTAAGTAATAAATAATCATCCTCTTTCAGGTTGAATCGCTGATCAGCAGCAACCGATTCAGGAAAAATCACACTCCTTAAAATACCGTGCAGGCTTTTTAAAGTCAGCTGGTTTTTTAAAGAAAAATCAAACGGGTCATTAATCAATTGTCCTAGCCGGTAAAACCCTTTCCCCATCCTGTATTTAGATTGTTGAGCACCTCTGTCTGAATATTTCAGTTTACTTATCTCAACAGGTTTTGCATAAATAAGCTGACCGCTGGTATCGTAAAAATTAACTGCATTTGTAAACCGGTTTTGTTCTTCTGTTAAACTGATCTCTAAACGATGAATAATCTGTGCATCGGTATATCCCATTTTGTGTAAAGAATTATTTATATACTCCTGGCCTAAAAATTCATACAGCCTGTTGAACGCATCATTATCGCTGACCAATAAAATTTTCCTGATGTAATGGGCAATACCGGGCCTGCCATCAGCAGCTGTGGGATCATTGTACACCAGCGAATGTGCAATTTCACTTTCTTCCGTATTCATTGAAGTATTTTTATCCAGGCCCGGAATATTTAATTCATTCAAACGTTGAAGTGCAAGGATGGCTACCGGTAATTTTACCGTGGAAGCAGGATAGAAATATTCGTTTTCATTAACATTAAAATAATGATCGGTAAATTTTACCGTATTCTTTTCGCCCCTTTCTATCCGGGTAAAAATGATCTGTACCCTGTGTTCAGGGTTCTGCAACACACTGTTGAAATAAACGGGATACTGATCCAGTATGTTTTTTAATTCAATACTGTTTTCAATCGTAGTGGTCTGCTTCGATTTTGAATTGGTTCCCTGCATTTTTAATCCTCCTGATTTTTGAATTGGTTTGCAGGCAGCCAACAGAAGACTGGTTAAAATTAATGTTCCGGCAAAATATTTCATGCCCTAAACTTAATTCATTTTAGATTATTGAACCGGCCTTAAGTTCTGAAAACCATTTGGGTTAGCGTCTATTTTTTATCAGCTTTTTTCTGTATGAAACCCCTATCTTTGCCGCCCTTGACCTCCATAGCTTTTGCGAAGGAGGTTTCTTTAAAAAAAACCCAAAGCCGCTTGCTTAAGACCATCGTGGGAATTGGCAATTGTGGCGCAAAAAGAAAATTTTTACCAGTATGCAACTTAGAGGTTCTCTAACAGCGGTATTTGCAAGCTTGTTAATTCTTTACTCCTTATGGCAACTTTCTTTCACACTGTTTGTTCGCAAACATGAAAACAAAATGGAAGTACAGGCCCGGGAGTATATGTCTGCAACCTATCCCGAAGCTAAAAAGTACACTGACTTTAACGACTATCCCGATTCGCTGAAAGTACTTTTCAAATCAAGATTAAAAAGATTGCTTGATAGTACAAAGGATACCAGGATCACCTGGTTTGGCCAGACTTATAGTAAAGCAAGAGAAGCAGAATTAAACCTTGGTCTTGACCTGCAAGGTGGTATTAATGTTACTATGGAAGTTGAGCTGACTGGTTTGTTACGTTCGATGAGTAACAACTCCAGGGATCCGCAATTATTAAAAGCTTTGGAAAATGCCAATAAACAAAAGGCAAACAGTGATGCAGATTTTATTTCACTTTTCTACAATGAATATAAAAGTCTTGCCGGTACCGGTAAACTGGCGGGTATATTTTCTGCTGCCAACCAGGAACAAATCCCCTTTGACGCAACCGATACAAAAGTGCTGGAAGTGATCCGAAGTGAAGCGGGACAAGCCATCAACAGAACTTACCAGGTACTTCGCAGCCGTATTGATCAGTTTGGTGTTGCTCAACCAAATATAAATCTCGAAGAAGGCAAAGGAATTATTACAGTTGAACTACCCGGTATAGATGATCCCGAAAGAGTAAGAAAATATTTACAGGCATCCGCCAATCTTCAATTTTGGGAAGTATATAATATTGGAGAATTGGATGAAGAACTGGTGGCGGCCAACCAGGCTTTCAGCGATATTATGAGCGGAATTCAATCAGTTCCTGATTCTGCTAATGCAATAACCGTAAAACCAGATACCACTATAAAAACTACGGATGATAAACTCTCCACCCTTTTGGGAGGACAAACACAAACTGCCGAAAGTACAGGTAAAAACCCGACGGCTGCCATTCCTGTTAAAAGATCTCTAGGAGAGTTTATACAGTTTGTATCCCCTTTCCAGGATCCAAAATCAGGTAGAGTATCTTATCCTGCTGCTATTGGATATGTAGCAATAAAAGATACGGCACAGGTTAGAGAATATCTTAACATGGATGGTATCATCAGCAAACTTCCCGGGGATGCCCGTTTTTATTATGGCATTGCAGAAAGAAATAATGAAACAGGCAAATTGAATGATTTTGTTCCCTTATATGTCATAAAAACATATGGTGCAGATAAAGCCCCAATTGAAGGTGACGCAGTGACCAATGCCAGCCAGGATTTTGAACCCATAACCGGTAACCCGATTGTACAAATGAGTATGAACCCCAAAGGGGGCAGCGATTGGGCAACACTTACCGCTAAAAGTGCGGAGAAAAGAATTCCAATTGCAATCGTACTTGACGATATAGTTTATTCTGCACCTGTTGCTGATGAAAAAATTGAAGGGGGAAGATCCCAGATCCGGGGAAACTTCAACGTGGAAGAAGCAAAGGACCTAGCCAATATTCTGAAAGTAGGTAAATTGCCGGCACCTGCAAAAATTGTTCAGGAGCAGGTAGTAGGCCCGACTCTTGGCGCTGATGCTATTGAAGGAGGTACAAAAGCCTTCCTGATTTCATTTATTGTCATCTTCCTGTTAATGCTGATTTATTATAATACCAGCGGATGGGTAGCGAACATTGCACTTATCCTGAATATGTTGTTTACTGTTGGGATTTTAGCAGGATTAGGTGCTACCTTAACGGCTCCCGGTATTGCAGGCCTGGTACTCACCATTGGTATGGCTGTAGATACCAACGTAATTATTTATGAACGTATCAAAGAAGAATTAACAAGAGGTAAAAGTTACCAGCAGGCCATCAGTGATGGTTACCGGCGTTCTTATCCGCCGGTGCTGGATGCTCACATTACCACTTTACTTACGGCCATCATCCTGTTCTATTTCGGCTTAGGTCCGGTAAAAGGATTTGCGACCACGCAGATACTGGGTCTTTTACTTTCTTTATTTTGTGGTATACTTGTCAGCCGGTGGCTCACAGACTGGTACACAAGTAAAAAACGCCACTTGAAATATTTTACTTCAGCAAGCAGAAGCGTTTTCAAACAAGCACATTTCAAATTCATTGAGTATAGAAAATATGCTTATGTATTTTCATCCATTGTACTGATTTTGGGTGTGGCTGCTGTATTTAATGGTTTCCATCAGGGAGTTGAATTCAGTGGAGGCCGTAGTTATATGGTTCATTTTGAAAATAGTAAAGCGGTTAACGTAGAACAGGTAAGAAAAGACCTGGAACTGACTTTTGGTGAAAACCCGGTAATTAAAACAATCGGCGATATCAATCAACTGGACATTACCACATCCTATCTCATAAATGAAACAGGTGATAATGTAGACTCCCTTGTAAAAAGAAAACTTTTTGAGGGATTAAAAAATCATATCCCGGCAAATATCAGCTATGAAAATTTTGATGCAAATTATGAGCTGGGTTCTAAAACTGTATTACCAACTATTTCAGATGACCTGAAAGCTGGCGCCAAAAAAGCTACGGTGATCGCCTTTTTACTGATTTCACTATATATTTTTATCCGGTTCCGCGACTGGAGATATTCCATGGGAACCATAGTGGCACTATTGCATGACGTAGCCATTACACTGGCCGCTTTTTCTTTCCTTAAAAATGTGGTTCCTTTCCCACTGGAACTGGACCAGCATTTCATAGCTGCAGTACTGACGGTAATTGGTTTCTCTATGAATGATACCGTTATTGTTTTTGACCGTATCCGTGAATACAGCAATACACTAAAAGGTATTTCCAAAATAAATGTGATCAACAGGGCAATTAATGATACACTTAGCCGAACAATTATGACTTCGCTAACTGTATTTTTAGTTATCCTCATCCTGTTCATCTTTGGAGGAGAAGTAACAAGAGGATTTGCATTTGCCATGCTGATCGGTGTAGTTACAGGCACCTATTCATCCATTTTTGTGGCTGCGCCAATCCTTGTGGATATGGACAGG
The DNA here is from genome assembly GCA_035292525.1 of Chitinophagaceae bacterium. Taxonomy (GTDB): domain Bacteria; phylum Bacteroidota; class Bacteroidia; order Chitinophagales; family Chitinophagaceae; genus VBAS01. Next base: position 5,944 of record DATDPZ010000142.1, read on the forward strand.
AACAAACCACTTGGAAATGCTGATGATGCTCCTGCTCAAAAAGCAACAACCGGCGTAAAAACTGTATTAGCAAAATAACATGTTCTTGTTAAGCAGAAAGCCTCTCATTAGGAGGCTTTCTGCTCTATACTAATAAATTAAACATTCAATATTTTATACTGCAAAACTGGTACCGCAGCCGCAGGTGGTACTTGCATTGGGGTTTATAAAAGTAAACCCGCGGTTATTTAATCCATCCTGCCAGTCAATTTCTATTCCCAACAGATACATCTCATGAGCTTTGTCCATAATACAGCGAATACCTGCAATTTCAAAAACATTGTCCTTCTCATCCTGTGTGTCAAATCCAATCACATAAGTCATTCCGGAGCAACCGCCACCCTTGACACCAATCCTTAATAATTGACTAGTGTCAAAATCTGCTTTCTCCATCAACTTCTTTATTTCCCTGATCGCACCATCAGTTAAAGAAACCGGTGCATTAACTATTGTTTCCATTGAGATAAATTTAACAACAAAAATATAAACTAAAAACAAGCCTGATTTACTAATTCGGAAAAGAAAGCCATTGGCTGTATTTTTGCGATACTTAAAAAGAATCTATGGATAACACCACTCTAAGTCTTATTTTTTCTTCTGTGGCTCTTTTAATTTCTTTTCTTACTTTTTTTATCTGGAATACAAAACGCCAGGTTGATTTAAAAGAAAAAGCTGCATTCAACACCAGGCCACTTCAGCTTCAGGCTTATGAAAGATTGGTTGTTTTAACTGAACGAATATCCTTACCCAATCTGATCAGCCGGTCTAATCAGCCAGGATTATCTGCCAGGGAAATGCAGTTATTATTATTGGAAAATATCAAACAGGAATGTGAATACAACAGCTCTCAACAGATTTACGTAAGTCCAGTTGCCTGGCAGGCACTTATTAACCTGAAAGAACAAAATATGCTGATCATTAACCAGGTTGCACAAACTATGCCGGCCGATGCAAAAGGAATTGATCTCAACAGAAAAATAATGGATATCATTATTGCTCAGGATAAAAATGCTTTGCACCATATTGTGCTCGATGCATTGAATTATGAAGCAAGGAAAATGATGAAGTAAGTCCCGCAAAAATCCTCCCTAAAGAGGGTTTAAAACTCCTAAAGATGAAAGAGACAGTTAAAAAAATTACAGATAGTGGAATTGAGCTAAAAGAAATTTACTCTGAGAAAGATATTTCTTCAGCCCCCTCTTCGGAGGTTGGGGGGGCAGGTACTTTTCCATTCACCAGGGGTATTCAAGCGGATATGTATCGGGGTAAACTGTGGACCATGCGGCAGTATGCGGGGTTCAGCACAGCAGAAGAGAGCAATAAAAGATATCATTACTTATTGTCACAAGGTGTAAATGGATTAAGTGTGGCATTTGATTTACCCACACAAATAGGTTATGACAGTGATCATCCGCTGGCAGAAGGCGAAGTGGGAAAAGTGGGAGTAGCTATTGACAGTATGGAGGATATACAGGCTTTATTCCAGGGAATTAAACTGGAAGATATTACCACTTCTATGACGATTAATGCCACCGCTTTTATTCTGCTTGCATTTTATGTGGCACTGGCAAAACAACAAGGGGCTGATCTGAAAAAAATAGACGGGACTATTCAAAATGATATTTTAAAAGAATATGCAGCCAGGGGTACTTATATCTACCCGCCAAAACCATCTATGCGGATCATCACTGATATTTTTGAATGGTGCAGCCAGGAATTACCAAAGTGGAATACCATTTCTATTTCCGGTTATCATATCCGGGAAGCCGGAAGCACCGCTGTTCAGGAAATTGCTTTTACACTTAGTAATGGAAAAGCCTATGTAGAGGCAGCATTGGAAAAAGGGATGGACATTAATGTATTTGGCAAAAGACTTTCCTTCTTCTTTAATGCTCATAATAATCTCTTTGAAGAAGTGGCCAAGTTCAGGGCCGCAAGAAGGATGTGGGCAAAAATGATGAAAGATCTCGGCGCTACTGACCCGAAAGCCATGATGCTTCGTTTTCATGCACAAACCGGCGGAAGTACACTGACAGCACAACAACCATTGAATAATATTTCAAGAGTGACTATCCAAACCCTGGCTGCTGTGCTCGGTGGCACTCAATCGTTACATACCAATGGTTATGATGAAGCATTAAGTTTACCAACAGAAGAAGCAGCAAGAATTGCGCTGCGTACTCAACAGATTGTTGCTTTTGAAAGTGGTATTGTGGATACAGTGGACCCGCTGGGAGGAAGTTATTTTGTAGAAACTCTCACAAATGAAGTGGAAACTGCTGCCTGGAAGCTGATTGAAAAAATAGATGCAATGGGGGGCAGTGTGTCCGCCATTGAAGAAGGTTTTATTCAAAACGAAATAGCCCGCAGTGCCTATGAATACCAGCGGCAGATAGAAACGGGTAATAAAATTATAGTTGGCGTAAATAAATTCCAGATGCAGGAAGAAGTACCCATCTCGGGATTTAAAATTGATGACAATATCAGGAATCTGCAAGCCAATAAACTCAATAACTTAAAAAACACCCGTGATAAACCAAAAGTTGATCAACTTCTTCAGCAGTTAAACGACCGGGCCAACAGCGGCGAAAACCTGATGCCCGTTGTGATTGAAGCAGTGGAAAATAAAGTAACCCTGGGTGAAATTGCTGATGAATTAAGAAGTGTGTTTGGAGAGTATAAATAAGATATTTCTTCTTAATTGTTAATTCTTTTTCCATCCATCCTTCAGCGTCACTGTTCTGTTGAAGATCATCCGATCCGGACTCGTGTCTTTATCCAGGCAAAAATACCCCTTACGTAAAAACTGGTAATGTTCATGAAACTTTGCATTTGCCAGTTCCGGCTCCGCTACCGCTGTTGTTACCACGTTCAATGAAAGGGGATTTATATAATCTTTAAAATCTCCCTCCTCACTGGAAGGATCTTCCACCACGAACAACCGGTCATACTCTCTTATTTCAACAGAGATGGCTGTCTTTACATTTACCCAGTGCAAAGTGCCTTTCACATTAATCCCGGATACATCCTGCCCGCTTTTACTTTCCGGAATATAACTGCATTGTAGTACAGTCACATTTCCTTTATCGTCTTTAATCACTTCGTCGCATTTAATAATATAGGCGCTTTTCAACCTCACCATTTTCCCTGGCGCCAGACGAAAATATTTTTTTGACGGGTTTTCCATGAAATCATCCCGTTCGATATAAATTTCATTACCGAAAGAAAGTTCCCTCATCCCGCCATTCTGATCTTCAGGATTATTTTCACTATGAAGTATCTCCGAATTTCTAATCCCCGATTCCCAATTACTAATTACTACACGAAGCGGATCAAAAACCACCATTCTTCTTAACGCAATTTTATTAAGATGTTCTCTTACAAAAAATTCCAGCAAACCGATATCTACAATATTTTCTCTTTTTGCAATACCGATCCTGTCGCAAAACTCCCGGATACTTTCAGGAGTATAACCACGACGGCGCATGCCACTGATGGTCGGCATCCGGGGATCATCCCATCCGGTTACATGTTTTTCATTTACCAGTTGCAGTAATT